>NZ_JAVACL010000042.1:0-61799 GCF_032658145.1 Streptomyces sp. MK7
CGCGCAGCAGCCACAACTCCTCCTGATTGCCGATATGCGCCAGGTCCCACACCAACGGCGACATCAACGGCGAGTGCTGCGCGGTGAGATCGGGCTCCTCGACGCAGCTGGTCAGCAGCGTCGTACGCTCCCGGGCGGTGATCAGCGAGGCGATTGCGCGTTCGCGCTGAGTCTCAATGTCCACAGTGGCTTCCCCAGCCCCAGCGCTGTTGTCGATGGGGTCGGTCATGAGCATGTTTCCCTCGCATGCGGGCCGAGGACGGCACTGTCCGGCATCTCCAGCAGATCGTCGGCGGGACACCGGCCCTGGAGGACGTAGCGCTCCAGATGCCCGGCAACGGCGTCGGTGACCTCGGTTGTCGCACCGAGGCGGGGCAACGCGGCCAGCGCCGCGGTGAAGCATGTGACGGCGGCTTCGCGCAACTCGGGATCGGTCAGGGCGTCATGGGCCGCCACCGCATACAACGGGTTGTACGGCGCGGGCCAGCCCAGCGTGCGCTCGGCCAGGGGTTTCACCGCCCGGTAGGCGGTCTCGGTGGCCTCCGGGTCGTCGAAGAGCGCAGCGGTTACGGCGAGCGGCACGATCCAGCCGTTGTCTCCGGGCTGGGCGTCGATCATGCGCAGTTCCAGGTGGCCGCGCGGCCTGACCGGAGGGAACAAGGTCGTCGAGTGGTAGTCGAGATCGTCACGGGTCGGCGGTCTGGGGCTGCCGGACCTCGTCCACTCCCGGAAGGTCAGATTGTCGGGCACGTGCCACGGCTTGCCGTCGCGGCGTACACACATGACCGGTGCGTCGAGAACGTGGCGCATCCAGGTGCCGCGCGGGTCGGCGTCCAGCACAGGGCCGGCCGACCGGCCGAAGCCGATCTGTGTCCACCGGAGCTGCCGGGTGGACCGCCAGCCGGTCGGTCGCCCGCAGGACAGCGGAGAGTTGGCGAACGCGGCCAGGAGGACCGCACCCAGGAGATGTGCCAGCCACCAGCGCCGCACATGGCCGAAAGGGCCCGGCTCCTCGTACCCGGCGTCCACACACACCTGCACGGACGCAGAAGCACACATCATGAAACGACCAGCCGGCCCGGTACGGTCGAAGTACGCCTCCATGGCGTCGTAGCGCGGCTGTCTCAGATAGCGACGCGGCGCGTGCCAGGGGTGGTGGCCGAGGCCGACCAGGCCCAGGCCGTCCCGCTGGAGCACTGCGCGGACGGTGTCGAGGTCGGCGGAGACGGTGGCGATGCACTCCATCAGCGAGCCGGCAGGTGGCGAGCTCAGCTCCAGCTGGCCGCCCGGCTCCACGGTCAGGGTCGACCGCAGGGGGACGGTCCGCAGCGTGTCGTAGACCGTCCGCAGTCGTTTCTGCGATACGGGGAGTCGAGGTGCGCGCAGCTCCTGGACGAGCCACTCCACCTCGACGCCCAAGAGCCTCGGGGGACCCGTCTTGAAACAGATGGCGTGGATGAGCGCCTCGGCCTCGGTCTCGCCGACTGCGGCACGCGGCCAGATACTGTCACCGATCGAATCGGGCATATCGAGATTCTCCTGAGATTTCTTCATGGCGCCGGTAATCTGCTGAAAGCTGACTGGTGGACTCGTCGCGCTTGCTGCCTCAGTGCCGGTCAACGTCAAGATGCACATTCGGGTGTGCTTGTGCTGAAACGCTGCGATCCGTTCCCGAGGATTTCCTCTGTCGTTCGACGACGTGATTGCAGGGCATCCGAATGCCTCTGGGGCGCGGGCTCCCAGATTCTTGGGCGGGTCAACCGTGCTTTCCGCCACGCGTCCATGCGCGGCGGCGTCTTCAGTGGGTCAGGCAGGGCAAATCCAGGGCTTTTGCGCTGAGTTGAGCCGCGCGTGTCTTCCGGTCGACGATCTTGAGCGGCTGAGGGTTCGGGCGGGTACCGATGTTGTTGCTGGGGCCCCGTCCGGAGAGTGTGTTGTGGCCGCTCACCGGTATCGGCCGTCGAAACGGGCCCCGTTCCTGAGGTCAGAGAACCGTAGGCCGACGATGCGCCGCTCTTCCACGATCCACCGAAGGTCGTAGGAGGCACGGTAACTGGGTGGCCAGAAGGAGCAGAAGTGTCCGTCCTCGTCAACAGTCCACGTACCCGTTGTCTCACGTCCGTGCTCGGTGTACTGGGTGGTCCCGTCGGAATGGAAAGTCTGCGTGGCGCCGTCTTCGTAGACGATGTTCCCCGCGGTGACGGCGGCCGCGATCTGGTCGGATGGTACTTGAGCGCCGTCTTCGGCGGAGATGCCGTTGAGGTTCTCGATCACAGTGCGGTACTCCTGTCGGCTCGCCCGGCCTCCATCGGTGCCGCTGGAAGAGCGGGCTGGGCCGACCGGTGCTGCGATGTCTGTCCACCTGATCTGCGTCGCCGAGGACGCTCGCCTTACTCGGTGGGGCTGCCGTTCGCCATGAGTGGTGTCAGGCGGCAGACCGCCCCGATGCTTCGGCAGCGTCCTCCTCGGACACGCTGAACAAGCTCGAGTACTGGCCGTAGCCCTCATGTGCGAGTTCCGTGGCGGGGATGAAGCGCAGGGACGCCGAGTTGATGCGGTACCGCAGTCCGCCGCGGTCGCGCGGACCATCGGAGAACAGGTGTCCCAGATGGCTGTCGCCCCTGGCCGACCGGACCTCGACGCGGATCGTGCCGTGGTTCGAGTCGGGCCTCTCGACGACGTGGTCCGCCACGAGGGGCTTGGTTAAGCTGGGCCACCCGGTTCCGCTGTCGTACTTGTCCACCGAGGCGAACAGGGGCTCACCCGAGACGATGTCCACGTAGATTCCCGGCGCCTTGTTGTCCCAGTAGGCGTTGGCGAACGGGGGCTCGGTCTCATCATGCTGGGTCACGGGGTACTGCTGGTCCGTGAACTGCGAGACGCGCTCTGAGCTCTTGTGGTACCCCGGCATGCCTACCTCCCAGATGGCGCGATGCATCGGTCTTCCGGGGGTATCGCGTCACACGGCGCCTGTCTTCTTACTCTGCGTCCGGCAACGCGCGTCGTCGTCCCTGTGGTTCGGCGTGCGGCGTGCAGCGGACGGACACGTCGGGAGGACCTTCCTACCTGTCCGGTTGCGCTGCCTCGCCCCTGATGCTCCTCTCGGCCTCCGCCTCCTCGGCCTCCACTTCTTCCGCGATGCCGACAACCCGGTGCAGACTCGCGGAGGGGATCACCACACCCCCCGCGCTGTCCATGTACACGTAGTCACCGGGGCTCACGCACACGCCGGCGACCTCGACGGTCACGTTGAACGCGTGCGGCATCACGGTGTCGCCGCCCCAGCGGACGGCCTCCCCCCTGCACCATGTGGAGAAGCTGTACCCGCGCAACTGGCCGAAGTCACGCAACCGGCCATCGGCCAGGACGCCGGCAAGGCCGCTACCGTCCGCCCTGGACAGCTTGGTGCCGCCGCCGTGTGACACGTCAGGGTAGCCACCGCTGGAGAGCACGAGAACCTGGCCCGAGAGTGGTCCGTCACCCAGCGCCCCTCGGTAAAAATGTCCGAAGTCGAGGCCCGGCCCGGTCAGGTCCTCGCGGTAGGGCATGAACGAGATGGTGGCTGCGGGTCCGAACAACGGGCGGCCTGGGTCGGGGCTCACCATGGAGGGGATGTGGGCGCGGTGACCGTGGACCCGGCCCATGGCGTCCACGAGCGTGGCACACCCCAGACGGGCGACCTTCGCAGCCAGCGTGTCGTCGTGCATGTGCCGCCTCCTGTCCTCGTCCGGTGCGCAGGCCGGACACCCGGACCTGCCTGCCGGGCAGACTCCTGAGCGGCGCCGACGCGCTCTGTGGAGAGGCTACGCGGTCCCGCCGTCGTGGCCTCGCGAGATCCGTGCGGGCCGGCGCCGTCACGGCAGCATATGCGAACAGCGTCCTCCGACTCCCGGCAGAAGTTGACCCGGCCGACGACGCCGGCGGAACCTCCGCGCCGTGAACGCAGGCACGGCACCACTGCGCCCGGCGCGGCGTCCTGACCCCTCTGCGCGCCTCGGACCGGCCGGCGGCTACCGCGTCTCTCTCTCGGTGTTGTATGCGCCGCAAGTCCGGAACAACCAGGTGCGTCCCGGGAACGACACTCCTGAGCGTGCACCCCGTGTCTACCAGGGCTCTACCGGCCTTTTGGCGACTCGGCCTGCAAAGGGCGCCGGCCGTCACACCGGCGCTCGCAAGGAGGACACCTGTGGCACTAGGGACCGTCTCCAGTTGTGATCATTGGGTTTTCAGGAGGCTGCTGATCCAGATGGTCGCTGCGCGGAGATGGAGTCCGGCGAGGTAGCTGGCGGGCGTCTTGTCGTAGCGGGTCGCGATGCCTCGCCGGTCCTTCATCCTGTTGATGGCACGCTCGACCGTGTTGCGGTCGCGGTAGAGATCGGCGTTGTGGGTGACGGGCCTGCCGCCCCGGCTGCCTTTCTTCCTGCGGTTGGCGGCTTGGTCCTTCTTCTCCGGGATGACCGCCTTGATGCGGCGTTTGCGCAGGTGGGCTCGGTTGGCTCGGGAGGAGTAGGCCTTATCGCCGGCCACGGCGGCGGGCCGGGTGCGGGGACGGCCGATGGGCACACGCACCCGCACCTTGCTCAGGACCGGGATGAAGTGGGGGCTGTCGGCGGCCTGTCCGGCGGTCAGAAGGAGTGCCATCGGCCGGCAGCGCCGGTCGGCGGCCAGGTGGATCTTGCTGGTCAGCCCGCCGCGGGACCGCCCGAGGAGGGCGGCCTTCAGTCGGGCCCGCCGTCGTAAGCGGATGCGTCGGCGTTCGGCGCGGGCCAGATCGCTTTCGTCGTCCTGCCCGTCTTGTCCCTTCGACGCTCCCCTTTTTGCGAGGCTGCCTCCTCGAGTGCGGCCAGGGTCTGTTCGCTGACCCGCACGCCGGCGGCGTCGTGATGGGCTCGCGTGATGGCGGAGTCCACGCTGACCAGGGACATGTCGATCTCGTCCCGTCGGGCGGCTTCGGTGATCGCCTCGTCCAGCAGGGCCTGGAAGACTCCCGCGTCCCGCCATCGCATGAAGCGGTTGTAGTCGGTCTGCCAGGCGCGACCGCTCGGGCATCTCCCTCCACTGGCTGCCGGTGCGGAACCGGCAGATCACCCCTTCGAACTGCTCACGCAGCCGCTCGGGGTACGGGCCGAACCTGCCGACCGGCAGTAACGGCCCGATGAACTCCCACTCTTCGTCCGTGAGTTGCGCACGCGTCACACCACAGTCCTACCGGACCGGCGCCCACCCCCGAGCTTGATCACAACAAGAGACACTCCCTAGCTCCAAGCGACGTCGCAAGGAGGTCCCGCATCACCGCGGTCGGAGGGAAGCAGACATTCCCCTCGACTTCGTCGGCGCTACACATAGGTGTGCTCCGGAAAAAGGACCTCGAAGTCCATTATTCGTCACTGCTAACCTGCACACGCAGTAGTCTTTCCAGCGTGGCGGAAAAGGCGAGCGGTAACGGCGCCCGGCTGACTGCGCGCGGGCGGGCGACTCGAGAGCGCATTTTGCGCGCGGCCGCCGAGATGATGCACGTCAAAGGCGTGACTCTGACAACCCTCGACGATGTCAGGGCGGCCAGCGGGACCAGTAAGTCGCAGCTCTACCGTCACTACCTCGACAAGGATGCGCTGGTGCGGGACGTTGTCGCGTTGCAGGCTGCACAAGTGCTCCAAGGTCAACAGCAGCTGCTGCGGAAGCTGAGCTCCCTTCGAGGACTGGAGCGCTGGCGGGATGCGGTGGTCGAACACAACGCGCTCCGAAACGGAGCATACGGCTGTCCACTCGGCTCACTCGCGAGCGAGTTGGGCGATCAGGACGAAGCCGCGCGTAAGGCGATCCTCCGATATTTCGACACCTGGGAAGGGCTGCTCAAGGCCGGCCTCGATCGGATGAAGGACACGGGAGTCCTCCGGTCGGACGCGGATACCGGAGAGCTCGCCACCGGCCTCATGGCTGCTCTTCAAGGCGGCCACCTCCTTGCGCAGACGACCCGGAACGTGAGGCCCATGAGGATTGCCCTTGATATGGCCATCGACCACGTGAAGGTGTTCGCGGCCGCTGGCGACGACACCACTCCGCCCGGTGAGGGTCGGCGAAGGCGCTGAAACCGAGCCCAGCCCCGCGAACGCAGCCGGGTTCGGCAGGGGCTGTACCTGCGTTCGCCAAAGAAGAGGACTATTTAGTCCAGAGTAGCCGTCGGGTGCATGGTGGGAAGCAGAGGTCCCTTGCGGCCGTAGTGGCGGCGTCCGTTGATGAAGGTCATGTGCACCATGATCCAGCGCGCGCCGTCGGCCATCCCGGTTCGGCCTTCCGGGTCCCGGACGGTCTGCCGTCGGCCGCCGCCGCGGCGATGCCCGCCATGGGCCGGGACGACGTGACAGGGGCGGGAGGAGGGCAGCGCGTCGGCGAGAGACCCCGCCGGTGTTCGTACTCACGCCTTCTGCTACTTTTCGGCGCGCTGTCGGTCGAGGGGGAGCAGTGGCGGTTCCACAACGTCTTCGAAAGCCCGTCATCTCACTGGCGTGCCTGGTTGCGGTGGTGGCGATCGGCTGGAGCGGGACGCATGTGTGGCACACATGGCGGGCGCACCAGAAGATCGATGAGGCCTGCGCCGGGCTTGTACCGGCCGGACGAGTCCTCGCGCTCTCCCCGGCGGGAGGGACCATCTCGCATCGCACGGCCGAGGAGGGCACGATCGAGCTCGATGCCGGCATGCCCCAGGACTGCGAGATCTTCAGCACGAAAGCAGGCGAGGCGTACCGCACGCACAGCGGCGAGCGGTGGTTCTTCACGGGCGCGGTGGGTGTCCTGCCCTCGGACGAGACCTGGAAGCCGGAAGACTGGATGGACCGGCCTCTTCGTGACCAGGGGCCCAACTACCCCGACGAGCCGCTCGGTGGCGGCATCGCCGGCGTGGTCACGAACTCGGGTGTCACCGTGGAGCTGCCGTGCGCCGAGGGCAAGGCGAGTGGACAGTCGATCAAGGCACTGTGGGCACGAGCGACGCTGGAAGCTCGCAAGCCGCCGTTCACGGAAGACGGTCAGGTGACCTCCCACGATCGCGACACCCTCGCCCGCATCGCCGTGGACACCGCGAACAACTTGGCAGAGCGCCTGGATTGTGCGGACAGGCTGCCTGCTCCCCCCGAGAACATCCCCGCCCTGCCGAAGGGCCCGATCCCGGCCGCTCGGGCCGAGGGCACCTGCGCCTGGTATCGGGAGGGCGGCTTCGCGCGCCAGGACGGTTTCCCGGATCAGGTCCTGGAAGCCCGGACGGACGGCAAGCTCTGGGACGAACGGTGCCTCCTTGTGCTCAGCGGCGCTCATGCGGACGGGCTCTGGCGGGACGAAGCGGACACGCGCCATCATCATCCGCCACACCCGGACATGGTCGGCGAATGGTGGGTCTCCTTGCACACGTACTCCGGGGAGCAGGCGAAGAAGGTTGCCGAGACCGTACCGGGCAAGGCCGGCCACAGTGATGACTTCGGCTGGTGGGCGTCCTCCGTCTGCGACGGAAAACCCCAGATCCACACGATGACCATGGCCTACGGGTACGAAGAGCTCAGGAAGACGCCGTTCGAGCAGGTCTTCCGAGCCTACGTCTCGGACGTCGCCGCCCGCCGCGACTGCACGGACACCACGCTCCCCGCCTCATCCACCTTCCACGGCGACCACTGAAGTGCGTCCTCGGAATGGACGCCGGCCGTTGTGCGCCTACAACGAGGAGTTGCTGACCGGCTCGCCCCGCTCGTAAGGAGGCTGTGGCCTTGAGCCCGCCCTCGCCGAGACGCCACGACGAAGCCGGACGGCACGTTCAAGGCTCGTCGAACTCGCGGTGCATGCGGTCGACCGGACTCAGCCCGTCATGGATGCCGTCGCGTCCGTGCCGTCCCGGGTGCGGGTGTCTGTCGACCAGGCGGAGAGGTGTGACAGGACACGACCGTTGCATCATGCCTGCCGGTTGACCATGCGAGGGCGGCCTGGGTACGTTCTCACATGGGAACGATTCCAGTCGGGCGACCTCGGACGCCGCGCGGACAGAGGGGCGAGTTGTGGTGGCGACAGCATCGGGCGGGGCGTGGCTGGATCGCTGGGAGGGCCGCATCGAGATACGGACCGAGACCTACGGCATGAGTGTGGCCGCTGATGGCCGCACTGCCCGAGTGTTCGCCCCCGACGGCGGCTCGGACGCCGATGGCCGGGGTCCACAGGTGGCCGTTCTCCAGCTGTTCGGGGCGCTGGACACGCTGGACGGGCCGGATGAGACCGCCGGAACGACCCCGCCGGTGCTCCTGCGTCGGCATCCGTACCCCGTCATCGAGGCCGAGCGGCGCAGCACCCGCTGGGAGAAGGCGGCCGTGCGCATCGAGTGCCGCCCGGAAGCGGTGGAACTGTCCTGGTCGGTACGGGGCAGCGGGACCCTGGGGGAGGTGCACCTGCTGGCCGGGCGTTCCGTGCTGCCCGGTGGCGGCGGGTACCTGCCGAGCGGCAGTTCCTTCCGCACGCTCTTCTCGCCGAACCCGGGCGACCCCCGCCGCCTGGTGCGTGGCGCCGGCGAGAGCGCGGTCGTGGGAGTGGTGGGGGACGCCCGGCCGGGGCGCGGGCACTGGTTCTTCACGCCCGCTCCGCTCTGCCTGGCGCTGACCACCGCGCCGGCGGTGGAGGACCCCGGGCGCCCCGTTCCCGAGGGGTGGTGGTCGCTCGCCGTCGACGCCCCGGTATCGGACATGACGTTCACGCAGCTCGCCTACGTCCCGGCGGACGGCGGGTTCGCCCTGCGTCTGGACTACGAGGGTCACACCAGGGTGGACGGCGAATTCCGCACGCCTGCCGTGGTGTTCACACCGGGCAGCCCCGACCCCTACGAGGCGCTGCGCCGTTACCGGGCCCGGCTCGTCTCCCGCGGTTCGGTGCCGGCAGTACCAAGGCCCCGGCGCCCCGACTGGTGGTCGGCGCCGATGTTCTGCGGCTGGGGAGCGCAGAACCACGAGGCGCGCGTGACCGGACGGGCTGCCCAGGCCCTGGCCGGCCAGGCCGAGTACGACCGCTATCTCGCGCACCTCGCCGACCAGGGCATCGAGCCGGGCACGATCGTCATCGACGACAAGTGGCAGCTGCAGTACGGCACCTGCGAGCCGGACCCGGACAAGTGGCCCGACCTGCGGGGGTGGATCGCGGCCCGCCGAGAACGCGGCCAGCGCGTCCTGCTGTGGTGGCCCGCCTGGCTGTGGGAGGGCCTCGCCGACGAGTTGTGCGTCCGTAACCCCGAGGGCGTGCCCGTCGCACTCGACCCGGGCAGCCCCGTGGCCCGCAAGGCGCTCGAGGATGGCGTGGCCCGCATGCTCGGCGACGGGCCGGGCGGCCTGGGAGCGGACGGGCTGAAGACCGACTTCACCGCCCGCACGCCCAGCGGTGCGGCGCTGACCCACCACGGTCCGCGCTGGGGGATCGCCCTGCTGCACCAGATGCTGTCCACGGTGTACGACGCGGCCAAGCGCGTGAAGCCGGACGCGCTCGTCATCACGCACACCCCCCACCCGAGCTTCGCCGACGTCACCGACATGGTGCGGCTCAACGACATGCTGCGCCTGGACGACCCCGAACCCGACGCCCCGATCGTGCCGCAGATGCGACACCGGGCCGCCGTGGTCGCCGCCGCCTGCCCCGACCTGCTCGTCGACACCGACGACTGGTGCGTGCCCGACCGGGAGCAGTGGCGGGCCTACCTGGCCGCCAAGCCCGACCTGGGCGTACCCGCGCTGTACTACAGCACCCACATCGACCGCACCGGGGAGTCGCTCGGACCCGAGGACTACGCCGCCCTACGGTCCGCGTGGCGCGCCTGGGACGGGCGCCGCCGCGCACACGCCTGACACCCCTCATCCGACCGGGACCACGGGAGAACCATGCTGATCGGCACGGACGTTTTCCGCTTCCAGGACACCTGCCACGTGTACGTGCTGCGCCGTGGGCGGGAGGCGGTGCTCATCGACTTCGGCAGCGGCGAGGTCCTCGACCGCCTGGGCGACTACGGAGTCGACCGGGTCACCGACGTGCTGATCACCCATCACCACCGCGATCAAGTGCAGGGGTTGGCACGGGCGGCGCGCGCCGGCATCAGGATCTGGGTGCCGCCGGTGGAGCGGGACCTCATCGAGAACGTCGACGAGCACTGGCGTACCCGGCCGCTCGACAACGACTACGACGTGCGCCAGGACCGGTTCTCCCTGCTGGAGCAGGTGCCGGTGACCGGCAGCGTGGCCGAGTACCGCACCCGCTCCTACGGGCCGTTCGAGGTGTTCACCCTCCCCACTCCCGGCCACACGGTCGGCTCCGTCAGCTACCTGGTGGAGGTCGGCGGAAAGCGCCTCGCCTTCGTCGGCGACCTGATCCACGGTGAGGGCCGGGTGTGGTCGCTGGCGGCCACCCAGTGGGCGTACACGGGAGGCGAGAGCGCCGGCATGGAGGGCGTCGCCGCCACGGCCCTGTCCTGTCGGCAACTGCTCGACCACGCGCCCGCCATGCTGCTTCCCTCGCACGGGGAGCCGGTGACCCATCCGCGTGCCGCAGTGGCCCGGCTGCGGTCCGGACTCCAGGAACTGCTGGACTCACGCCGCAGACGCCCCTGGGATCTGGACGCCATGCTGGACGACCCCTGGGAGCAGGTGACGCCCCACCTGCTGCGCAACCGCACCAGCAACGCGCTGACCTACGCGCTGCTCTCCGACCACGGCACGGCCCTGCTGCTGGACTTCGGATACGACCTGACGACCGGCCTGCCCGGCGGGCACGACCGCTCCAGTCGGCGGCCCCTGCTGGCGTGCCTGCAGTCGCTGCGGCGCGTTCACGGCATCGACCGGGTCGAGGTGGCACTGCCCACCCACTACCACGACGACCACATCGCCGGATTCAACCTGCTGCGCGAGGTGGAGGGCACCGCCGTCTGGTCGCCCTCCAACGTGACCCCGGTGCTCCAGGACCCCAAACGCTGGGACCTGCCCTGTCTGTGGTTCGACCCCATCCCGGTGGACCGCGATCTCCCGCTCGGCGCGCCCGTCACCTGGCGCGAGTACGAGATCGGCGTGCACGAACTGCCGGGCCACACCCTGTACGCGGCCGCGTACGCCTTCGAGGCGGACGGGCGCCGTGTCGTGGCGACCGGGGACCAGCAGACCACGGAATGGCGGCCGGGGGAGCAGCCCGAAGTGCTCAACTACCAGTACCGCAACCGCTTCAGGATCGACGACTTCCGCCGCAGCGCCGAGCTGTACCGCGCCCTGAACCCCGAACTGATGATCAGCGGCCACTGGACGCCTCGCAAGGTCACCCCGGACTACCTGGACATGCTCCTCGAGGAGGGCGAGCGGGTGGCGCGGCTGCACCGCGAACTGCTGCCCTCGGACATCGACTTTGACGCCGAAGGCTTCGGCGCCCGGATCACTCCCTACCGTTCGGCGGTGGAGCCGGGCCGGACCCTGGTGCTGGAGGTCTGCGTGCGCAACCCCTTCCCGACGGCACGCACCGCCCGGGTGCGGATGGTCCTCCCGCGGGGCTGGGCGGCCCGGCCCGCCGAGCAGGAGGTGAAACCGCAGGGGGGCGGCGAGGCCACCTTGGTGTTCGAGGTGACCGTCCCCCCGGGGGAGAGCGGCGTTCGGCAGCGGGTGGCCGCGGACCTCACCGTCGGTCGGATGCGGTTCGGACAGCAGGCCGAGGCACTGGTCACGGTGGCCCCACGGCGGCCGTGGCAGGACGGCGACGCGCCCGGGGGAGCGGGATCGTGAGGCGAGGCCACCCAAGGACGCGCTCGACCGCGGTACGGCGCGGCGATCACGTTATTGTGCCAGCAGCGCCTTTCACCGTGCGCGGACACGGCCGCCGGACGGTGTGGAGGCAGGGCAGACATCGGGGCGAGGGGGCAGCGGCGGATGGCTGATCGCGCATGGGACGTACCGGTCGCCGGGGGCGAAGACGACAGGAACACGTCCGCGGTCGGGCGACGGCGCCCCACCCTGCACGACGTGGCCAGGGAGGCGGGCACGTCCCGCTCCACCGCGTCGCGGGCGCTCAGCGGGCAGGGCTATGTGGCCGCGCACATCCGTGCGGACGTGCTCGCGGCCGCTCAGCGCATCGGCTACGTTCCGGACGCTCTGGCGCGCACGCTGAAGGGGCAGCGCAGCAATGTCGTCGGGCTGCTCGTCTCCGATCTGCGCAACCAGTTCTACGCGGAGCTCGCCGCGGGCGTGGAGCAGGCCCTGCGCGCGGCCGGGTACCAGATGGTGCTGGTGGACGACCACGGTGACCCCGGACAGGAACTCGACGGAGCCAAGGCGTTCGTCGCGATGCGGGCCACGGGCGTCGTGCTCACTCCGGCTGCCGCGGCGGCCACCGAACTGCTCGTCGAGCGGGGCGTGAGCGTGGTGGAGGCCGACCGGCGCTCCGGGGCCCGCGGGTGCGACTCGGTGGTCATCGACAGCGAGCACGGTGCCCGGGAGGCCACCGAGCACCTGCTGGACCTCGGCCACCGGCGTATCGCGCTGCTGATCGACGAGACGAAATGGGCCACCGGCGCCGAACGGCTGCGCGGCTACCGCGCCGCCCACCGCGCCGCCGGCGTGCCCGTCGACCGGCGGCTGGTGCTCGACCTGGAGTTCCAAGCTGCGGACGCCAGGTCCCGGGTGGCGGAACTGCTGGACAGCCACCCGGACGTCACCGCGATCTTCGCCGTCAACAACCTGATGGCCGAGACGGTCTGGCTGGAGCTGCGCCGACGCGGTCTCGCCGTGCCCCGCGACGTGTCGCTGGTGTCGTTCGACGACCTGGCGTGGATGCGGATGGTGGAGCCCGGTCTCACCGCCGTGGCGCAGCCGACCTACGAGATGGGGCGCAGGGCGGCCGAGTTGCTGCTCCGGCGGATCGCCGAGCGGGAAGCCGCCGCGGAGCCGAAGAGGGGCCGGGCAGGGCGCCGCATCCAGGAGACGCTGGACCCGACGCTGGTGCTGCGCGGTTCGACCGCGGCGCCGGCCGGTTCGGCCAGAGCCTGAACCACGGCCGTCCCGGCCGCTGTCCCAGCGTGTCCCGGCCGCCCCGGGGCGGGTGACGTGCGCTGACGCGCGCGGGCCCACATCAAGTGCCGCCGGAGTATTGACGGGCCTTCAACGACCTGAGTACGTTCCCATGTGGGAACGATGCCATACCGGCCCCGCGGCCGGACGGCACCCTGCCGCACCCTCGGCGAGCCCTCCCGACCTGTCGCAGCAGCCGAGGCGGCTCGTCCCGTCCGCAGGACCACGGCCCGCCGGGCCTTTCCGGCACCGCCACGAACGGATCGAAGGACTGACACCACAGGTGAGCACCGAACCAAGCCGCGTTCTGGACTTCCCCGACGGCTTCCTCTGGGGCACGTCCACCTCCGCCTACCAGGTGGAGGGCGCCACGGACAGCGACGGACGCGGCGAGTCCGTGTGGGACCGCTTCTGCCGCGTCCCCGGGGCCGTGGAGCGCGCGGAGAGCGGCGCGGTCGCCTGCGACCACTACCACCGGGCGGCCGAGGACATCGAGCTGATGGCGGGCCTCGGCGTCAACGCCTACCGGTTCTCGCTGTCCTGGCCCCGGATCGTCCCCGACGGGCACGGCGAGGTGAACAAGCGGGGCGTCGACCACTACGACCGCCTGATCGACCAGTTGCTCGCCCGCGGCATCAGCCCGCTCGTCACCCTCTACCACTGGGACCTCCCGCAGGTGCTGCAGGAGCGCGGCGGTTGGCGGGCACGCGAGACGGCGGACCGGTTCGCCGAGTACGCGGCCCTCTGCTTCGAGGCCTACGGCGACCGGGTGCAGGACTGGGTGACGATCAACGAACCCTGGATCGTGGGCCTCCTCGGACATCAGCTGGGTCTGCACGCACCCGGCGAGCGGGACATCGCGGGGTCGGTGTGCGCGATGCACCACCTCCTGCTGGGCCACGGCAAGGCCGTCCAGGCCCTGCGGGCGAGCCGTCCGCAGGGCAGGGCAGGCGTGGCGTTCAGCCTCTTCCCGCACGTGCCCCACACCGCCGGCGAGGAGGACCGGCTGGCGGCCCACGCCTCCGACGGCTACGTCAACCGCTGGTTCCTCGATGCCGTGCAGAACGGCCGCTACCCCGAGGACATGCGCGAGCACTGGGAACGGGCCGCCGGCCCGCTGGACTTCGTCCGCGACGGCGACCTGCCCGTGATCGGCGCCGGCAGCGACTTCATCGGGGTCAACTACTACACGCGCCGGATCGTCAGCGCCCGCCGGCAGCCCACCGACGGCCCCTTCCCCTGGCGGGTCGAGCCCGGCCGGCCGGACGTGGCGCGCACCGACCTCGACTGGGAGATCGTGCCGGAGGCCCTCACCGACCTGCTGGTCCAACTCCACGACAGCTACGGGGACATACCGGTTCTCATCACGGAGAACGGCGCCGTCTTCAACGACGAGCCCGGCGAGGACGGCGCCGTGCACGACGCACGGCGCACCGACTTCCTGCACCGCCACCTCATCGCCGTGCACCGCGCGATCCAGCAGGGCTGCCCGGTCCGCGGCTACTTCCACTGGTCCTTGATGGACAACTTCGAGTGGGCGATGGGCTACCGGCCCCGGATGGGCCTGGTGCACGTCGACTACGCGACACAGCGCCGCACCGTCAAGGACAGCGGCCACTGGTACGCCCGGGTCGCGCGCGCCAACGCGATCCCGGCCGCCGTGACCGCGTGAGCACGACCGGTCCGCCGTAGGCGCGAGGACCGTCCGCGTCCCCTTCGAAGATCCGCCCTTCCCAGAAGATCCGCCACTCAATGAGGAGTTCGACATGGTCACTCGACGACGCTTTCTGGCCGGCTCGATAGGAGCGCTCGCCCTCGCTTCGGCCAGTGCCTGCGGTGGTGTCGGCGCCAAGAGCGGCACCGGGGGCGGCAAGGCCGGCGCGGGAGCGTTGTCGACCCAGGGCTTCGGCAAGCCCGACGACGTCGGACAGGCCCGCATCGACGCGTTCAAGAGCGCCTACCCCAAGGTCGAGCTCCGCATCAACGAGGGCGACTTCGACCCGCAGCAGTTCCTGTCGGCGGTCTCCAGCGGCAACGCGCCGGACCTGGTCTACCTCGACCGCGACCTCGTCGGCAGCTACGCCGCCAAAGGGGTGATCCAGCCCCTGGACGACCGGATCGCCGCCGCGGACATCGACACCGGCGCCTACCGCAGGGCCGCCCTCGACGAGGTGACGATCGACGGGAAGATCTACGGCGTCCCCGAGTTCTACAACACCCGCAACATCCTGGTGAACGGCAAGGCGCTCGACGAGGCGGGTCTGTCGCTGTCCGACCTGAGCACCAGCGACTGGGACCGGCTGCACAGCACGGCCGTGAAGCTGTACAAGGCCGCCGGCCACCGCATCACCCGCATCGGGTTCGACCCCAAGCTCCCCGAGTTCCTCCCGCTGTGGGCGAAGGCCAACGGCGCGGACCTGGTCCATCCGGACGGCTCCCCGAACCTGGACGACCCGCGGATCGTCGAGGCACTGACGTACGCCCTGAGCCTGATCGACGAGCAGGGCGGCTGGTCGCGCTTCAAGGCGTTCCGCGACACCTGGGACCTCTTCGGATCCGGCAACCAGTTCGTGAAGAACCAGGCCGGAGCGTTCCCCTGGGAGGGCTGGTACGTCAACGTCCTGGTGCAGGCCTCGCCCAAGGTGGACCTTCGGTCGATCCCCTTCACCGACCGGCACGGCACGCCGATCAGCTTCGAGAACGGCAGCGCGTGGTGTCTGCCGAAGGGCGCCGGCAACCCCGAAGCGGCCGTCGACTGGATGAAGGTCATGACGAGCACCGACACCTGGCTGCAGGCAGGGGCGGCCCGCCAGGCCACCGTGGAGAAGAACAAGACCATGTTCACCGGGCTGTGGACCGCGAACAAGGAGGCCGACCAGAAGGTCAAGGCGAAGTACGTCAAGGGCGGCCGGACCGGTTTCCACCAGGCCATCGAGCACTACTACGCGTCCACCGACTACGCCTTCGCCATCCCGGGCTCCAAGGCCGGCAGCGAGATCAAGACGGCCTGGCAGGAGGCGGTCAACCGGGCCCTGTCCGGTCAGCAGAAGCCGGCCGCGGCCATGAAGCAGGCCCAGGCCGAGGCGAGCAAGGCGTTCGAGGCGGCGAAGTGATGGCCACGCAGGCCACCCTTTCGCAGCCGGCCCCGGCCGCGCCCCGCTCCCGCACCAGGGACTGGCGGCAGATCCGCGCCGCCTACGGCTTCATCTCCCTGTGGATCGTCGGCTTCCTCGTCTTCACGCTCGGCCCGATGATCGCCAGCCTGGTGTTGTCGTTCACCGACTACAACTCGATCGGCACCGCGAAGAACGTGGGCTTCGCGAACTACCGCGAGCTGTTCCAGGACCCCAAGGTGGCCCACGCATTGAGCAACACACTCGTGTACGTGGTCATCTACGTGCCGACCGCCATGGCCGTGGCCCTGGGCCTGGCGATGGTGCTCAACCGGGTGGGCCGGGCGGCGGGCTTCTTCCGCACCGTCTTCTACCTGCCGGTCATGACGCCGACCGTGGCCGTGGGCGCGCTGTTCCTGCTGCTGCTCAACGGCCAGCAGGGACTGCTCAACCGCACCCTCGCCCTGGTCGGCATCAGCGGCCCCAACTGGACGACCGACACTCACTGGGTCAAGCCCGGACTGGCCATGACCATGCTCTGGGGTGTCGGCGGAATGGTCGTCATCTACCTGGCGGCCCTCCGGCAGGTGCCCAAGGAGCTCTACGAGGCCGCCGAACTCGACGGCGCCGGGCCGTGGACCAGGTTCCGCCACGTCACCATCCCGATGATCAGCGGCGCCCTGTTCTTCACCATGATCGTCCAGACGATCGCGGCGCTGCAGATGTTCGACCAGGCCTACACGATGTTCTTCGGCGCCCAGCAGAACAGCACGTACGCCAACGAAGCGGCCCTGTTCTACGTCATCTACCTGTTCCAGCAGGCGTTCCAGTTCCTGCACATGGGATACGCGTCCGCCCTGGCCTGGCTGCTCTTCCTGATCACCATGGTCATCACCGCCGTGCAAGTACGTGCCTCGCGCCGGTACGTCTACTACGAAGGCGAGAAGCACTGATGAGCATTCCACGCACCGCGGTGGCACCCGCTCCCGGTACCGACGGCGGCAGGGCCGGCGCCCGGAACGAGGCCGGCCCCGCCGGCCGTACGGCGGCCCGCAGGCGGGATGTGCGGCCCCTGCTCAAGCGGGGCCCCTACCTCGTCGTCCTGGCCCTGGCCGCCGTCGTGTTCACCTACCCGTTCATCTGGCTCATCAGTGCCTCGCTCAAGCCGCGCACCGAGGTGTTCGACAACCTCCTGGTCCCTCAGCACGTACAGGCGTCGAACTACACCGAGGTGTGGAACTACGCGCCGATGCTCACGTGGCTGGGCAACAGCGTCGTGGTAGCACTGGCGGCGGCCGCGACGGTGACGATCAGCAGCGCGCTGGTGGCCTTCGGCTTCGCGTACTTCCAGTTCCCGGGGCGCAACGTGCTCTTCGGGCTGGTGCTCGGCACGATGATGCTGCCCCAGGCGGTCACCCTGATCCCGGTCTACCTGATCTGGGACCACCTGGGGCTGACCGGAACCCAGATGCCGCTGTGGGCGCAGAACATCTTCGGCTCGTCGTTCTACATCTTCCTGCTGCGCCAGTTCTTCCTGTCGCTGCCCCGGGAGGTGTTCGAGGCCGCACGTGTCGACGGCTGCAGTTTCTTCGGGCTGTTCTGGCGCATCGCCCTGCCGCTGTCCCGGCCCGCTCTGGCGATCGTCTTCGTCTTCGAGATCCAGGCCAGTTGGAGCGATCTGCTCAAGCCGCTGGTCTACCTGCAGGACTCCTCGCTGTTCACGATTCCGCGCGGTCTGAAGTCGATCATCGACACGTTCGGCAACGGTGGGGAGCAGCACTGGGAGATCATCGCGACGGCCAGCCTGATCGCCACCATCCCCATGATCATCATCTTCGCCTTCGCGCAACGGCACATCATCGACGGCATCGCCACCCAGGGCCGCAAGGGCTGAGGGCCCGGGTCCGAACGGCGCTCCGACGTGAGGGCACGACGAGAACCGGCCGCCGCCGGCGGCCCGAAAGGCAGAACGTGAAGCTGACCATCGTCGGGGGCGGCTCGACCTACACCCCCGAGATCGTCGACGGCCTGATACGCCTGCGAGACCGCCTGGCGGTGACGGAACTGGCGCTGCAGGACGTCTCTCAGGACCGGCTCGGCGTGCTCGCGGGGATGAGCCGGCGGATGCTGTCCGCCGGCGGCCATCCGGCCGCCGTCACCACGCACACCGATCTCCAACCTGCGGTGGAGGGCGCCGACATCGTCCTGGTGCAGCTGCGCGTCGGCGGGCAGACCGCGCGTCTGCGCGACGAGACCCTCCCGCTGCGGTGCGACTGCCTGGGGCAGGAGACCACGGGCGCGGGCGGGCTGGCCAAGGCGCTGCGGACGGTGCCGGTGATGCTCGACATCGCCGAGAGGGTACGGGCGGTCAACCCGACCGCGTGGCTCATCGACTTCACCAACCCGGTCGGCATCGTCACCCGCGCCCTGTTGCAGGCCGGACACCACCGCGTGGTCGGACTGTGCAGCGCGGCGGCGGTCTTCCAGCGGCACTTCGCCAAGGTGCTCGGCGTAACCCCCGACCGCATCACGCTCGACCACGTGGGTCTCAACCACCTGACGTGGGAGCGCCGGGTGCTGCTCGACGGCACCGACGTGCTGCCGCGCCTGCTCGCCGAGCACGCCGACCGGGTTGCTCCGGCCACGGGGCTTCCCGCCGGCCTCGTCCGCCGCCTCGGCACGGTGCCGTCGTACTACCTGCACTACTACTACAGCCACGACGAGGTCGTCGCACGGCAGCAGAAGGACGGCGTCCGCGCCCAGGAAGTCATGGAGATCGAGGACGAACTGCTGGCCCGGTACGCCGACGAGCGAGTGGAGACCAAGCCCGAGCTGCTGACCCGGCGCGGCGGTGCCTTCTACGCGGACGCCGCGCTGGACCTGATGGCCTCGCTGCAAGGCGGAGACGGTCGCACCCACGTCGTCAACCTGCGCAACGGCACGACGCTGCCGTTCCTGCCGGACGACGCCGTCATCGAGGTGCCCGCGACGGTCGGCGAGAACGAGGCGGTGGCTCTGCCGGTGGAGCCGCTCGAACCGTTGATCGCCGGGCTCGTCGCCCATGTCACGGCCTACGAGCATCTGGCACTGGACGCCGCCGTGCACGGCGGCCGCGACCGGGTGTTCCGCGCCCTGCTGGCCCACCCGCTGATCGGTCAGCACGACGTCGCCGACCGGCTGACCGACCTGATCCTCGCCGCCAACCGCGACCACCTGCCGTGGGCGGTGTGATGGCCCTCGTCCTCGCGGTCGACGGCGGCAACTCCAAGACCGACGTGGCGCTGCTGAACGAGGAAGGATCGCTGCTGTCTTGGGTGCGCGGGCCGGGCAGCGCCCTCGGACCGCGGCAAAGCGCTGCCGTCGTCACACAGTTGGCCACCGCGGCCGCGCACGACGCCGGACTGGATCCGGGCGAACTCGCCGGCGCGCACGCCGCCTGCTGCCTGGCCGGGGCCGATCTGCCCGTACAGGTCGAGGCCCTGCACACGGCGCTGACGGCCGAACGGGCCTGGGGTTCGGTGGAGGTGTGCAACGACGCCTGGGCACTGCTGCGCACCGGTGCCGAGCCGGGCGCTCGCGCGGTGGGCGTCGTGTGCGGGGCGGGACTGAAATGCGTCGCGCGTGCCGAGGGCCGCCGCTTCGAGTTCCCCGGGCTGGGCTGGCAGAGCGGTGACCTCAGTGGTGCGGGCGACCTCCTGGCCCGGGAGGCGGTCCGGGCCGCGGCGCGGGACGAGGACGGTCGCGGCCCGGCCACCGGACTGCGGCAGGCGGTCTGCGAGCGTCTTGCCGTCACGTCCGTCGGCGAGGTCGCCGAGCGGCTCCTGGCCAAGGAGCTGACGGAGCGCCAGTTGGGTGTGCTGGTCCCGGTGGTGCTCTCCCTGGCCGGCGACGGCGATCCGGTGGCCGTCACCCTTGTGGACGGCCTGGCCGTGGAGGTCGCCACCTTGGCGCGCAGCGCACACAGGCGGTTCGCGCCGGTCCCGGCCGACTGGACCCTGGTCCTCGGAGGCGGGCTGTTCCGGGACCCGGACGGCCGGATGCTCGCCGCGCTCCGCGCGGCCGCGCCCGGCTTGGACGAGGAGTTCCGGATCGCCGTCCCGGACGCGCCCCCCGTGGCCGGTGCCGCGCTGCTCGGGCTGGACCGGGTGGCGGCGGGCGCGTCCGCGCAGACCGTGTGGCGTGCCTTCCGCGACGCCGAACCGCGTATGACCGCACCGGAGGAGATGGCGCGTCGGGCCGGGGCGCAAGAGAGGCCGCGTAGGGTCGCGGCGGAGGACGTGACACGATGAGCCTGCTCACGGTGTTCCCCGACGCTGAAGCGCTCGGGGCGGCCTTGGCCGCCGAGATCGTCGCCGGCATGGCCGACGCCGCGGCACAGGGCCGCCGGTATCTGCTCGGCTGCCCCGGCGGTCGCAGCCTGATCGGGACGTACGAGGCCGTCGCCGGCCGGCTGCGCTCCGCACCCATGGACCTGGCGCACGTCGTGATCGTGATGATGGACGACTACCTGGACGACGTGCCTGGACCGGTGCGCCGGGTGCCAGCCGACGCGCTGCACAGCTGCGAGCGCTTCGCCCGCCTGCGGATCGCCGAGCCGTGGAGCCGGGCGGTGGGCCCGGGGCGCGGCATCCGGGAGGAGCACGTGTGGGTTCCCGATCCTGGCGACCCGCCGCGCTACGACGAGCGGATCGCGGCTGCCGGCGGGATCGACCTGTTCCTGCTGGCCACCGGCGCCTCCGACGGCCATGTCGCGTTCAACCCGCCCGGTTGCGGCCTGGCCGAGGGCACCCGTGTGATCCGGCTCGCCGAGTCCACCCGCCGCGACAACCTGGTCACCTTCCCGCATCTGGGGACGCTGGATCAGGTGCCGCGCCGGGGCGTCAGCGTGGGACCGGCGACGATCGCCGGGCTGTCCAGGCGGGTACGGCTCGTGGCGACCGGGGCGGACAAGGCGAAGAGCGTCGCGCGCGTGCGGGCCGCCGGGCGGTGGGAGCCCGACTGGCCCGCGACGATCGTGCACGCCTCGCGGGAGGCGGAGATATGGACCGATCCGGCGGCGGCCGGCGACTCGGCGGTCGCCGAATCCCCGAGCAGCCCGCACCAGTTGGATTCCTGATCACTTGCCGCTCGCTGGTTGACGGGCCTGATCGCTATGGGTACGTTCTCATGTGGGAACGATGCCACATCCGGTCAGCACTGGGTCACCACACAGGCACTACGACAACGGACGGAAGATCTGTGGCAGCGAAACACAACTCCGAAGCCGCGGAGGCCACCTCGGCGGTCCTGGGCCTGGACATCGGCGGCACCAAACTGGCGGCGGGAGTCGTCGGCGCCGACGGAACGGTCCACTCCTTCCTCGCCACGCCCACCCTGGTCCAGGAAGGCGTCCAGGCGGTCCTGGCCCGCCTGTTCGACCTGGGGCACAAGGCGGTGGACGAGTCCGGGCTCGCCCCGCAGCACATCGCCGCCGTCGGCATCGGCTGCGGCGGCCCGCTCGACCCGGAGGCGGGCGTGCTGCTGTGCCCCCCGCACCTGCCCGGCTGGATCGACGTACCGATCACCCGGTTGGCCGAGGACCGCTACGGGCTCCCGGCCGTCCTCGACAACGATGCCACCGCCGCCGCGGCGGGGGAGCACCGCTTCGGGGCCGGTCGCGGCACCCGCCACATGATCTACCTGACCGTCTCCACGGGAGTCGGCGGCGGCGTCGTCGTCGACGGCCGCACGTACCGGGGGGCCGCCGGCAACGGGGGAGAACTGGGGCACGTGACGGTCGACCGGAACGGCCGGTACTGCCGCGGCTGCGGACGCGCCGGCTGTCTGGAGGCCTACGTCTCCGGCACGTCCATCGCCGAACGGGCCCGCGAGGCGGTCGCCGAGGCCGAGGCCGCCGGCCGGCCGACCACGCTCTCGGCATGCTCACCCCTCACAGCGGAGGACGTCTCGCGGGAGGCCGCCGCGCAGGACGCCGTCGCCACGCAGGTGTGGGTGGCCACCACCCAGGCCCTGGCTTGCGGAGTCACCTCCCTGGTGAACGTCTTCGAACCCCAGCTCGTCGTCCTCGGTGGAGGCGTCACGCGCGCCGGCGAGCAACTCCTCGCTCCTGTCCGCCGCATCGTGCGCGAGCGGGCGATGGGTCCGGCCGCGCGTGCGGTGCGCATCGAAGAGGCCCACGGCGGTGACCGGGTCGGCGTCCTCGGGGCGGCAGCCGTGGCCTTCGAACGAGTCGTCACCACCACCCACCGACCCCACGGACCGGAAGGAAACCGCCTCCATGGCTAAGGATCCCGGGCAGCAACTGACCGACCACGTCGAGCTTGCCCGCCGCGTCGAGCAACTTCTGCCGCAGCTGCTGGAGATCTCCCGGCGCCTGGTGGCGGTCTACGAGGCCGGCGGGCGCCTGTACACCTTCGGCAACGGCGGCAGCGCGGCCGACGCCCAGCATCTGGCCGCGGAGCTCGTCGGCCACTACCTGCGTGAGCGCCGCCCGCTGCCCGCGCTCGCCCTGTCCGTCGACCCGTCCGTGACCACTTGCATCAGCAACGATTACGACTTCGACGACCTCTTCTCGCGGCAGATCGAGGCGTTCGCGGGCCCCGGCGACATGGTCCTGGCGTTCACCACCTCCGGCCGTTCGGAGAACGTGGTGCGCGGGCTGAAGACCGCCCGCGACCGCGGGGCCCTCACCGTCCTGTTCGGCGGCGGCGACGGAGGGCCGGCCGCCGAACACGCCGACCTGGCGCTGCTGGTCCCCTCCACCACCACCGCCCGCACCCAGGAGATGCACCTGCTGCTCCTGCACCTGCTCAGCGAGCAGATCGACGCCTGGGCCGCCGAGAAAACCCCCGCCTGACCCCGCTACCCCCGTCCACCGCCCGCCCCTGAAACCGCCGCACGCCCCAGCAGAGGAACACCCATGCGACCCCGTCAGCGCACCATGCACATGGTCGGCAACGCACACATAGACCCCGTCTGGCTCTGGCAGTGGCCCGAGGGCTACCAGGAGGTGCGGGCCACGTTCCAGTCCGCCATCGACCGCATGGACGAGTACCCGGACTTCGTCTTCACCTGCGACTCGGTGCTGTACCTGAAGTGGGTCGAGGAGAGCGACCCCAAGCTGTTCGAGGCCATCCTCAAGCGGGTCGCCGAAGGACGCTGGAAGATCGTCGGCGGCTGGTGGATCGAGCCCGACTGCAACATCCCGGGCGGCGAGTCCTTCGCACGCCAGGCCCTGTACGCGCAGCGCTACCTGCACGAGTGCTTCGGCATCGTGGCCACGGTGGGCTGCAACGTCGATCCGTTCGGACACAACGCCGCACTGCCGCAGCTGCTGCGCAAGAGCCGCATCGACTCCTACACGTTCCTGCGCCCAGGCCCCCACGAACTGCCGCTGCCCGGCCAGCACTTCTGGTGGGAGTCCGCCGACGGCTCGCGGGTCCTCGCCTACCGCATCCCCCACGAGTACTGCACGCCCGGCTCGGACATCGGCAACCACATCGACAAGTCCCTGGCCGTGATGCCGCCGGACGAACCCGAGCTGATGATCTTCTACGGCGTCGGCAACCACGGCGGCGGCCCCACCAAGGCCAATCTCGACAGCATCCGCCGGCTCGACGAGCTCGGCGGGCTGCCGCGCCTGCCGCTCAGCCACCCCCAGGCCTTCTTCGACGCCGTCCGCGACCGCGACGACATACCCGTCCACACCGGCGAGCTCCAGCACCACGGCGTGGGCTGCTACTCCGCGCACTCCGGTGTCAAGCGGTGGAACCGCCGCGCCGAGAACCTGCTGCAGCGGGCCGAGAAGTGGTCGGCCGTCGCCCGCGTCGTCGCCGGAGTCCCCTACCCGCGCGCCGAACTGACCGAGGCCTGGCAGCTGGTGCTGTTCAACCAGTTCCACGACATCCTCGCCGGCACGTCCATCGCCCCGGCCTACGAGGACAGCCGCGACCAGTACGGCCACGCCTGCTCGATCGCCGCGACCGCCTTCAACCGCGCCGTCCAGTCGATCAGCCGGCTCATCGACATCCCGGCCGAAGCGGACATGTACCCGCTGGTCGTCTTCAACCCGCATCCCTGGACGCTCACCGAGGACGTCGAGTTCGAGTTCACCGGCTTCCCCGGCAACGCTCCCGCCCGCATGGTGGACGACGAGGGCACCGACGTGCCCGTGCAGCGCACACGCTCGTACGCCACCATGGCCGGCAGCCGCAGACGCCTCGCGTTCCGCGCCGAGATCCCGCCGCTGGGCTACCGCGTCTACCGGCTGCTGCCCGGCGAGTCCGCACCCGGCACCGCCGTACGGGCCACGGACACCGTCCTGGAGAACGAGCACCTCCTGGTCGAGGTCGATCCGTCGACGGGCTGGCTGCGCCGCCTGTACGACAAGGACAACGACGCCGAGCTGCTGCCCGAGGCCCCCGGCCCGCACGCCGTCGTCGTGGACGACCCCTCCGACACCTGGGGCCACCGAATCGACGCCTACGACAAGGAGCTCGGCTCCTTCGGGTGCACCCGCGTGCGCCTCATCGAGCACGGCCCCGTGCGCGCGGTGCTCCGGGTGGAGAGCACATACGGCAACTCCACTCTCGCCGAGGAACTGGTCCTGTCCGCCGGCGCCCGCGCCCTGGAGGTGCGCACGGTCGTCGACTGGCACGAGCGCCTGCGCCTGCTCAAGCTGCGCTTCCCGACCGCGATCGACACCGCGTCGGCGACCTTCGAGATCCCCTACGGCCACATCGAGCGCCCCGCCGACGGCGCCGAGGAGTCCGCGCAGGCGTGGGTGGACGTCAGCGGCACGCTGCCCGACGGGCGCCGGGCCGGACTCTCCGTGCTCAACGACGGCAAGTACGGCCACGACGCGCGCGGCGGCACCATCGGCATGACCGCGCTGCGCAGCCCCGCCTACGCCTGGCACGAGCCGATGGGACTGGCCGAGGACGGCGTCTACGAGTACCTCGACCAGGGCCGCCAGGAGTTCCGCTACCGCCTGGTGCCCCACGCCGGGGACTGGCGCGCCGCCGGCACGGTACGGCTGGCCGCCCAGCTCAACCAGCCCGCCTTCCCGCTGCTGGAGACCTACCACCCCGGCCCGCTGCCCAGCAGGAGCGGATACGTGGAGGTGGCGGCGGACTCGGTGGTCGTCAGCGTGGTCAAGGGGGACGAGGACGACAGCGACGCCCTCGTCGTCAGGGCCGTGGAGACGGCAGGGCAGCCGGTGCGCACGACGATCGACCTGCCGCTGCTCTCCCGTTCGGTCGAGGCCGACTTCGGCCCGGCGGAGATCAAGACCTTCCGGGTGCCGCTCGACCCGGAACAGCCGGTCACCGAGACCGACTTGCTGGAGTGGCCGCTGGACGAGCCCATCGGGACGGCCCCCGCTGGCGCCGGCCAGGAATCCGGCGGCGCGGGCGCGACGGCGGGGAAGGCCGCCGGATGACCGAGACAGTGCTGGACGACGCCGACGGCGCCTGGCAGCTGCGCGGCTTCGTCGGGGACGAATGGCAGTGGCACATCGGCCCCCACAAGCCGTTCACGACGGCCGGCTGGCTCCCGGCCCGCGTCCCCGGGAGCGTCCTGGACGACCTGCACCGCGCCGGCGAGGTCCCCGACCCGTACGTCGGCCGCAACAGCCTGCTGAGCGAGTGGGTGCCCAACCGCAACTGGGCCTACCGCCGCACCTTCACGCTGCCCCCGCTGGAGCCGCACGAACGGGCGGTGCTCCGCTTCGACGGTGTCGACCACGAGGCCACCGTGCTCGTCGACGACACCGTCGTCGTCCGCCACGAAGGCATGTTCCGTCCCTTCGAGGCCGACATCACCCACCTGGTCCGCGGCGGGGGAGAGCACCTGCTGGCCGTCGTCGTGCACCCCGCGCCTCAGAGCGAGCCGCAGGTCGGCCGCACCGACCGGGTCCGCGTGCACAAGGCGCGCATGGGCTACGGGTGGGACTTCTGCCCGCCCATGGTCCACCAGGGCGTCTGGCGCGGTGTCCGGCTGGTGGTGAGCGGGCCGGCGCGGCTGCGCGGCGTCACCGCGAGCGCCTCGCTCGGGCCCGGAACCGAAGGGCTGCGCGAGGGCGCCGTGCGCATCGAGGCCGACCTCACCCTCGCCGAAGGGCAGCGCGCACCCGACGGCACCCGGCTGGCCGTACGAGTGCGCGACGGGGACCGGGTCGTCGCCGAGACCGAACGCGACCTCACGGGCATGACCGAGGACGCCGGCGCGCACATCGAACTGAGCGTGCCGCAGCCACGGCTGTGGTGGCCCAACGGCGCGGGCGAGCAACACCTCCACGAGGTGGAGGTCACCTTCACCTCGGGGCCGCACACCACCACGCGCCGGTTCCAGGTCGGCTTCCGGCGCGTCGAACTGGTCCCCAACGACGGTGCCCCGAAGGACGCGCTGCCCTACACCCTCACCGTCAACGGCCGCCGCCTGTACGCCAACGGCTGGAACTGGGTGCCCCTCGACGCCCAGTACGGCGTCCCGCGCCCGGCCAAGCTCGCCCACCTGCTGGACCTGGCCCGTGCCGCGCATGTCAACCTGCTGCGCGTATGGGGCGGGGGACTGCTGGAGACCGAGGAGTTCTACACCCTCTGCGACCAACTTGGCCTGATGGTCTGGCAGGAGTTCAGCATGTCCAGCTCCGGCATGGCCTCCACCCCGGCCTCGGACCCGGAGTTCGTCGACCTGATGGTGCGCGAGGCGCACGCCGTCGTACCGCCGCGCCGCCACCACCCCTCACTCGTGCTGTGGTGCGGAGGCAACGAACTGCAGGACGAGAAGGGCAACCCCCTGGACGAGTCCGCCCCCTGTGCTGCGCGCCCTTCGCGACGCGATCGGCCGGCTCGACCCCGAGCGGGCCTGGCTGCCCAGCTCGCCCTCCGGCGTGGAGTTCCTCAACCGGGCCGACAACATCGCCCGCAACCCGGACGGCCTGCACGACGTCCACGGACCCTGGGAACACCAGGGCCTCGTGGAGCACAACCGCCTGTACGACTCCGGAACCTGCCTGCTGCACAGCGAGTTCGGCGTCGAGGGCATGGCCAACCGCCGCACCCTCGAACACCTTCTCCCCGACGCGGCGGACCGCTGGCCCGCCGGCCGCGAGAACCCGCTCTACGCCCACCTCGGCGCCTGGTGGAACAACGCTTCGCTGGTCCAGGACTCCTTCGGCGCACGCATCGACGACGTCGACACCATGCGGCGCGCCAGCCAGCATCTGCAGTACGACGGGCTGCGCTACGCCCTGGAAGCCAACCGGCGCCGCGCCTTCAGAAGCAGCGGCACCCTTCCCTGGCAGTTCAACGAGCCCGTCCCCAACGCTTGGTGCACGGCGGCCGTCGACCACCGCGGTGATCCCAAGCCCGCCTATCACGGCGTACGCCGCGCCTACGGCCCGCTGCACGTGTGCGCCGCCTTCACCGGACCCGCCTGGGGCGGACGCGAGACGGTGACGGCCGAGGTGTGGGCGTGGGCGACCGCATCGCTGCCCGCCGGCACGGCCGTGGCCCGGATCGTGGACGCCCACGGCACCGAGGCCGCCCGCCGCACCTGGCCGCTCACCCCGACGGCAGCCGGTGAGCCCGGCCGGCCGCTGCACCTGGGCACCCTCTGCGCCCCCCTCGAAGCCGTCTGCACCGACGTCTTCTTCCTCGACCTGGCCCTGTACGACGGCGCCGGGACACCACTGGCCGGCAACCGCTACCTGTGCAGCCGCACCACCGACCTGGCCCCGCTGCTCGATCTGCCACCCGCACGCATCGAAGCCGTCGCCGAACCCCACGAGGGAAGCGACGACCGGGGCAGAATCCGGCTGCGGCATGTGGACGGCCCCGCCGCGACCGGTCTGCTCCTGGAAGACGCACGCCCTTACGACCGCCCGGGCTGGGCGGTGTTCGGCGACAACGTGATCGACCTGCTGCCCGGAGAGGAGACATCCGTGGACGTGGTGTGGCGCGAGGCGCCTCCCGACGACCGGGTCGTGCGCGTATCGGGCTGGAACACGGGAGAACGCCATGTCCGTTGACGTGACCTCCGGCCGAGCCGCCGCAGTGGAGCTGCGCACGCAGGCCGACGGCGGATGCGTCCGGCTTCCCTATCTCGTGGCCCTCCTGGACGCGAACGGCACTGCCGTGCCCGTACCCGTCGAGGAGAGCAGCGACGCCGCCGACGACTCCATGGTGCTGACCGGTGAGGCCGCAGGCTTCCGCGCCCGTGCCGTGCTCGCCCCACCCGCCGGAGCGGCCGGGCTGCGCGAGATGGCACTCACCGTCACGCGGACCGGCGAGCAGCCCGCCACCGCCGGCCTGCGCGTCGAGGTCCAGCTGGGAACCATCGACGACCCTGGCTGGCTGATACCGGGCCTGTTCTACGGCGAGAACCGGGTACCCGACTGCGACCGGGTCTTCCCCCGCTTCGAGGCCGGCGCCGACGACCCCGACGCCATGGTCAGCCACACCTGGGCCTTCCGCGCCGACCGCTGCGCCACCCCCGCCGTCTTCGCCCGCGACACCCACGGAGGGGCGGTGCTGGTGACCGGCGAACGCAGTGAACTCGGTCTGTCCGGCGTGGGCCTGTCCCTGGACCCGGACACCGCGCGCCCCGCCCTGCGCCTGCACTTCCCCTACCGCGAAGAGCCGGTCGTCTACTACGGCTCCGCGCAGCCGCTGCCCGCCGAGGCCCGGCTGCACACCTGGCAACCGGGGGAGAGCCGCACCGTCACCTTCCGCATCGGCCTGCTCGACGCCGACCCGCACGCCTACGCCCCGGTGCTGCGCGAGGTGCACGAGCGCGACCGTCCCGAGCGCGGCCCGGCGGCCTGGGTGGGCCTGGGGGAGGCCGCCGACCTGGCCGCCTGGGGCCTGTACCGCTGGCACTACCGACCCGATCCGCCGGTGCTGCTGGAGACCGCCGCCTTCGACCGCGAGGCGCTGGGCGAACGCGGCGACCGGCAGGCCATGCACGTCGGCTGGGTCAGCGGAGTGCCGTACGCGTACGCCCTGCTGCGCCACGCCCGGCGCACCGGCCGCGCCGACTACCGCAAGGCGGCGGAGGCGGTACTGGACCACATCGCCGGCCATCTGGCCCCCGGCGGCACCTTCTGGGGACAGTGGACGGCCACGCGCGGCTGGACCACCGGCTGGCACCCCGACCGCGACCGGCTGCACGCCCGCACCCTCGCCGAGGCCACCCTCTTCATGCTCCGCGCCCTCACCGAGGAGCGGCGGCACGGCAGCGACCACCCCGCCTGGGAGCACGCGGTGCGCAGCAACCTCGCCGTCGCGCTCGCCGCGCAGGACGCCGACGGCCACCTCGGCTCCGCCTACCACCAGGCCACCGGCGCCGTCCTCTCCCGCGCCGGGGCCGCCGGGCTGACCTGGGTGCCGGCTCTGGTGGAGGCCGCCGAGGCGTTCGGACTGCCCGGCCACCTGGAGGCGGCCCGCCGCGCCGGGCGTTGTTACGCCCGTGACGTGCGCTCGGAGTTTTTGTGCGGGGCCCCCGAGGACGTCGATCTCGCCCCCACCTCCGAGGACGGCTACACCGCGGTCATGGCCTACACCGCGCTGCTGGAGGCCGACGGCACACCCGAATGGCTCGACCTGGCGCGCCGCAGCGCCGACTGGATGCTGACCTTCCGTTACACGTACGACGTGGAATTCTCCCCGCGCACCCTGCTGGGCCGCTACGGTTTCCGCACCCGTGGCGGCGACCAGGCCTCCCCCTCCAACCAGCACCTGCACTCCTACGGCCTGGTGTGCCTGCCCGAGATGGCACGCCTGGCCCGGCGCACCGGCGACCGCTACTACCTGGAGTCCACCCGGGAGAACCTCGACTGCTTCCGGCAGTTCGTCGCCCGCGAGGACGGCGACTTCGACGCCTACCGCGGCATGGTCAGCGAGCGGTTCTACCAGACCTCCTGCTTCCAGGCGAAAGGCATGCTGCTGACCCTCTCGCACGCCTGGTGCGCCGGACTGCTGCTGTACGCGGCCGAGGCGGCACTGGAGCTGCCCGAGCTCGCCGACCGGCCGGAAGGCGGGCCGACACCATGAGCGGCAGGCGGCGCACCCCGGTGCTGGCCGGAGTGGATGTCGGCACCACGCACTGCAAGGCCGTGCTGTGCACGGCGGACGGCACCGTCCTCGCCCAGGCCCAGCGCCGCACGCCCGTCGACGCCTCCGGCCACGCCCACGACGCGGACCGGCTGGTCGGCGCCGCCCTGGATGCGCTCGCCGCCTGCACGGCCGCCGCCGGATACGGCCCCGACGCCGTCGGGATCACCGGCATGGCGGAGACCGGCGCACCGCTGGACGCCGGCGGCACCCCGCTGCTGCCCGCGCTGTCCTGGTCGGATCCGCGGCCGGCCGCCCACGCCGAGCGCCTGCGCCGCGAGCACGGCGCCGCCGAACTGCACGAGGCCACCGGCGTGCTGCCCAGCCCCAAGGTGCCGCTGGCCAAGTGGCTGTGGCTGAGCGAGGAACACCCCGAAGTGGTGCGCCGCATGCGGACCTGGGCCGGCGCGGCGGACCTGGTGGCCCACGCCCTCAGCGGGGCCGTCGGCACCCACGCCACGTTCGCCCAGCGCACCATGGCCTGGGATGTGCATACCGGCGTCTGGCGGTCCGACCTGCTCGCTCTCGCGGGCCTGGACGCCGACCGGATGCCGGCGGTGCACCCCCCAGGGGCGCCGGTCGGCCGTATCGGCACCGCCGCCGCCGGCGCCCTGGGCATGACGGCGGGCGTGCCCGTCGTCGTCGCCGGGCACGACCACCTGGTCGGAGCCTGGGCGGCGGGCGTACGGACGGCCGGGGAGGCGGCCGACTCGATGGGCACCGCCGAAGCCGTCGTGACGTTGGCCGACGCCGCGCCGGACGCGCGAGCCACCGGCCGCCAGGGCATGTCCTACGGTCGGCACGTGGACGGCGTCCGCTGGTGCACGGTCGCCGGCATGTCGAGCTCCGGAGCCCTGGTGGAATGGTTCTGCGACCGGCTGCTGGGCCTTGGCCACGCCTCGCCCGAGGAGCGCTACCGGCGCTTCGCCGCGCTCGTCGAACAGGCGGGGCAGGAGCCGACCGGAGTGTGCGCCGAACCGTATCTCCACGGCCGCTCCGCCCCGCACCCGGACCTCGCCCGGCGGCTGACTCTGCACGGCCTTCAGCCCCGCCACGGGCTGCCCGAGGTGGCCAAGGCGCTCCTCGAGGGCGCTTCGTACCAGGCCCGCTGGATGGCCGAAGTGCAAGGGGAACTGGCCGGTGGACCACCGCACACCCTCACCCTGCTCGGCGGCTCGGTACGCCAGCGGACGTGGACGGCGATCAAGGCCGCCGTCTCACCGTGGCGCACCCTGATGTGCGACGCGCCCGATGCCGCATGCCTGGGCGCCGCCGCCTGGGCGGGTGCCGCCCTCGGCCTCGACCCCGCCGCGCCGGTGGCCGCTCGCCGCCCGGTGGACGCTCCTCGCGAAGCGGCCGACGCCTACCGACGTGCCTACCAGAGCGTGTTCCTGCCCACCGTCACCGCCCCTGCCACCGCATCCCGGCCCGGCGCGGGCCCGGCGCCCGGCGCGGGCCGCTGATCCCCCTCGAACCGCATCCGCACCTCTGCCCCCTGGCCACCACCTCATGGAGTACTCACCGTGACCATCGTCCAGCCCGTCCCACCGCTGGCCTCGGGATCGCTCGCCCCGGCCGCCCTCGCCCGGCCGTCCGGCACCTTCGCCATGATCGCCATGGACCAGCGCGAGTCACTGCGCGTCATGATGAGCCGGCACATAGCCGACGGCCACGTGAGCGACGAGGCCATGGTGGCCTTCAAACTGTCCGTCGCCCGCGAACTCGCCCCGCTGGCCTCCGCGTTCCTCATCGACCGTGAATACGGCCACGACCGGGTCGTGGCCGACCGGCTGCTCCCCGCCGACTGCGCCCTCGTCCTCGCCGCGGACGCACTCGACCAGCCCGGCGGCGTCGTCACCGATACCGACCTGGACGAGCAGGTCGACCCGGGACAGGCCCGCGCCGACGGAGCCGCCGCCCTCAAACTGCTCGTCGTCTGGCGGCGGGACGCGCGCCGCGAGCAGCGCGTCGAACTGGCCGCCCGGTTCATCGCCCGCTGCCGCGAGGCAGGCCTGGCCTCCGTGCTCGAGCCCGTGACCCGCCCCACGCCCGCGGAGGAGGCGGCAGGCACCTTCGACCTGAACGCCTCCATCGTCGAGGCGGCCGCCGAACTCGCCCCGCTGGGACCTTCGCTGTACAAGTGCCAGGTGCCCGACCGCGGCATCGGGTCGATCTCCCACCTCGCACGGCAGGCCGAACGCATCGACGCCGTGGTCGACTGCCCCTGGGTGGTGCTCTCCCAGGGCGTCGACCCGCAGGCGTTCCCCCACGCCGTGAAAGCCGTCTGCCAGGCCGGGGCCTCCGGCTTCCTGGCCGGCAGAGCCCTGTGGACCGACGCCCTCGCCGGCCCCGACCCGCTGCCCGTGCTGCGCGGCGCCTCCGCCGCCCGGCTGCGCGAACTCGCCGACATCGTCGACCGGTACGGCCGCCCCTGGCAGCAGGCGCGGGCCGCCACGGCGCCGGGAGGCGCGGCATGACAACCACCACCCACCGGCCCAGGGTGTGCGTGCTGCACACCGTCACCACCCTGCCGGCCGTCTTCGCCGCCCTTCTGCCGCAGGAAGCCCCCGGCGTCGACGCCTACCACGTGGTGGACGAAAGCCTGCTCGCCGACACCGTCGCCCAGGGCATGCTGCCCCGCACGGTGCGCCGCCTGGCCGCCTACGCCGCGCTCGCCGAGGAAGCGGGCGCGAGCGCTGTCCTTGTGACCTGCTCCTCCATCGGCGGCGCCGCCGAACTCGTCCGCCCGCACGTCAACATCCCCGTCCTGCGCGTGGACGAGCCCATGGCACGGCAGTCCGTGCACACCGGTCGCCGCATCGGCGTCCTCGCCACCCTGCCCTCCACACTCGGCCCCACCGAGGACCTGATCCGGCGCACAGCCGCCCAGGAGGGCGCCGACGTCGAACTGATCACCTCCATATGCCCCGGAGCGTACGAAGCACGCAGCGCGGGCGACGTGGCGGAGCACGACCGGCTGATCGCCGCCGAGGCGGAACGGCTCGCCGCCCGCACCGACGTCCTGGTCCTCGCACAGGCCTCCATGGCACAGGCGGTCGGCAGCCTGCCCACCGACCGCCTCACCGTCCCCGTGCTCACCTCCCCGCGGTCGGGCGCCGCCCAACTCGCCGCCCTGCCCGGCGCGCAGGCAGCCGCCCGGTGAGCGGGCACCGCGGCCACCCCGTGTGGGGGTGCATCGCCGACGACTTCACCGGCGGCACCGACATCGCCGCGGCCCTGGTCGCCGCCGGTTTCCGCACCACCCTCACCGTCGGCGTACCCGAGCGGCCCCTTCCGCACGAGCGCGACGCCGACGCCGTCGTGGTGGCCCTCAAATCCCGCACCGCGCCCAGGCAGGAGGCCGTCGCCGCCTCCCTCGCCGCTCTGCGCCACCTGACCGCCCTCGGCTGCGAGCGCTACTGGTTCAAGTACTGCTCCACCTTCGACTCCACCGCTCAGGGCAACATCGGGCCGGTCACCGAGGCCCTGCTGGACGCCCTCGGAGAACAGTGCACCGTGCTGTGCCCGGCCTACCCGGACAACGGGCGCACCGTCTACCAGGGCCACCTGTTCGTCGGCGACACGCTGCTGTCGGAGTCGGCCATGCGGCACCACCCGCTCACCCCGATGACCGACTCCGACCTGCGCCGCATCCTCGCCGCCCAGAGCACCCAGCCGGTCGGGCTGCTGCCGCACGCCGTGCTGCGCGCCCCCGAAGGAGCCGCCCGCGCCCATCTGGACCGGCTGACGGCACAGGGCATACGCATGGTCATCGCCGACACCACCGGCAACGAGGACCTGCCCGTCATCGAACGCGCCACCCGCCACCTGCGCCTGGTCACCGGAGGGTCCGGCCTGGCCCATGTTCTTCCCCCGCCCCGGGCAGCCGGAAAGCGGGCCCCGGCCGACCGCATCGAGATCGCCTCCGGCCCCGCGGCCGTCCTCGCCGGCAGCGTCTCCGTGGCCACCCTCGACCAGACGGCCCACGCGCGCCGCCGTCTGCCGCACCGCAAACTCGCGTGGGAGGACCTGCGCGCGGACCCGGCGGGCACCCTCGCCAAGACGCTGGCCTGGGCCCGCGACCACCTCGACCCGGCCGTGCCCGTCCTGCTGCACAGCGCCGACGACCGCGCCGGCGTCGAGCAGGCCCAGCGGGCCCTGGGCGCCACCGAGGCCGCCGCTCTCGTCGAACACGCACTGGCGGACTGCGCCCGCGGACTGCTCGACGCCGGCGTACGGCGGCTCATCGTCGCCGGCGGGGAGACCTCCGGCGCCGTCGTCTCCGCTCTCGGCCTGCGAAGCCTGCGCATCGGCCCCGCCGCCGCCCCCGGCATTCCCTGGACCTCCGCCACCTACGCAGGCCACACCGTCAACCTGGCGCTGAAATCAGGAAACTTCGGCGCCCCGGACTTCTTCACCACCGCCCAGGAGGCCCTGAAGTGAACGACCCGCGCCGTGCCGTCACCGAGGCCGGCCGCCGCCTGCACGCGCTGGGCCTGAGCCCCGGCGCCTCGGGCAACATCAGCGTGCGCACCCCCGACGGCATCCTGTTCACCCCCACCGGCCGCGGACTGGACGAACTGACCCCGGAAGAACTGGCCGCACTGGACGCCGACGGGGCACACACCTCCGGACCGCCGCCCACCAAGGAGGTGCCCCTGCACCTGGCCCTGTACGCCCGTGACCCGTCGGCACGGGCGGTCGTCCACCTGCACTCCACCCACGCCGTCGCCGTCTCCTGCCTGGAACCTGACGACCCCGACAGCTGCCTCCCGCCGCTCACCGCCTACTTCCTGATGCGCGCGGGCCGCACTCCGCTGATCCCCTACGCGGCCCCCGGCGATCCGGCCCTTGCCGCCCATGTCCAGGCCGTCCCCTTCCCCTTCCGCGCGGCACTGCTGGCCAACCACGGACTCGTCGTCACCGGAACCGACGTGGAGCAGGCGGTCTGGTCGGCGATCGAGGTGGAGGAGACCGCACGCCTGCACCTGCTGCTGCACGGCCGCCGAACGCGCCCCCTGGACCCGGCGCAGATCACCGACCTCGCCAAGCGGCACAGCGTGCACTGGCCCGCCCGCCCCAAGGAAGGCGAGGCCGCATGAAAAGCTCCCCTGCCCCCGCCGCCCGGCCTGCCGCACACGGAGCCGGGCGCGACCCCTGGTGGCGGCACGCCGTCATCTACCAGATCTACGTCCGCAGTTTCGCCGACTTTGACGCGGACGGCGTCGGCGACCTGCCCGGCGCCACGTCCAGGCTGGCGCACATCGCCGACCTGGGGGCCGACGCCGTGTGGCTGACACCCTTCTACCGCTCCCCGATGGCCGACGGCGGCTACGACATCGCCGACCACCGCGGCGTGGACCCGGCCCTGGGCACCCTGTCCGACGCGGAAGAACTCGTCGCCGAGGCCCACCGGCTCGGCCTGCGCGTCATCGTGGACATCGTCCCCAACCACACCTCCGACCGGCACCCGTGGTTCCGTGAGGCACTGGCCTCGCCCCCCGGCTCCGCGGAACGCGCCCGCTACATCTTCCGTGACGGCAAGGGACCCGACGGCTCCCTGCCGCCGAGCGACTGGCAGTCCGTCTTCGGCGGCAGCGCCTGGCAGCGCACTCGAGACGGCCAGTGGTACTTGCACCTGTTCGCCCCCGAACAGCCCGACCTCGACTGGAGCCATCCCGACGTCCGGGCCGACTTCGAGTCGACCCTGCGCTTCTGGCTCGACCGCGGGGTCGACGGCTTCCGCATCGACGTCGCCCACGGCATGGCCAAGGACCTCGTCGAGCCCCTGCGCGACCTGGGCCCCGACCAGGTGCACCACGGCATCGTGGGCGCCGGCGCCAACGGCGACCACCCCCTGTGGGACCGCGACGAGGTCCACGACATCCTGCGCGGCTGGCGCACCCTGCTCGACACCTACGAGCCGCCACGCGCAGCCGTGGCCGAGTCCTGGGCAGAGGGCCCCCGCCGGACCCTCTACACCCGGCCCGACGAACTCCACCAGGCGTTCAACTTCGACTTCCTCCAGGCCCCATGGGAGGCGTCCGCACTGCACCGGGTCATCGACACCTCCCTCGCCGCCGCCCACGCCGTGGGCGCGTCGCCGACCTGGGTGCTCTCCAACCACGACGTCGTCCGCCACGCCTCCCGGCTGGCCCTGCCCCCCGGCACGGATCCGAACGCCTGGCTGCTCAGCGACGGCACGCGGCCCCCGCTGGACCCCACGACCGTGCAGCGCAGGGCCCGCGCCGCGGCCCTTCTCCTGCTGGCACTCCCCGGCGCCGCCTACCTCTACCAGGGGGAGGAACTGGGCCTGCCCGAAGTCGCCGACCTGCCCGACAACGTCCTCAAGGACCCGGTGCGGGTGCGCTCACGGCGGGCCAGGAAGGGCAGGGACGGCTGCCGCGTGCCCATCCCGTGGCAGCGGTCCGGGCCCTCGCTGGGCTTCGGCTCCGCGCCGCCGTGGCTGCCGCAGCCCGCGGACTGGTCTCAGCGGTCGGTGGCCGCGCAGAGCGACGACCCCGATTCGGTGCTCAGTCTCTACCGGGCAGCCCTGCGCCTGCGCCGACGCCACGGCGGCGCCGGCGACCTGACCTGGCTGAAGCCGGACCCCGCGGCAGCGGTCCTCGCCTTCCAGCGGGACACCGGCCTGGTGTGCGCCCTCAACCTGGGCAGCGAGTCAGTACCCCTGCCCGCGGGCGATGTCGTCCTGGCCAGCGGCCCCCTGGAGAAGGACCCATCAGGCCGGCAGACGATCCCGGCCGACACGGCCGTCTGGCTCCTTCCCGACCCCTGCCATTGAGCCGGTTGACCTTGACACCGTGACAAGGTGTTCACCGCTGCCCATGGAGGTGGTCCCGATGACCATGACGCAGCAGGACACGGATGCGATGCGAGCGCTCAGCGGCCTGGACGACGACCGTGCGCCGGTGCGCCTGCGGGCCGCTCTGGCGGTCGGCACGGCGCTCGAGGCGCGCTTCGTCGGCAAGCTCGTCGAGCGCTGCGCGGCCGAACCAGAGTTCTTCGTCCGCGACATGCTGACCTGGGCGCTCACCCGCCACCCCGTGTCCCTGACGCTGCCCGCGCTGCTGCGCGAACTCCGCTCGGAGCGGGCGCAGGCGCGCAGCCAGGCGCTGCGCACCCTGTCCGAGATCCGGGACCGGCAGGCGTGGCCGGCGATGACCGAGGCACTGCTGTGCGACGCGGACGACGAGGTGGCCAGGAGCGCCTGGCGGGCGGCCGTCGTGCTCGTGCCCGAGGACGACAAGCCCGCCCTGGGCACGCTGCTCGCCGCCCAGCTCGGGCGCGGCGGGCACGACACACAGCTGAGCCTCAGCTGTCCGGACAGCGCGGGCCGGTTCCCGGTCCAGTCCCAGACGCCCCGTCGGCCCGACCGTCGAGGGGTCGCCCGCCGGCCACCCACCGGTAGCGGGCCGCGGGCACGTCCGGCGATCAGGCGGGGCAGCAGCTGGGCGGTTCTCCGAATCCGGAAGTCGGGATCCAGGTAGTCGATGTCGTTGATGGCCAAGTCCGACAGTCCCATGGCGCGGGCTCCGCAGTCCTGGAAATACACGTCCTTGAAGCCTTCGGCGATGATCTGCCGCATCTCCTGGTCCCTGGCCGGCGTCGCAGGCGCTGGGCCGGCCCTGCGGGGCACGCGGACCGCTCGGGGCTGGGTTGTGGTACGGCGACTCCCGTCATCGGCGCGGGGCCTCGCGGCGGCCCATTCGGCGGCGAGACTCGGGAGCCTGCCGGGCCGACGGGGACGGGAGGTCCGACAGGCCAGAGGCATGCGGCGGACCTGTTCGGGCGCCTGCCGGGGAAGCTCACCACGTGTCGATGCGGCGCCCCGTGACCGCGGTGGGTTCGATCCGCATCCAAAGGTCGCGTTCCCCTCCGGCCCACGGCTCACTGTAGGCGCGCTCTACGAAGCGGCGTACGGAGTCGGGGTCGGTCACGGCTTCGGCGCGCCCGCGTACCAGGACACTCCAGCCCTGACTCAACGCGTCGTCCACACGGTCGACCTCGAAGGCCACCTCGCGGCCGCGTCCCTGGGCGGGCACCGAGTCCGCCCGGGTCCGGAACACGACGGCGTCGTCGACGATGGAGTAGTTGACGGGGACGATGACCGGTGCGCCTTCGGTGGGCACCGCCAGGCGACCCACGCCGTGCGTCGAGAGCAGTCCGCGGCACTCCTCCTCGTTCAGTTCGGTGAGGCGGGGACTGCGAGCGGCGCGCCCGATACCGGGTGGCAGGTCGACGTTTCCGCCGCCGAGTTCCGTCGGAGTGGTCCGCAGGGCTCCGGCCAGCCGGAGCAGGGTGCCCGCATCCGGTGCCGCCGTGCTGAACTGCTCCAGGTGCGCGACACGGCTTGGGGTCATGTCGGCACGGAACGCGACTTCCTCCCGGGTGAGCCCCAGTTCCCTGCGCCGCCGTTCGATGCGCCGTCCGAGGTCGCCCTGCAGAGGCTGGTCCGTGACATGCGACGGTGTCTGTTCGGCCATGGTCCCTCACTCCTCGTCGGGGCTTCCCCAACCGGCCGGTTCCTGCCGCCGGGTCACCATGGCAAGCTCCGGGTACTGCCCCGTAAATCCAGCATGCACGGCCTCGTGGCGGTCCGCTTGGGCCGGACGGCCCCCTCCCTTGTGCGTGCGGGAGCGCCCTGCTCATGCCTGCGCGTGGACCGGCGCACCTACCGGGCGACCCGCCCAGCCGTCTTACGGCAGCCGTGGCGCACACTCGTCGTCGCCGCGGCCGCAGTCCCGCTCGTCCTCGCCGACGACGTGTGTCTCCGCCCCCAGTCCTTCATGTCATCGCCGCTTCCGCTGAGTCATACATCAGGAAAACGTGGCCCTCGGACCCAGTGACCAGGAAGATCTTGCGGACACCCATCTCCGTGATCACCAGCCGCAGCACACCGGCGTCCACGATGAGCCGGTTACGGATGCCGACAGGTGCGCTGAGACCCCAGGAGTCCATGAACGGCACCCCCGTCAGGTCGACGACGAGGCGGTGCCTGCCCCTGTCGGGCAGGCGGGTGACGTGATCACGGGTCTCGGGCGTGGTGGTGCGCAATGCCGTACCGGGTGGATTTTGCGTTCCGAGAGGAAGAGGCTCCGGCAGAGCTGCCGGAGGAGGGTCGGTTGGGTGGCCTGAACATGACGGAGCCGCCCGCCTGAAGCTTCCCCGGGGTGGGCGGCTCGTGCCGAAGGCGCAGAGGCCAAGATTGGCGACGGGGTGGTCGTCCCACATGATCGACGGCGTCCCGATGGCTCGGTCGAGCCGGTGACCAGAGCGCCAGCATCTGGCCCGGCAGGCGTTTGCCGTCTTTTTACTCAAAATGCCATCTAATCCCCAACCAGGTACGTATCACCCTCGAACATATTCGATATGCCTTCGGCGTACAAGGGGAACGCCATTGGCGATCTTCAAGGCTCTCTTCCCCGCTCTGAGCCGTGACCACGAGGACCACGGCGACCGCGACCGCGATTTTGGTGACCGCGACCACGGTGACCATGGTTACTGATTTTGACAACTACTAGTGACTCGGAGCGGAGTGGACCGGAGACCAAGGACTTCGCGGACCGCTCCGTCAGCACGTCCTGTGGCGGCTGCGGTCGATGAGCATGGATCCGCAGGCCCGTGGGTTCGAGGGGCGCCTCGGCGCCACGTGAGGCCTGTCAGCAAGTCGCGCGGTCGGCCTAGCAACTTTCGCCGGGAACTGCTTGGGCGCGAGTGATCACGGCCCCTTACGCCCGCCCCTGGGATCGCGCAGGCTCGTGGATCTGCCCGTCAGCGCCCGATGCGGGGCCATGATCTGCGAGCTCGCGCGAAGGTGGCTGGCTGAAGGCGTGGAGCCGACCGGCTCGGCGGGATCGCGGTACGGCGGACACGCGCGGCCGAAGGAAGGAGAAGGTACCTCCGCATGTCACACCACGTTGCGATGACGCTCGAGGCCACCTGGACGGCCAGGTGGGCGGGAGTTCTATTGTGTCTCGCGGTGGCTGCCATCCACGTTGTGGACCAGGGCGGCATCACGACGACGAGAGACCCCTACTATGTCGGCGTCGCTTACCACGTCCTGGAGATCGCGGCCGTGGTCGCGGCCGTGCTGCTGCTCTTCGGTCTCGTCCGAGCGGGATGGCTGCTGGCAGCCGCGGTCGCCGTCGGCCCCCTGCTGGGCTACGTCCTCTCCAGGGGGCCGGGACTGCCCGATTACAGCGACGACATCGGCAATTGGACGGAGCCGCTCGGGCTGGTCAGCCTGGCTGTCGAAGGCGTCCTGCTCCTGTTGTCGGTGCCGCTCTTCGTGCAAAGCCTGCGCCGCAGAACCTACTAAGACGGCGTCCTTGTGGTGAGTCGGTCTTCTTGGATGGAAGAATGAATCCAAGAGGCAGAGGAGGGGATGACGTTGGGCAGGGGTGTCCCCGTAAAGGAACGTGCGTACACGTATACCAAGGCCCAGATCCTCGACGGCGTTCTCGCCGGCGGCGCCCTGATCAGCGAGGGGCAGATCTCTCAGGCCCTGGGCATCAGCCGTACGCCCGTTCGTGAGGCGTTCCTCCGCCTCGAGGCCGAGGGGCTGCTGCGTCTGTATCCGAAGCGGGGAGCGGTGGTCGTTCCCGTCTCCGCCAAGGAGGTGGAGGCCGTGCTGGAGACGCGGGAACTGATCGAGTCCTTCGCCGCGGAGAAGATCGCCCGCTTGGGGGACGAGGCGCTCGCGCAGCTTGTCGAGGTCCTGCGTACGCGGATCGAGGAACAGACACAGCTGCGGGAGGCGGGCGACGGCAAGGGGTTCGTCGCCGCGGACCAGGCCTTCCACCAGCTGATCGTCAGTGCCGCGGACAACCCGATACTCCTCGACCTCTACGCGGGACTGCGTGACCGGCAGCAGCGCATGGGCCTGTCCGCGGTGGCGCATGACCACGACCGGCTGAGCACGACCAACCGCGAGCACATCAAGCTGGTGGACCTGCTGGAACGCGGCGACATCGCCGGATACCGCAAGGCGCTGCGCGAGCACCTGGGCGGCACTCGGGCAGCGGTTCTGCACGGGGGGTGAGCGTCGGACGGGTCTTTCCGGACATGGGCACTGGCCATCCGCGGTCGGTGAGCTGCTGGACGGCCGGCCGGTCCGGAGGGTGTGCCCGAACGCGGCGGCCAGGGGGAGTACGTGCGGGGCGTCGCGGACGGCGCCGCCGTCGGCGGTTCACCCGCTGTGTTGTTCCGGGTCGAGCCGGCCCTTGAGGGTTTCGTCGGCCGACCGGACCGGCCGGCGGGCCTTGTCGGGCATCAGCTTGCCTGCGGGATCTCCTTCTTCCTCGGCGGTCGCAGCAGCGTGATGCCGGTTCGGGCAGTGGCCGCTGGAAGGCCTTCGAGGTCAGGCCCTGGTCGCTGATCAGTAGCAGGCCCGGTCCGCCGCGCACCGGTTCGGCATCGGCCTGAGGCATCGCGGCCGGTGCCTCGTACCCGCCGGGCTCGGGTTCGGCCGGCGCCCGCGTCGGCAGTCGCGCGGTGTGTGCAACGGCGTACAGCCGCAGCCCGCAGCGGAACCGCGGATGCGGTGGGCCGTGGCCGTGGTCGGCCCGGCCCGCTGGTTCCGGGCGTTCGCCCGTGGGCCGGACATCCCGCAGGGCACCTGGGGGAGTCGCGGCGGGAAGCGATTGTCTTCGCGGGCCAGGCGCAGGACGAGGGTCCGGATCGCGCGGCGGGTGACATCAGCGTGGCGGCGGCGCATGAGGTTGCGGCGCCGGCCGAGGATCGCGCCCTAGTCAGGTGGAGCTGCCGCCGTCCGGGCGGGGTGATCGAACGCCGCCGGGCGGTTGGACGGCCGCGTCTGTGTTGCGGCGCCGCCCGGTGCGTGGATGCGCCGGCCCGTTCACGGCGAGGGCCGCCGCTCAAACGAAACATAGATGCAACGACGCATTGACTCATAGACGCATAGGGCCTAGGTTCCGTATCGCGATCCCTGCATTTCAAATTACGGAATTTCTCGTTAATTGTTGCTTCGTCACGGTTCAAGGAGGTCCCGTGATCGACGCTGCTGCCACATCGCTCCCGGCCGCACCCCCCGGCACGCTGTCCTTCCTGTCCACCGTGTACGACCACGGCCACCCGCAGACGGTGGCCTACGTCGGCGGCACCGCGCTCGGCTTCCAGAACGACCAGTAGGCGGCCATCGGACACGTCATCCGACACGCCGAAGGGCATGTCGCCGATGACGGCTACGGGTTCCCGGGAGGCAGCCGACGGATGGTCGCTGCCCGGGCTCTCCTTCTACCCACCTTCCCGGCCGCCGCACCCAGAGCGGCCCAGGCAACACAGCGGAGGAGATCGCGATGACCGCCGTCCCGGCCGACGCGGCTCGGTCCACCCCCAAGGCGCTACGGCTCGCGGCCCGGCTGCGGGCCCGGATCGGCGCCGACAAAGTCCTCACCGACCCCGCCCAACTGCGCACCTACGAATGCGACGGCCTGACCAACTTCCGGGTGCGGCCCGCCGTCGTCGTCCTCGCCGCCCACCGCGACGACGTGGTGGAGACCGTACGGCTGTGCGCCGAGGCCGGTGTCCCCTTCGTCGCCCGCGGCTCCGGCACCGGACTGTCCGGCGGCGCCGTACCCGTGGCCGACGGAGTGCTCATCGTGCTCTCCCGGCTCCGTCGTATCCTCGCCGTCGATCCCGACAACGCCCGTGTCGTCGTCGAGCCCGGCGTCATCAATCTGTGGGTCACCCGGGAGGCCGCGCCCTATGGCCAGGCATACGCGCCCGACCCGTCCTCGCAGCAGGTCTGCTCGATCGGCGGCAACGTCGCGGAGAACGCGGGCGGCGCCCACTGCCTGAAGTACGGCTTCACCGTCAACCACGTCATGGGCGCCGAAGTCGTCCTGCCCGACGGCGAGGTGGTGCACCTCGGCGGCACCGCGCCCGAACACCCGGGCCTCGACCTGCTCGGCGCGTTCGTCGGCAGCGAAGGCACCCTCGGCATCGCCACCCAGGTCACCGTCCGCACCATCCAGGCCCCGGAGACCGTACGGACCATGCTCGTCGGCTTCCACACCGTGGAGGACGCCGCCGGAGCGGTCAGCGACATCATCGCGGCGGGCATCGTGCCCGCCGCCATCGAGATGATGGACGCCCTCGCCATCGAGGCGGCCGAGGCCGCCGTCAACTGCGGTTATCCGCAAGGAGCGGTCGCCGTCCTGGTCATCGAACTCGACGGCCCCGAGGTCGAGGTGGCCGAGCAGTTCGACCAGGTGGAACAACTGGCCACCGCACGCCACGCGTTCGAGACCCGGATTGCCCGCGACGCCGCCGAGCGCGCCCTGATGTGGAAGGGCCGCAAGTCGGCCTTCGCCGCCGTCGGCCGGATCAGCCCGGCCTACTACGTCCAGGACGGCGTCATCCCGCGCACCCGGCTGCCCGAGATCCTCACTGAGGTCGGTCGTCTCGCCGAGTCCGCCGGGATACGCGTCGCCAACGTCTTCCACGCGGGCGACGGCAATCTGCACCCACTGATCCTCTTCGACGACACCGTCCTGGGCGCCGCGAACGCCGCCGAGGAACTCGGCTTCGCCATCCTCGACCTGTGCGTCGACGCCGGCGGTTCCATCACCGGGGAACACGGCGTCGGCCTGGAGAAGAAGTCCCGGATGGCCCGACAGTTCACCGCCGACGACCTGGACACCATGCACCGCGTGCGCTGCGCCTTCGACCCCGACGGCATCGCCAACCCCGGCAAGCAGTTCCCGACACCCCGGCTGTGCGGCGAGCGGCCCGGGGTGCGCACCGCCGCGGACACGCACGACCCGGCGCTGGGTGAGGTGTTCTGAGATGACCGCGCTACATCACATACGCCCGGCCGTCACCGTGGCGGGCACCGTACCGGCCGACGCCGTCGAGCCGACGACCACCGCGCAAGTCGCCGACGTCCTGCGGTCCACCACCGGCACCGTCGTCCCGGTCGGCGCCGGCACCAAGACCGGCTGGGCCGCCCCGCCCACCTCCTGCGATCTGCTGCTGAGCACGACCAGGCTCGACCGGGTGGTGGAGCACGCGCCCGGCGACCTCGTCGTGGTCGCCGAGGCAGGCGTCCCGCTCGCCGCCCTGCAACAACAGCTCGCCGAACACGGCCAGATGCTCGCCCTCGACCCGCCGGAACCCGGCGCGACCCTCGGCGGCATCGTCAGCGCCAACGCCTCGGGACCGCGCCGCCTGCGCTACGGCACCGCCCGCGACCTGCTCATCGGCGTCACCGTCGTGCTCGCGGACGGCACCGTCGCCAGGTCCGGCGGCAAGGTCGTCAAGAACGTCGCCGGATACGACCTCGGCAAGCTCTACACCGGAGCACACGGCGCCCTCGGCGTCCTGGCCTCCACGACCTGGCGGCTGCACCCGCTGCCACCGGCCAGCGGGGCCGTCACCGTCCCCGTGCACGACGCGGCGGAGGCCGGGCGACACGCCGCGCTGCTCTCCCGCTCCACGCTCACCCCCACCGCCGTCGAACTGCACTGGGGCCCGGACGGAGGGGAGTTGGCGGTGCTCTTCGAGAGCACCGCCGCTTCCGTGCAGGCGCAGATCCGGGCCACGATCGCCCTGCTCGGCGCCGGGACCTCGGCCGATAGGCCGCCCGCCTGGTTCGGCATCCGGCCCGCCGGCCCCCTCGTCCTGCGGCTGGCCTACGAGCCCTTCGCGCTGCCACGGGTGCTCGACGCACTGCCGGACGGCGCCTCGGGCACCGTCTCGGCGTGCTCCGGGGTGGGGTACTTCGCGGTGCCGCCGGACACCGACCTCACGGCGCTGCGGGCGGCGATCGCGCCGTACGACGGCTCCGCTGTCGTCATCGCCGCCGACGACGCGGCGCGCGCCGCACCGGACCACTGGGGGCCGGTCGGTGACTCGTTCGGCCTCATGACACGGGTCAAGGACCGGTTCGATCCGGAGCGGCGCCTGTCGCCCGGCCGACTGCTCGGAGGACTCTAGATGACCGCGGACACCCCCAACGGGCCGCTACCCGCAAGGAATTCGGCAGACGGTACGGTGGAGCGTCCGGCCACCGCACCGGCCTCGCCGCCCGTGCTCGGCGTCCCCGTAGCACCCAGCGCCGGCGCCGCCACCGTCGCACTCGGCATGCCGGCCAGCGCGCCACCCCCCGGCAGCCCCTTCGACGCGGTCCACCCGCCGGACGCCGCGCTGATCGGGGACTGCGTGCACTGCGGCTTCTGCCTGCCCACCTGCCCCACCTACGTGCTGTGGGGCGAGGAGATGGACAGCCCGCGCGGACGCATCGACATCATGAAGGGTGGCCTGGAAGGCGACGCCTTCGACGCCAACAGCGTCCGCCATCTCGACCAGTGCCTCGGCTGCATGGCGTGCATGACCGCCTGCCCCTCGGGCGTGCAGTACGACAAGCTCATCGAGAGCACCCGCGCCCAACTCGAACGCCGGGTCCGACGACCTCGCGGCGAACGCCTGTTGCGCGCCCTGATCTACCACCTCTTCCCCTACCCCCGCCGCCTGCGTGCCCTGCGCGGACCGCTGCGCGCCTACCAGGCCAGCGGCATCGGACGGCTGCTCGCCCGCGCCGGAGTGCTGAGGTGGCTGCCGCGCCCACTCCAGGCCATGGAATCGCTGGCCCCGAAGCTCGGCCACGTCGACAAACTGCCGGAGCACACCCCCGCCGTCGGCACCCGACGCCGCACCGTCGGCCTGCTCACCGGCTGCGTCCAGGGCACCTTCTTCCCCGACGTCAACGCCGCCACCGTACGCGTGCTCGCCGCCGAGGGCTGCGACGTGATCGTGCCGCGCCGCCAGAGCTGCTGCGGGGCGCTGTCCGCACACGCGGGCCGGGCCCCCGAGGCCGAGCGCTTCGCCAAATCCGTCATCGAGACGTTCGAGGCGGCGGGCGTGGACACGGTCGTCGTCAACGCCGCCGGCTGCGGGTCCAACCTCAAGGAATACGGCCACCAGTTGCGCGACGAGCCCGGCTGGGCCGAACGTGCCGAAGCCCTCGCGGCCAAGGCCATGGACATAACCGAACTCCTGGACCAGCTCGGCCCGGTGGCCCCGCGGCACCCCCTCCCGATGACCGTTGCCTACCAGGACGCCTGCCACCTCTCCCACGCCCAGTCCGTCCGGGACCAGCCCCGCCACCTGCTGCGCGGCGTACCGGGCCTGGAAATACGGGAGTTGGCGGAGGCGGAGATCTGCTGCGGCAGCGCGGGCACCTACAACCTGCTGCACCCGGAGCCCGCCCGTGAACTCGGCGAGCGCAAGGCGAAGGCCGTGCTGGCGACCGGAGCCCAGGTGATGGTCACTGCGAATCCCGGCTGCTGGATGCAGGTCGCGACCACCCTGACCCGCATGGGTGAACGGATGCCCGTGGCCCACACCGTGCAGGTGCTCGACGCCTCGATCAGAGGCGTCCCCGTGGACCGGATGCTCGCACGAGCGCTCGACGGCCCCGGCACGGTCCTGCCGTACGACACCACCCCGAGACCGTCACCACGGAGCAGCCCTCCCGTGGCGTGAACCCGTCCTCTCCAGCGTCGTAGAAAAAGGGTGCACCATGCTCCTTGCCAACTACCAACAGGATTACCGCCCATTGGGAGACTCGCTCGGACTGTCCTCCCTCGTCGCGATCCTCCCGCTGCTCGTGCTGTTCGTGCTGCTCGGCGTTCTGAAGATGAAGGCGTGGCTGGCCTCGCTGATCTCGCTGGTCGTCGCCGTGGTCATCGCCACCGGTGCGTACTCGATGCCCCTCGGGGACGCCCTCAACAGCGGGCTGCTCGGTGCCGCGTTCGGCTTCTTCCCGATCATGTGGATCGTCATCAACGCGATCTGGGTCTACAACCTGACCGTGGAGACCGGGCACTTCGACGTCCTGCGCCGGTCGTTCGCGTCGATCAGCGACGACCAGCGCGTGCAGGCCATCATCATCGCCTTCTGCTTCGGCGCCCTGATGGAGGCGCTGGCGGGCTTCGGCACACCCGTCGCGATCTGCTCGGTCATGCTGATCGCCCTGGGCTTCCGGCCGCTGAAGGCCGCAAGCGTCGCGCTGGTCGCCAACACCGCACCGGTCGCCTTCGGCGCGATCGCCGTGCCCATCACCACGCTGTCGGGCATCACCGGTCTGCCGGTCGACGACCTGGGCGCCATGGTCGGACGGCAGACACCGGTGCTCGCCCTGTTCGTACCGCTCGCGCTCGTCTTCATCGTGGACGGCAGGCGCGGGCTGCGGCAGACCTGGCAGCCCGCGGTGCTCTGCGGTGTCGTCTTCGCCGTCTTCCAGTACCTGTCCTCGAACTTCTGGTCCGTCCAACTCGCCGACATCATCGCCGCGTTGGCCGCCGCGCTGGCCCTGCTGCTGCTCACCCGCCTGTGGCACGCCAGCGAGACCTACACGGAGACGGACACCGACACCGACGGCTTCGGCAACGCGGCCGACGGCGGCCGCGGCGCTGCGGGCCGCACCGGCGACGGCACGGGACCCGACTCCCGGGGCGGGCTGCCGGGCGGCAGCGGCGAGGGCCAGTACAGCGGCTCCTCCGACTCCGACCTGCTCACCCGCGTCAGCTCCGACACCGAACGTCCCACCCGCGACTCGCCGTTGGACATCTTCAAGGCGTACGCGCCCTACCTCGCGATCATCGTGGTGTTCGTGCTGGCCACCCGCGTCCCGGCGATCACCGGCAAGGCCCCGGCCAAGGCCGGCGACACCGGCACCGGCATCGAATCGGTGACGCACATCGTCAACTGGCCGGGACTGCACATCACCAACGCCGGCGGCGACCCGGTCGCGACCACTTTCAAGCTCAACTACCTGTCGGCGGCGGGCACGCTGCTGCTGATCGCCGGGGTGCTCAGCATGCTGCTGCTGCAGGTCGGCGTCCGCCGCAGCCTGTGCGCGTACGGCCGCACCCTGGACCAGCTGAAGTTCGCGATCCTCACCGTCATGCTGGTCCTCGGGCTCGGCTACATCATGAACGAGTCCGGCCAGACCACGACCCTCGGGCTCTGGGTGGCGGGCGCGGGCGGCGCCTTCGCCTTCCTCTCGCCGATCCTCGGCTGGCTCGGCGTCGCGGTCACCGGTTCCGACACCTCCTCCAACTCGCTGTTCGGTGCACTCCAGATCACCGCCGCCCACCAGGCCGGCCTGTCACCCACCCTCATGGCGGCGGCCAACTCCTCCGGCGGCGTCCTCGGCAAGATGATCTCCCCGCAGAACCTCGCCATCGCGGCCGCTGCCGTCGGCTTCGAGGGCCGCGAGGGCATCCTCTTCCGCCGGGTGATCGTCTGGAGCCTGGTCTTCCTGGCCTTCATGTGCGTACTCGTCTACCTTCAGAGCACTCCGATCCTGGACTGGATGGTCGTCACCCCGCACGCCACGACCGGGGGCTGACCGGGCACCCTGCCCCCAGGCGCCGCTGCCCCCGGGGACCCGCCGCCCGCCGCTCCCGCTCCGGCCCGCACACATATGCGGGCTGGAGCAGGAGCCTTTCTCGCCACGACACTGTGGGAGGGCATACGGCCGGGCGAGGCAGCGGGTGCGTCGTTGCGCATGCCTGCGGGTGCGAAAAAACATCCGCCCAGGTCACAGCCTTGATCATCGATCTATTGGAGTGCGGCCGCTGCTCCTGGCCTGCTCCGTCGCGACCATCGTAGGAGCACGACCTGGGCCGACTCCCTGCGCAGCCAGGCCGACGCGCCGCTCGCCTGCGACCTCCTCGAGACCGCATCCACACGTACGACCTGCGTGAACTGGTCAAGACGGTCTCGGTGGGCAAGAGCGAGACGGACACCGACCCGAAGGTGACGTCGTACACGTACACCGACCGCGGCCAGACTACAAGGCGCCCTCGTGCGGGCTGCGGCGGCTGGCACCCCAGCCACAGCGCAGCAGTCCCGGGTCGAAGAGCTCCTACGCTCGCGGGAGACCTTGGCGGAGGACCTGTTCAGCGCCTTAAGCCGGCGTGGATCACGTAGGTCCGGTGTACTTCATGCTGCACGGCGTGCGGAGTGAGGAGCGGGCCCGCGAGCTTGCCGCCGCCTTCCATGCCGCCCTGTACGGGTCTCAGTTGCCGGCGAAGGCATCGCGATGGAACACGGTGTCCTTGCGGGACCGGTGGGTGCTTTTGGCCCCCTAATCGGTGCGACTAGGTGTCGAGGAACTCGGGGATGAAGATGTCGCGACTGGTCAGCGGGCGCTTGGAGAGGCCCTGCTCGTGGTGGTAGCGCAGGAAGGTGTCGACCGCCTTGCGGTTCGCGCGCATGCCGTAGGGCCACCAGTCCTCGCCGAACAGGCTGCGGTTGTGTTCGAACAGGCTGCTGAACCAGGGTGTCACCAGGCTCATGTGCTGCTTCGCGGCGTCCTCGATGTATTTGCGTTCGGCCAGGTCCTTGGCCTTGACGAAGGCGCGGTAGACCGAGCGCAGATCCTCGGAACGGTGCACCAGGTCCTTGCGGACCGCGACGATGTGCATCGGGGGGAAGATCCCAGTGCGCCGGTAGTAGTCGCGCTCGACGTTCTCATAGTCGGGGAAGAGCCGGGCGATCTTCGTCGATCCCCGCAACATGGCCTGGGGCACGTCGACCGAGATGAGCGCGTCGATCTCTCCGGACTCGAGCATGGCGCCCAGGGTCTGGCCGTCGTCGGCGTGCCGTACGTGCACGCCGTCCGGCACCGGCTGCGGGAGCCAGTCGAACGCGGGGATGGGATGGTCGGTGCCGCCGATGACCCAGCGGCACTGGTCGACGGTCACGCCGTACTCGTCCGACAGGATGCCCTTGGGCCAGACCCCGGCGTCGTGTCCGAAGAGCGCGAACTCGCCGAGTGTCTTGCCGGCGAGGTCCTGCGGCTTCTCGATCCCCGCCTCGGTGTTCACGAAGATGGCGGAGTGCCGGAAGTTACGGTTAGGGAAGATCGGCAGCGCCATGAATGGCGCGTCCGCCAGGTCGAAGGTACGCAGAAAGTAGGTCAAGCCGAGTTCCGCTATGTCGTAGCGGCCTTCGAGCATGTGTCGGAAGAGGTCCGAGACCAGGGGCTCCGTCTCAAGGGTGGCGTCCACCCCGTCGATCTTCACGCGGCCGTCAAAGAGCGCCTCGGTGTGCTCGTACCGGTAGGTGCCGATGGTCAGCTCGATGCTCATCAAGATCCTCGCTTCCGTGAATGACCTTTCATTTTCACGATGGGTCCGATATGGTTCGATGTCAAGATGAATGATCATTCACTTTGAGGGAGGCGGGCCATATGCCGCGCATCACGCCCGAGCGTCGGGAAGCCAAGCATGCGGAGATCGTGGCGGCAGCGCGCCGGTGTTTCGCGCGGGGCGGCTTCCACCAGACCTCGATGCCGGACATCGCCGCCGCAGCCGGCGTTTCCGCGGGTGCCCCTTACCGCTACTTCGCAAGCAAGGAGGAGATCATCCTGGCCATCGCCGCAGACGCCTTCCGGCTGATCTTCGAGCCCATGGAGCGGGTGGCCGTGGCCGCTGACGCCCCTTCCCTGGGCGACCTGTTCGCCGCCTCCCTTCAGGCGCTGAGTGCCGAGACCGTCACGGACGCTGCAGGGCAGGTGGTGCCGGTCGAGGAACTGCTGCAGTGCGTCGTGCAGACCTGGTCGGAACTGCTGCGCAACGACGGCCTGCAGGCTCGCGCCTTGGAAGGCTTCGAAAGGGTCCGTCGCAGCATCGCCGACGCCCTGCGCCGCGGACAAGCGGCGGGCGCTGTCCAAGCCGTGGAGCCGGAGAGTGGCGCACGGGTATTGATCGGTCTGCTGCACGGATTCCTGCTCCAGCGTGTGGCCTTCGGCTTGGCCGACACGGCGGGATTCAACGACGCCGTCCGGGGATTGCTCGACGGAGCCGAGCGCCCGGACAACACTCCGCGGTGAGCGTTTCCCAGTTCAGGCGGAAATCTGCTGCACATGCGGATGCGTCACCCCCGCATCCGCCGGCGCCATTGATGGCCCACTCCGCGGTGGTGTTCCGCTGACAGGCCACGGACGGCGGTGGGGGAGTGGCGCCCAGGCCGGGTCCGGGTTGGGATGATCACAATGAACGACCACAACTAGCCGTATTATTACCAAAGTTGGGATTGGGATGCGTTCGCGATGCGGTCACTGTGAGCGTTCGCCGAACCTTTCCTTCCGGGCCCTCCAGGCCCTCGTGACGCGCCGCCGTGAGCAGTAGACAGGTCCTATTCGAACCCGCTAATGATCGGCACCTTGGAGACGACGGCGCGCAGTGGGCGGTGGGTCGCACCCAACAGGATGGCGTGCCCGCCGGCATAGCTGGTACCCCACGGGCCGGTCCGGTCGACATCGCCCTCTGGCCCGTTCTCCAGGTCATGAAGGGGCATCGGCCTGACGGGCACCGCTGTTGACCGTGGTTGTCCGCTCGGGAGGTACGCAATGGGTACGACGCCACACGGTGTACGAGTGACTCCGGTGCCTGAAGCAGCGAGGTACCGGAGCGCTTCAACGGTGAGAGGTGACACTTTCCTGCGTCATGCGTCTGCCGCCGGTGAGTTCAGGAAGGGAATCGCACCGGTCAATCAGCCCTGCATAGCGGTGTCGTTCACGGGGCCTCGGGGGCGTGGTGCGGCAGGAAGCGAGGGGGCACCGCCGCTGCGAGGGTGGCTGTGGTGGCGCAGACGGTGACCGTGGTCCATGCGACGGGGCCCATCGGGGTGCAGCCGAAGAAGTGGCTGACACCAGGGGTCTGGACGATGGTGATCAGGGTGGCGGCGGAGAGTGCCGCGGTGGCCAGGACGAGGGGACTGTGCCAGTCGGTGATGAGGGTCTGGCCGAGCTGCGTGGTGATGAGGGCGGCCAGGCCCATGGTGCCGGCGCGGCGTGGCCGGCCGGTGAGGCGCCCGGTCTGCCAGGCGCTGAAGGCGCCGAGTGCGGTGGCGGTGCCACGGATGGCGAGGAGGCGCGCGAGTTCGGGTCCCAGGAGCGTGGGAGTCGGTCTGGCGGCATGGGGGGGTGTCGCCGGACCGGGGCGTGCGGGAGGGAGCGATAGCGACGGCGAGCGCGGGCAGCATGTCGGTCAGGAGATTGACCAGGAGCAGTTGCCGGGTGCCAAGAGGGGCTCGTCCGGAGAGAGCGGTGCCGAGCACGGTGAAGGCGACTTCGCTGGCGTTGCCGCCGAGGAGGATCGCGACGGCGTCACGGACGCTGTGCCACAGGGCGTGGCCCTCGTGCACGGCATCGAGGATGCGGCTGGGGTCGAGGTCGGTGAGGACGAGGTCGGCCGCGGCGCGGGCCGAGGTGGAGCCGTGGGCGGCCAGTCCGATGCCGACGTCGGCCAGGCGGATTGCGGCGGCATCGTTGATTCCGTCGCCGGTCATGGCGACAACGTGCCCGGTCTGCTGCAGCGCCTGGACGATGCGGACCTTGTGCTTGGGGGAGACGCGGGCGAAGACCGCGGTCCCGTCGGTCGCCTCGATGCGTTCCGGTTCGGGCAGGGCGTCGAGGTCGGCCCCGGTCAGGACGGTGTCGTTCTGCGGGATGCCCAGGTCGCAGGCGATGGCCGCGGCGGTGGCGGGATGATCACCAGTGATCATGATGACTCGCACACCCGCGGCGGTGAGCCGCTTGACGGTCTCGGCCGCCCCGGGCCGGGGAGTGTCGGAGATCGCCAGGAAGCCCAGCAGGGTCATCTCATCGACCAGTTCGGCCAGCTGATCGGCTGGGTGTGTCGCAGTGGTGGGTGTGCGCTGGGCGACGGCCAGGACCCTCAGTCCGCCGCCCGCGAGGCGCCCTACGAGGCGGTGCGCGGGTCTGCCAGCAACGGCTGCGCGGCGGCCCATACAGCGGCCTCGTCGAGGCCGTCCGCGGCATCCGTGGCGGTCACCGACAGCAGCCTCGGGTGAGCCGTGCACAAGACCGACGAGTCGATCACCACAGCAGAGACCCTGTCCAGCAGCCGCAGCACCGCCCCGTCCATCGGGACCACACCGTCCCGGGCCAGGTCCCGGCCCACCTGCGCGCAGAACGCCTCCCGCCCCATACCCGTGGCCTTCGGCACCGTGGCCAGGATCGCCTGCGCGGCGGCCTCGGGGCTGCGGACCCAGGCCCACACACCTGCCGCACCCAACAGGGAGGCCGGCGAGGTCCGTTCTCCGCATTTCTCCACCGGCCCGGCTGGCAGCGGCACCGGCCGGGGCTGTCGCTTTGGCGCGTGCCGCGGCAACCGTCCCCCCGCCACGCCGACCAGCTCCCTCTCCAGCCGCCGCCACGCCGACCAGCTCCCTCTCCAGCCGCCGCCACGCCGCCTGCCGGGCGCGGATCTCCGCCAACTGCCACGCGCTCTGGACCCCGTCCAGGACCAGCGGTGCGATACCCGCCGTCGCGGCATGCGCGCAGGCCTGGCCCACCCCGAGCACCATCTCGGCGTGTGCCCGCCCCAGCCGGCCTTCCAGCATCCTGCGCAGCCGTGGCTGAGTCTCAACCATGACGACGGGCACCCGCAGCACCGGAGAGAGCACGGGAAGTGGCGTCACCCGGCGGGCTGCGGCCATCAGCAGCCCCAAGGAGTCCGCAACCAGCGACGCCCCGGCCAGCACGGCCGGGACGGTGTCGAACGGTGGATGCGGACGATCGCCCGCGAACGGCTCCCCGCCACAGCCGTGCGCCTCCTCCACGCTCTCCACCAACTCCAGCAGGGCGCCCACATCCAGGCGGTCCTCCTCGACACCGACCACCACCTGTCCCAGTGCCGCATTCACCTCCGCCCATGCCACACCCTGAAGCCCGCACAGCGCACCGGTCACCTCGTGAGCCGGCCGCTCATGCTGCTCACCGCACCCACTCAGTCCACGCACCTCAATGTGCGCCCGGCCCGACCGGGCCCACACCCGCCGGTGCCCACGGTCCGCACCCGCGTCCAGCAGCACGCTCACCGCTTCGACAAGCCCGGCCGGCACGCCCGCGACCACATCGCCCACCGCGCGTCGCCCCCTCTGCGCCGTATCGGCCAACGCGGCTCGCGCCGAGCCGGCAGCCGACGCGGCCGCTCCCACGGGCGCGGTGAACGCGGTCGGAATCGGCTGGAGAACCACGCCCAGCCAGGAAAGAGGAAGCCCGCTCCACGGTGGCACCGGCAACTCCTGCTCTCACTCGTCCTGCAACAGCACCCCACTCGCCGGGACGCAGTCCACGCAAACATGTCCAGGACCGTCACGGCGCCGCAGGCGTCAGAGAAGAAGAGCATCGCAAAAACGGATAAAAGCCACAAAATAGGCCCACCCGTCTGGACGAGCCGGCACACCGCCACGAGCCCGAGCACCACACGGGCCCCCGACACTGAACGAGACCGTGCGCCGACCTTCGGGGCACCGCCGCGGTCCCGTGCGCGCCGTGCATGCACCCCGGCTCTGGCGGACGCCCGGCGGCGTGCATATCGAGGTCCTTCGCCCGGTATGGCGCGAGACGGCGGGCGCGATACGCGTGGCGGAGACCACGCTGCGGGGTTGCCGAGGATATGCCGTGCCGGGGTGAACGGCACTTGGGCTGCGTGTACGTCGCTTGCAAGGCGCAGGCCGATCTGGAGCGCGTCGTCGCGGTGGTCGCCGCGCCGGACACCATCGCGCGCGAGGGAACCGCGGTCGGAGGAGGAACGGCAGCTGACGACCGGGGACGGAACTTGAATCTCTCGACAATGCCGCGCTCGTGCGGACCCTGCCGCGCATCATGGTCTTCGCCCGGGTGACCCCGGCGCACAAGGTCCGCATCGTCACCACGCTGCGCTCAGTCGGCTGGATCGTCGCCGTCACCGGCGGCGGCGCCAACGACGCGCCCGCCATCCGGATCGCCCACGTCGGCATCGCGTTCGACTCCCGGGCGACTCCAGCGGCCTGCTCCGCCGCCGACGTGGTGGTCACCAACGGCCGCATCGAGACCATCGTCGAGGGCCGGGCCATGTGGGTCTCGGTGCGCAAGGCGCCGGGCGTGCTGCTCGGCAATCTCGGGGAGATCGCCTTCACCCTGGCAACCAGCCTGCTCACCGGGCACAGCGCGCCGAACGCCCGCCAGCTGCTCCTGGTCAACCTGCTCACGGACATGGTGCCCGCCATGAACATCGCCGCCCGGCCGCCGGCCGACCGCGCGGGGAAACTACGCGCGGAGGGGCCCCGAGGCTTCGCTCGCCGCGGCTCTCACGCCCCACATCCGGCTGTGTGCCACCGTCACCACGGCGGCGGCCACTGCGGCCTGCGCGGTCGCCGGGGCGACCGGAACCCGGGGGCGCGGCGGCGCCGTCGCCCTGCTCGCCTGGTGACATCCCAGTTGTTTCAGGGGCTGCAGGACGCGGGCCGCGACCCGGTGGTCGCCGCAGCAGTGATGACATCTCTGATGATGCGGGGCATGATCGTGACAGTGCCCGGGCTGAGCCACTTATTCGGCAGCCGACCCCCTGGGCTCAACGGGCTGGACGATCGCGCTGACGTCGGCGACGGCATCCGGGGTATTACGCACCGTGGTGACAGACGTCCCCCGTCGGCCGAGGCGGGGAACATGGCACCCCGGAAAGAGAGAGTTCACCTTCAGGTCATGTGACTGCCGCCTGCCAGATGCCGTGGGACCGGACAAAGGAGAGGTCCCCAGCACAATCCTCATGAAAGACGGCCGATCATGCCGCACATTCTCACCAAGATACTGACCCAGGTGGCGGTCGCCCTGCTGGAGGCCGCGCTGCTTCGCCTGTCCGCCCAGCTCTGGAAGACGTTCACCGCCGGCCGGCAGCCGGCGACCGCGCACGCCTGATCGGTCATGCGTATCTGACCACCTCATGCTTCCACCTGGTCCGCGTTTATCGACCTCCAAACATGGAACGTGGCCGAAGGGAAACGAGCTCCCCACCACGGGAGGACAAGATGACTCCCCCAAAGGCACGGCGAGAACCACCACCGCCCCCGGGTGAGACGCCTCGAACGGCAGAAGAGACGCAGCAGGCCCCCGAGGCGGCTACGGAGCGCCGCCCGGGGGAGGGGCAGCGCCAGGCGGGCCCGATGGGCAAGGTGGTGCACTTGCACACTGCGCACCCCCGGATTCCCATCCCGTATGTGACCCCGGGCGACATGTTCAAGGGAGTTCGTGGAGCCACCTCGCGGTTCCCCTCGCTCCGCAAAATGACCTGCTACGGGGTCTTGGGCGGCATGGCCGTGGCCGGAGCCCTGGAGTGGCCGGTCGCTGTCGCCATCGGCGCCGCCACCGAAGTGATCACGCGCGAGCAAGCGGCACGGAAGCGAGCCGAGCAGGTGGAGGAGCAGCGTCGGCAGCCCAGCACCGATCCTTCCACCCGGAGGAAGGCCGCCCAGCCCGCGCAAACGGCGATGGCGTGACTGACGGATTCACACCGTGAACGGCGGTGGGTCCCGAGGCTGTCCGCCACTGGCCCCACCTGCGTCACAAGCCACATGACACGCGGAACGTTTCGCATGTGGCTGGGGCAGAGCTTCGACCATCTCGCGGGTCTCGGGGCGATGCGGGCGATTGTTTCAGGGGCCAACGGTGGTCAAGGGGGCCGGGTGGCGCGTCCCTGCCAGGCGGGCGACAGTGACGCCAGCCTCCCCACCCTTCCCTCCTCCACCAAGAGGTGAAGCAGCACTCCGGGTGGCGTTCCGGGACGCCACGGGGTGAAGATCCATCCTTCGGGCGCGGGCCTCTGCCGCAGCCGACGAGCCCGACACCGGGCCGCCGTACGCCCAGGGCACGGTCGGCTTGGTCACCTGGCGTTCGATCCGGGACAGTGAGCCTTTTCCAACCTGCGGCAGGTTGGCCGCGATTGCCATGCTCGACCGCTCATGCGCCTTCGGTGTCCAGTCGCTCTGCGGACTGGAGCAGGTACTCGGGCAGTTTTGAACTGGCCGCCAACACTTCGATGCCGATGAGGCGGCCCTCCTCGTCGAAGTCGAGGTTGATCATGCCGTCGACGTCCACCGGGTCGCAGGCGTACATGCTCGCGGAGTGCACTCGGGCTTGGGGCTCGGTGAAGTACACGTACGCTGCGTCCACGGATTTGTCATAGGTGACTTTGACCTCCGCCACGGTGAGCCGGCTCCTTGGTGTAGCTGATGTCGGTATTTTCCTCGTTCGCACTGTGAGCGGCCTTGCCGGTCTCAGACCGACCCTGCGAGTCGCAAGGCCAGGACGGCCTTGACGATGTCGGTGATGCGGGTGGTGCTGCAACGGAGTTTGCGCAGGAGGCGCCAGCCTTTGAGAGTGGCGTTGGCCTGCTCGCCGATGGCGCGGATCTTGGCGTGGCAGGAGTTCACCGCTCGCTTGCCGGCCGGGAGCGTGCTCCAGCGGCCCCGGTAGGGCACGCGGATCGTGCCCCGGGCTCCCTGGCAGCCCTTGTCCGCCCAAGTCCTGACGCCGGCTTCCGCAAGCGCTTCGATGATGCCCTGGGCGCGGGCGGCCTTGATGTCGTGGACGGCGCCTGGCAGCGCGGGTGAGACCCAGAGCAGGCGTCCGAACGGGTCGGTGAGGACCTGGACGTTCATGCCGTGGCGCTTGTGCTCGCCGGAGTAGAAGGGGCGGTCCGCGGCAATGCGGTCGATGGCCAGCAGGGTTCCGTCCAGGATGACGAACGCCTTGGTCCTCGCTGTCTGCACGGCGTCGGCGAGCGTGGGCGCCAGCGCGGCCAAGACCTCGATGGCCTCGCGGACGTAGCGGTACACCGTGGATATGCCGATGCCGAAGCCTGTCGCGAGCTGGGCGTAGGTGTCCCCGCAGCGTAGGTGCGCGAGGACGAGCAGGGCCTGGCGCCCGGCGGTGAGCCGACGCCAGCGGGTTCCGGTGCGCAGGCGGTGAGCGTACAGGTGGCGGGTCAGATACCCCAGGCTCGAAGTGGACAGATCGATCGCGGATGGAACTCCGCACTGGTTCCGCCACCGCGACAAGCGGCTCGGCCAGTACCTCGGTCACCGTTGCACGGGCATCCACCAGACGCTGAAGCGCGCGTTCCGCCTCGCCGAGCGCGGCCTGCACCCGCTCGGCCTCCTCCTGCAACCGTGCGACCTCTTCCCGCACCTCCTTCTCCCGGGCCTCCAGCAGACCGAGCACCGACGGCACCAGCCGCCTCCACAAGCGATGCGAGCGAACGAACCGTCCGCATCTCTCCCGCCGTCAGCCGGAGTTCATTCCCACCCAGCCCAACCAAGCGATCACGTTCGGAAAGCGGATGGTGTCTGAGTCACGCCGGGAGCAAACCGGCCTGGGGACATCGCCCGAATTTTGCCTGCTCGTCATCTCCAGGTGGCCGTTGATGCCATCCCGCGCTCGCTCCGATCCAGTCCACTGGAGCGCCCCCCTCAACCGGACCTGAGAGAGGACGCACGTTGGGACGCATGCTCAAGCGCGGGCTCATCACGCTCGTCGCCGTCGGCCTTGCCTCTTCCGTACTGCCGGCCGCCACCGCATCGGCGGCCGGCAGCCCACTGACGCTCGCCGTGTTCGGAGACTCGCCGTACGGCAAGTCGGCGTACGCGCCCGCGGGCCAGAGCGCCGACACCTCGCAGTTCCAGAAGACGCTGGCGTTCATCGGTACCATCAACAGCGATCCCACGGTCAGTGAGGTCATCCAGACAGGCGACATCCACTCGGGCAAGGAGTTCTGCACCGAGGACTACGACGCCTCGATCGCGACCGCGTGGCAGACCTTCACCAAACCGCTCGTCTACACGCCGGGCGACAACGAGTGGGCCGACTGCCACAAGGCGTCGAGCCTCACCTCGCCCGGCCAGGGCGGCGGCCTCTACGATCCGGCCGCCGGCGCGATCAACTACATCGGCACAAGCGGTCTGTCCACCAACCCCGCGGACTGCGTCAGCTACCGCTGCGGCAACCCGCTCGACAACCTCGCGAAGATCCGCCAGGACTTCTTCGCGCAGCCCGGCCACACCCTCGGCAGCGGCACACTGAACGTGGTCTCCCAGGCCACCGCCTACGACCCGAACCACCCGGGCGACGCCCAGTACGCCGAGAACGTGAGATGGGCACAGAACGACATCGTCTTCGTGACCATCAACGTGCCCGGCGGCTCGAACAATGACACCGACCCCTGGTACAAGGTGCCGACCGCGACCCAGGCGCAGACCGACGAACGGAACGACCGGACCGCGGCCGATGTCCGCTGGCTCGATGCCGCCTTCGCCGACGCCGAGGCCAAGCACGCCAAGGCCGTAGTGATCTCGACGCAGGCCGACATGTGGGACCTCGACGGCAAGAGCAAGGACCACCTGACGAACTACGAACCCGTCATCAGCGAAGTGGCGGCGAAAACTACCGAGTTCAACCGTCCGGTGCTCATGCTCAACGGTGACTCGCACCTGTACCGCTCGGACAACCCCCTGTCGTCCACGGCGACGTGCACCGGCGAGACGGACCCGGCCACCGACGCCAGCGTATGCGGCCACGACACGGGCAACAACGCGTGGAACGAGCACCCGTACTACAACGTCGCCAACTTCCACCGCATCGTCGTACACGGCAGCACCACACCACTGGAATGGCTCAAACTGACTGTTGACCCCAACGCCAACTACCCCCTCACCGATACGACGTACGGCCCCTTCAGCTGGCAGCGGATGTCACAGCCGCAGCTGTAGCCTGCCGACCGGACCCCGGCCACGCGCTCCGGAACGGACTCCGTGGCCGGTCACGTCACCTCCTCAGGTCCTCCTGACCAACGTGTCGGTGTGTGATCAAGCAGGTGGCGACGCCGGGAACGCTTCGTGGATGTCGTCGCGCCGTTCCCACCGGATGTGTAAGCGCCGGAAGCCGCGCACCGCCCCTCCATACACTCCACTCCTCCGAGCCCCCGTCACGGTCGCCGCCTGTCCATGACGGACTGGTGAGCGGCACACTGTCCCCTGGGGCGGGTCGCTCACCGCGGTCCTGAGCATCCCCGGCACCGCGTACATCGCCGTGGCGCGCACCTGGGCGTAATCGCGGGCATGCCGGACGTGAACGGTGGCCAGACGCGCCGCGAAGTGTGCCATGGCCGAGTCCTCGTGCGTGAAGGGCAGCCGTGCGCGCACCGCGACAGCGGTGCCGTACAGACGGTCTTGGCTGCTCAGCGGAACCGAGAGGGTGTACGGCGGCCCGCCCGAAGAGGCGATCGGTTGTCCCTCGTCCTGTGCCCCGACGGAAGGCGCGGTGCCAGGGCCCGGGCTCCCGAGTAGGCCGTCGGAATCGTCAACCGCGCAGACGGCCACGTCCGCTCGGCCGGCGTCCCCGGCCCCACCCGTCAGCTCCACGGATGCCGCGTCGCACAGGTGACGACACAAGAACCGGGCCAGTTCCTCGCACGTGGTCCGCCCAATCCGAAGCGGTGCCGATCGTCTCGACCGCCTGCTCGAGCAGCACCAACCGCCGCGCAGCCGGCTCTCCCACCGACTGGCCGCGCTCGCCACCGTCGCCCCTCACTTGCCGTCATGCCTCCCTGCCGACCCCGCGACCACGGAAACCGCCATACCATCAGCCGAGCGGCGCGGAGCACCTCATCGACGCACCACCGTCCACCTACGCTTTCGGTGTCTGGCACCCGACCGATGCACAGCGGGAGAACGGCATGAAGGCGGAAGATGCCCTGTGCGCCGGTGTGCGACTGGTGCACGCTGACAGCGTGAATCTGGCCGAACTGGCGGACCAACGCCTGATGGATTGGTCGGCCCTCTCGCGCGGGCGTGGCTCCTGCGGGGAGCGGCGCTGTCTGTGTGCCGCAGATGGTACTGAGATCGTGCATTTCCACGGGGACTGCGAGGCCGAAGTGCATCTCACTCGTCCCCTGATAGCCAAGCTCCAGCCCGTACTGCGCCGGTCCAGCGCGGTCGCCCTCTCCCCGGCATCCGGCTGGGTGGCCGTGCGCCTCGAAGTGTCGTCCGACATCGATCTGCTCGCCACTCTGGTGAGCGCTGCCCTCCTGGGCGCGGACCGTCTGAGCACGGCGACATCCGCTTGTACGCCACCTGACCTCTGCGGGCACGGTGCCCGCTGCGTCTGACGGCGTCGCGACCCGTCTGCCGGGCCCTCCTGGCGGCGGGAGGCGACGCGAGGAAAGGCTACGAGGCAGCCGCCCAGCAAACAGCCGGACGGCCCTGGCCCAAGCGGACGGCCGTACCGAGAATGGGTGGCGAAGCAGCCACTCGTCCGCGATGTCCCAGACGGAGTGAGCCATGAGTGATCCCGTGATCGTCGGTGTGCAGGACGGGTCTGCGTCCAGCCTCGACGCGGTCGTCCTCGCGGCTCGTGAGGCGCAGCTACGCAGGGTGCCGCTGTGGATCGTCCACGCCTTCGGCCGCGCCTCGATGCACCCGCGGCCTGGCGCGGCACCGTGGAGTTCGGCCCACTTCGGCCTGCAACCGATGGCGCACGGGACGCTGGTCCGCTCCGAGGAACAGGCCCATACAGCTGCACCGGGCATCGAAGTCACACGGTCCGTGGTAACCGGTGGCCCGCGCCAGGTGCTGGAGAGCAAGTCACGTCAGGCGACGCTGGCGGTCATCGGCACGCGGGCCCGTTC
>NZ_JAVACL010000043.1:0-59892 GCF_032658145.1 Streptomyces sp. MK7
GCCTGACTTGCTGGTGGACCGACACCGACAACCGCTTCGCACTGTCGCTGAGCGTGGCGCGGTGACCTAGGGGGTATCTCGTCGATCAGGCCGGATCAGGGAGCGGTGGCCGGCGGTGGGGGTACCTCCCACGCCGTTCAGACAGTGGGGGAGCATCTCAAGGCGCAGGAGGGAGTCGATGCGGAGCATCGGCGACCGACGACAACGCCGCGAGGCGCGGCGCCGGCCACCGCGAGCCCGGCATGATCGGCGAGACACCCTGCCTGTCCGGGAGGTCAGCCGAGGCCGGGGGCCAGTTCTTCGGTGATGCGTCGGGAGGCCTGGCGGGCCGCGGTGTGCGGGTCGGCGCCGTCGAGCACCTTGGTCATGTACTCCTTGATCGGGTTGTCGGCCTCGACGGCCGCCCACTGCGGCGTACTGGGGGTCGCCCGGCCGTGGGCGGCGCCGGCCGCCATGGCGGCGACCGCCTCCTCGCCGGCGACGGCCGGGGCGAGTGTCGTCTTGTTGGGGACGTAGTTCATCGTGCGGGCCAGGTCGGTGTCCCACTTGGTGCCGGTCAGGGCCGCGACGACGGCGACGGCGGCGTCCCGGTCGTCGGTGTTCCTCGGTACGACGAAGTCGGAGCCGCCGGTGAAGACGGTGCCCGGCCGTCCGGCGGTCTTCCCGGGCACGGGGAAGAAGCCCAGTTCGTCCTTGAGGGCGGGGTTCTGCTGCACGATGGCCTGGACGACCCCGGGCACGGCCACGATCTGGGCCACCTTCCCGCCCGCGAACACCCCGGCCTGCGGCGGATGCTCCTCGTCGGCGTCGGCCGGGCCCTTCCCGAGTGCCTGCAGCCGCCGGTAGAAGTCCATGCCGCGCAGGGCTGCCGGGGTGTCCAGGGCGCCCTTCCAGGTGTTGGCGGACTGCTTGGCGAGGTCGCCGCCCTCGTCCCAGATGAAGCCGGACAGCGTGTACCAGTCCTGTCCGGCCAGGTAGATGCCCTGGTTGCCACCGGAGTTGAGCTTCTCGGTGTCGGCGAGCCACTCGGCCCGGGTGCGGGGCGGGGAGGTGATGCCCGCCTTCTCGAACAGGTCCTTGCGGTAGATCACCACCCGGCTGGCTGCGTACCAGGGGATGCCGAACTGCGCGGAGTTGTCCAGTCCCGGCTCGGCGAGGCCGGGCAGCCAGTCCTGCATACCCCAGTCGCGCATCGACTCCAGGGTCAGGTTGGTCAGCCGGCCGCCCTCCACGTACTGGGCGACCTGTGTGTTGCCGACCTCGATGACGTCGGGACCGTCGTCGGAGGTCACGGAGAGCGCGGCCTGCACCTTCGGGCCGATGCCGGTCCACTGCTGGATACGGATGTCGAGGCGCAGATCGTCGTGGCTGCGTTCGAAGTCCTCGGTGAAGCGGCGCAGGAAGTCCTGCGACGCGCTGCCCTGCATCAGCCACACGGTCACGGTGTGCCGCCCGCCTCCACCGCCGGGCAGCACACCGCAGGCACTGACCAGGGAGGCGGACGCACAGACGAGGGCAAGAAGGCGACGTCTCACGAAGGGTCCTTTTCTGTCTGTGGACTTCTGTCTGTGGACAGGGAAGATCCCGACGTGGGGGGCCGAGCAGAAGGCTCGCACGGGCGTGCTGGGATTTTGGTATGGACCAATACCCAGGTCAAGTGGCACACCGGTCACGGTCCGCACATCTCGCGATCCGCCTCCGCATACGGCACGGTGGAGTGACGTGGGACACGCGCGTCACCGGCGCCTCACCGACGGGTGTGACGTCCCCCGTCACCGTCACCGTCCACGGCGCCCGGCATCCAGGCGTCGTCCGCGAGAGGAGCACCCGCATGACCGACCACATCTACCGGGTCACCGAGATCGTCGGCAGTTCGCACGAAGGGGTGGACGACGCCATCCGCAACGCCATCAACCGTGCCTCGCAGACCCTGCGCAACCTGGACTGGTTCGAGGTGACCCAGGTCAGGGGCCAGATCGAGAACGGGCGGATCGAGCACTACCAGGTGGGGCTCAAGGTCGGCTTCCGGATCGAGGACGCGGACTGAGGCCGGCCGGGGCCGCCGCGGGCAGCCCGGCACCCGTCAGGTCCGCCCCTCGCGCTCCTGCGCGATCTTCAGCTCGGCGGAGGGAGTCGCCCAGCGGGCGCGCAGGACGCGGAAGCCCGCCCCTTCGGCGTCCGCGCACACCAGCTCGTCGTCGTCCACGAGGACGCGGATCTCCCGGGTACGGGCGAGCCGGCGCAGGATCTCCAGCTTGGTGCGGCGGGCCGGCCTGCGGTCTTCGTCACGCCGCATGTGCACACGTCCCTCGGGCAGCCCGTGGGCGGCGAGCCAGTCGAGGGTGTCCCGGCGGCACCACTCGGGCCGCCCGGTGAGGTAGACGACCTCGCATTCGCGCGCACTGTCCAGGGCGAGCCGTACGCCCTCGGCGAGCGGGGGATCCTGGGGCGCGGCGGCGAAGAAGGCGTCCCAGTCCCGGGGCCGCTGCTCGAGGAACCGCTGCCGGTGCGCCGTGTCGGCGAGGGTGTTGTCCAGGTCGAACACGGCGAGGGGCCGCTGACCGCTGTCCTTCACACGCACAGCCTAGGGCCTTTCGTTTGGATCAGGCCGGATCAGGGAGCGGGGTCTGGTGCTGGGGACACCTCCCACGCCGTTCAGGCAGTGGGGGAGCATCGCAAGGCGGAGGAGGGAGTCGATGCGGAGCATCGGCGACCGACGGCGACGCGGCGAGGCGCGGTGCCAGACCCCGCGAGCCCGGCGTGATCCAAACGAAAGGCCCCAGGGCGCCCGGGCGCCGGGGCGCCGGGGCGCCGGGCGGAGCGGACAGGGTGCCGGGCACAGCGGGCGGGCCGCCGTCGGCGGCGGACCGCGTGCCGTCCGGATGCGGGGGCGGGCCCGGCGCCTGATGCTGGGAACATGTCCGGATCACTGCCCGTGACCGTGCACCCGCCCTCGCCGACGGGCGGCCGGCGCGTCCGTGTGGACGGCGAGATCCTGGGGCTGGCGTACAGCATCGCGGATGTCGCCGAGTTCCTGCGCCGGGCCGGCCTCGAGGTGGACCCCGCGGAGGTCTCGGTGTCCCCGCTGATCGACTGGCGCGGCGGCGGCCCCGAGTACTGGGGCCCGGAGACGGACGGCGCCTCCCCCGACTCCGACTGACCCCGCCGTCGCACCGCGCACCCCACGGCCTAACTCACCGCACCCCACGGCCCACCCCGCGGCACCCCACGGCTGCCCCACCGCACCCCACGGCACCCCACGGCGGCCCCACCGCACCCCACGGCCCACCCCGCGGCACCCCACGGCTGCCCCACCGCACCCCACGCCGCCCCACGGCACCGCGCGGGAATCACGGGCGTGCCCCCGCGTTGAACCGGGTGTGAGTTCCCCGATCGCGGCCACCCGCTTCTCCGTCCTGGACCGCTCCCGCACGCGCGAGGGCCACCCGCCCTCGGAGGCGCTGCGCGACACCGTGCGGCTGGCGCAGGAGGTGGAGCGCCTCGGCTACCACCGGTTCTGGGTCTCGGAGCACCACGGCGTGCCCGGCGTCGCCGGGTCCGCGCCGACGGTGCTGGCCGCCGCCGTGGCGGCCGCGACCCGCACGATCCGGGTGGGTACGGGCGGCGTGATGCTGCCCAACCACCAGCCGCTGGTGGTGGCCGAGCAGTTCGGTGTGCTGGAGTCGCTGTACCCGGGGCGCATCGACATGGGCCTCGGCCGTTCCGTCGGCTTCACCGACGGCGTGCGCAGGGCCCTGGGACGGGACAGGCACGCCGCCGAGGACTTCGAGGCGCAACTGGCCGAACTGCTCGGCTGGTTCGAGGGCACGTCCCCGACGGGGGTGCGCGCACGGCCCGCCGAGGGCCTGCGCGTGCCGCCGTTCGTGCTGGCGATGGGCGAGGGCGTCGCGATCGCGGCCCGCGCGGGCCTGCCCATGGTCATCGGTGACCTGCGCGACCGGGAGAAGATGCTGCGCGGCATCGAGCGGTACCGCGACGCCTTCCGCCCCTCCCCCTGGGCGCGGGAGCCGTACGTCGTGATCTCCGGCACGGTCGCGGTCGCCGGCACCCGCGAGGAGGCCCGCCGGCTCCTGATCCCGGAGGCCTGGTCCATGGCCCACGCCCGCACCCACGGAACGTTCCCGCCCCTGCCGCCCGCCGACCGCGTCGAGTCCCTGCCGATGACCGCGAAGGAGCGCGGCTTCTACGACTCCGGTCTGACCGGTCACCTCGCGGGCACCGAGGATCAGGTGGCCGACGAACTCGAGACCGTCCTGAAGCAGACGGGCGCCCAGGAGGTCCTGCTCACCACCAGCACGTACGATCATCACGCCCTGCTGGACTCCTACCGGCGGCTGGCGCGGGTCTTCAGCGCCTCCAAGGCGGTGCCGGGGCGGGCTTGACCCTCGACCTGGTCGAGGGCTCAGGGTTCCGGGTGTGGAGAGCGAGATGCGCAGTATCGGGGAGATGGCCCAGGAGAGCGGACTGAGCGTGAGCGCGCTGCGGTTCTACGACCGTGCCGGGGTGCTGGGCCCGGCCTGGGTCGATCCGGTGAGCGGCTACCGCTGGTACGAGCCGGAGCAGCTCGGCGAGGCGCGGGTGCTGGCCCGGCTGCGCCGGGCCGGAATGCCGCTGGCCGACATCCGGCTGGTGCTGGCCGGCTGGTCCGGCTCGGACACCGATCTGGTACTGACGCTTCTGCAGGCGCATCTACGCCGGCTCGAAGCGGGACTGTCCGATGCCCGCGGTGAGTTCTCCGCACTCCGAGCCCTGCTCGACCACCGGGAGAACCCCATGTCATCGCTCCGCACCGCCCCCGCCCGCCTGTCCCTGTCCGCGTCCGGGCTGGCCGCCGCGCTGGACGCCGTCCGCTTCGCGGTCAGCACCGACCCGGAGCTGCCGATGCTGGGCGGGGTCCTGTTCGACATCGAGGGCGACGGGCTCCAGGTCGTGGCCACCGACCGCTACCGCATGGCCGTCGGGCGCACCGCGACCGTAGGGTACGGCGATCGCCGCGTCCGGGTCGTCGTGCCCACCCCGCTGGTCGATGCGATGCGGGCCCTGCTGAGCGGCGACGAACCCGTCCGGCTCACCGTGGACGGCGACCGCGTCACACTCGAGGCGGGTGCCCGTCAGACGGCAGGCCAGTGCCTCGACCACGACTTCCCCGACTACCGTCGCCTCCTCCAGCTGCCGGCGGGACGCCGCGCCCTCGTCGATGTGCCGGACTTCCGGAAGGCGCTGGAAACAGGCCCTGTCCGGGTCGGTGAGGTGCGCGAGCAGGACGGCGTCTCCTGCGACCTGACGGTGCTCGGCGTCGCGGACGACGGCACGGTGACCGTCCGGGCGGACGGCGACGACGACCTGGGCCGTGTCGCCGTCAACCGCGCGTTCCTGCTGGAGGCACTGGCCTCCGGGGGCGACGACCGGCTGATCCTGGATTTCGGGGCTCCCACGGCCCCGGTGGCGATCCGCCGGCCCGGTGACGAGGACACGTTCTCCATCCTGATGCCGGTCCGTCTGGAGGACTGACCGCAACCGCTGGTCCCTACGGAACGTCGAGCCGTACCAGGGCCTCGCCGAAGGGCTCGCCGCTGCGGCGGGCGTACGTCATGCGCTCACGGACCTCGCGCGGGGTCCGCGGGCGATACCCCGGCCCGCCGCAGCAGCTCTTGTGGAAGCGCACGCCCGCGTGGAGCAGGACGGCGAGGACCCGCCAGGCCGCCCGGTCACGACGCGGGGGCGCGGCGAAGGCGGAGCCCGCATGGATCAGCGGCCGTGCACAGCGGGGGCAGATCCGCTCGGGCCTTTCCCGGTCGTAGGGCTGCTTGTAGGAGGCCCGGCAGGGCAGACAGACGAAGGAGGTCTTCGCGGACGGCATGTGCGCAGGTCAAGCACCCTCGGAGCCGCACGCCAGGCGGTTTCGGCCGGGGAGTCGGCCGGAGGCGAACTCCGGCCCGGCGATGCGCGTAGGATCGCGGGGTTTGCCCCTCGACCACCGCACCTCCGTACGGAGCGACCCCATGCACACCCCCCACGACCCGTACGTCCGAGTCCGCGGTGCTCGTGAGCACAATCTCAAAGGCGTTGACGTCGATGTGCCGCGGGACGCGCTGGCCGTGTTCACAGGGGTGTCGGGGTCGGGGAAGTCGTCGCTTGCGTTCGGGACGATCTACGCGGAGGCGCAGCGGCGGTACTTCGAGTCGGTGGCGCCGTACGCGCGCCGGCTCATCCACCAGGTGGGGGCGCCCAAGGTCGGAGAGATCACCGGGCTGCCGCCCGCGGTGTCGCTGGAGCAGCGGCGGTCGGCCCCGACCTCGCGGTCCTCCGTGGGGACGGTGACCAACCTCTCCAACTCGCTGCGCATGCTGTTCTCCCGGGCCGGTGACTATCCGCCGGGCGCCGAGCGGCTGGACTCGGACGCCTTCTCGCCCAACACGGCGGCCGGGGCCTGCCCGGAGTGCCACGGGCTGGGGCGGGTGCACCGTACGGAGGAGGAACTGCTGGTCCCGGACCCCTCGCTGTCGATCCGCGAGGGGGCGATCGCGGCGTGGCCGGGTGCCTGGCAGGGCAAGAACCTGCGGGACATCCTGGACGCGCTCGGGTACGACGTCGACCGGCCCTGGCGCGAGCTGCCCGCCGAGCAGCGGGAGTGGATCCTGTTCACGGACGAGCAGCCGGTGGTGACCGTGCATCCGGTGCGGGAGGCCGATCGGATCCAGCGGCCCTACCAGGGCACGTACATGAGCGCCCATCGGTATGTGATGAAGACGTTCGCCGATTCGAAGAGTGCGACGCTGCGGGCGAAGGCCGAGCGCTTCCTCGTCTCGGCGCCCTGCCCGGTCTGCGGTGGCAGCAGGCTGCGGCCGGAGGCGCTGGCCGTCACCTTCGCCGGGCGCACCATCGCCGAGCTGGCCGCGCTGCCGCTCGGCGAGCTGGCCGGGGTCCTCCAAGGCACCTCGGAGGCGGCCCGCGTCCTCACCGACGACCTGAAGTCCCGTATCGCGCCCGTCGTCGAGCTCGGCCTCGGCTATCTCAGCCTGGACCGGGCCGCGCCCACCCTGTCGGCCGGTGAGCTCCAGCGGCTGCGCCTGGCCACCCAGTTGCGCTCCGGGCTGTTCGGTGTCGTGTACGTCCTCGACGAGCCGTCGGCGGGGCTGCACCCGGCGGACACCGAGGCTCTGCTCACGGTGTTGCAGCGGTTGAAGGCCGCGGGCAACTCGGTGTTCGTGGTGGAGCACCATCTGGACGTGGTGCGCGGCGCCGACTGGGTCGTGGACGTGGGGCCGCGGGCCGGGGAGCACGGCGGGCGGGTGCTGCACAGCGGGCCGGTCGCCGAGCTGGCGGGGGTGGCCGGGTCGGCCACGGCCCGTCACCTGTTCGGCCGGGGCGGCGCGCCGGCGCGCCGGGTCCGGCCGCCGCGCGGGCAGCTGAAGGCCGGGCCGGTCACCCGGCACAACCTGCGCGGGGTGACAGCCGAGTTCCCGCTCGGTGCGTTCACCGCGGTCACCGGTGTGTCGGGGTCCGGCAAGTCCACGCTCATCGGGGCGATCACGGAGGATCTGGCCGGGGTCGGGCGGCTGGTCCGCGTGGACCAGAAGCCGATCGGGCGGACCCCGCGCTCCAACCTGGCCACCTACACCGGGCTGTTCGACGTCGTACGGAAGGTGTTCGCGGGCACCGGCACGGCCGGCGAACTCGGTTACGGGGTCGGGCGGTTCTCCTTCAACGTGGCCGGTGGCCGGTGCGAGACCTGCCAGGGCGAGGGGTTCGTCAGCGTGGAGCTGCTGTTCCTCCCCAGCACCTACGCCCCCTGCCCGGACTGCGGTGGGGCCCGGTACAACCCCGAGACGCTCCGGGTGACGTACCGCGGGCGGAACATCGCCCAGGTGCTGGACATGACAGTGGAGGGCGCGGCCGAGTTCTTCGCCGACACCCCGGCCGCGGCCCGCAGCCTCGGCGCCCTCCTCGACGTGGGCCTCGGCTATCTGCGTCTGGGCCAGCCCGCGACCGAGCTGTCCGGCGGCGAGGCACAGCGCATCAAGCTGGCCAGTGAGCTGCAGCGCGGGCGCCGCGGCCACACCCTCTACCTCCTGGACGAACCGACGACCGGTCTGCACCCGGCCGATGTCGAGGTGTTGATGCGGCAGCTGCACGGGCTGGTCGACGCCGGGCACACCGTGATCGTCGTCGAGCACGACATGTCCGTCGTCGCGGACGCCGACTGGGTCGTGGACCTGGGGCCGGGCGGCGGCGACGCGGGCGGCCGGATCGTGGCGGCGGGACCGCCGGCTCAGGTGGCCCGGGCGGAGGGAAGCGCCACGGCGCCCTATCTGGCGCGGGCACTGCGGCCCGGCACCGGGAGCGCCGAGGGGACTCGGGGCGGCATGGACGGCGGGGACCGCGAGGAGGGAGGCGAGACCCCGGAACGGGACTGACCGGACGCATCGGGAGGCTCAACGCATAGGTATCTTACGAGACTTGTCCCGAGTCGGCGCTCGTGGCTGCCGGGCCGTGTTGGATCATGGCCGCCATGACACGCACCTCTCGTCGCGGCCTGCTCGCCGCCTTCGCCGCCACCGCCGCCGCCGTTCCGCTCAGCGGCCTGGCCGCGGCTCCCGCCCGCGCGGACGCCGCCCCCACGACCGTGGACCCCCTGCCGGCGCCGGCGGGCCTGACCTCGGCCCGCTCCTCGGTGACCCTGCCTCCGCTGGACGCCTCCTACTTCACGCCGGTGACGCTGACCTCGCCGCTCACCGCCACTGTGCTGTCCGGGACCCCGGCCCGCACGGAGATCACCTCCGGTGGCAGACGCGTCGCTCTGCTGACCCACGGCGCCCGGACCGTGCTGCTGCCCGGCCCGCGAAGAACGTTCGCCGAGAACAAGCGCCCCTTCGTGGACGACTTCGGACGCACCTTGCCGGACACCACGCTGCCGGAGGCCGACCGGAAGTACTGGGGCACCTCGCCGGGCGGCGGCAGCTGGTCCACGCTCGGCCCCGACGTCACGGACTACTCGGTCGTGCCCGGCACCGGCATCATCGCCCTGACCACCGACTACGCCAGCCGTCACGCGACCCTGCGCGACGACGAGATCACCGACGTCGACGTGCGTTCCGTGGCCCGGTTCGACAAGGTGCCCACCGGGCAGGCGTGTTCGTACGCGCTGTCCTTCGGTTACCAGGACACCCACAACAACTACCGGGCCCGGCTGTCCTTCCTGACCACCGGAGCGGTCGAACTGCGGGTCGAGAAGGAGGTCGCCGACGCGGTCACCCAGCTCGCCTCCGCCATCACGCTGGCCACGGGCAACCCCGCCGGCACCGACTGGACGATCCGGGTGCGCCGCGAGGGCTCGCGGATCCGGGCCAAGGCCTGGCGCTCGGACGCGACGGAGCCGTCCGCGTGGGCCGTGGACATCAACGACTCGACTTTCGGCAAGGGCCGGGTGGGGCTGCGCGCCCTGGCCAACAACGGGTGCACGAACCTGCCGGTCAAGCTGTATGTCAGCCGCTTCGAGGTGGACGCCGCGAACTGGGACACCCCGCCGACCGTCACCCACGGCGACTGGGTGCGGGTGCTGCCCCAGCCCTTCGACGGCACCTGGACGGCGGAGCTGGAGCAGACGATCCGCGGCTGGGCCGGCTCCACCGTGCCGGACGTGCTGGCGTACGCCGCCATGTTCCTCGGCGGCGCTCCCGCGGTCACGGCCGGGGACGGGCCGGCGCAGGGCAAGCAGGTGCTGGGCGAGTCCGGTTACGGCTATCTGAACCCGCAGGGCTACCGCTACGAGGGCGCCGACTTCCACGAGTACATGGACGTCGGCTGGACGTTCCCCGACGGCACCTACACCGGTCCGTCCAGCAAGCAGGTCGGCAACATGGACTGCTCGGGCTACACGCGCATGGTGTACGGCTACCACATGGGCGTGCCGATGGCCGCGGGCGCGGACACCTCCGGGGAGCGGATACCGCGCAACTCCCGCTACATCGTCGACTACGCGCCCGGTGTCGTCATCGACCGGACCGACGGCACCAAGCCGCCCGCCGCGGCCCTGCTCCAGCCCGGTGACCTCGTCCTCTTCAACGCCGACTCCGGCGACGACAACCCGACCGTCACGGTCGACCACGTCGGGATCCATCTGGGCGCGGACGTGGCCGGCAAGCGCCGCTTCGTCTCCAGCCGCAAGACCGTCGACGGGCCCACCATGTCCGACCTCGGCGGCGCCTCGCTCCTCGACGGCACGGGCACCTACGCCACGGCGCTGCACACCGTGCGCCGCATCTGAGGAACCGCGCTCTCTGCGTGTTCACGCCACCAGGGAGTGTCTCGTCGATCAGGCCGGATCAGCCCGGCATGATCGGCGAGACACCCCCTAGGGCCGCGTGCGCCCACCGAGGTTCGCCGGTGCGGACCGGGTGGGCGGCGCGGGCCAGGGTGCGACGGTCCGGGTGGGTGCCGGGTGCGATGGCGGGCCGTACGTCGACCTCGGCCGTGAGGCCGCGGGCCGAGGCGACCCGCCACAGCGACGCGAGCAGGGAGTCGTCCCCCACGAAGGCCGGGGCGGTGCTGGCGGCCCCGCCGGCGACGCGGTAGCGGATGCGGACCGGCTGGACCGCTACGCCCGCGTCGAGGGCGGCCTGGAAGACGGCCCGGTGGAAGCGGCCCTCGGCCCGGCCGCACCAGGTGCTGCCCTCGGGAAAGGCCGCGACCGCGGTGCCGTCACGCAGCGCGCCGGCGATCAGCGCGACCGTGCCGGGCAGGGCGCGCAGCCGGTCCCGTTCGAGGAACAGGGCGCCGCCGCGGGCGGCGAGCGGGCCCGCCACCGGCCAGCGGCGGATCTCCGCCTTGGCCAGCATCCGGGCCGGGCGCACCGCGGTCAGCAGCGGGACGTCCAGCCAGGAGATGTGGTTGGCGACCAGCAGCAGGCCGCCGGTGGGCGCGGCGGCGCCGGCGATCCGTACCCGGACTCCGCAGGCCCGTACGATCGCCCGGCACCAGCGCCGGATCCAGCCGGCCGGGACCCGGCCGCCGAGCGGCGCCAGCACCACCCCGGCGAGCAGCAGGGCCGCGACCGCCGCCAGCCGCAGCACGGCGCGCGGCAGAGCTGCCGCCGGCCCCGTCGTCTCCACGCACGCCGTGGGGGTGCAGGGCGCTCCGGGCAGCCAGACGCTCATCGGACGGCCGGCAGCAGGGACAGGAAGTGGCGCAGATAGCGCGGGTTGATCCGGCGGATCGACAGCAGCACGTAGAGGTCGGCGACGCCGAAGTCCGGGTCGTGGGCGGGCTCGCCGCACACCCAGGCACCCAGGCGGAGGTAGCCGCGCAGCAGGGCGGGCAGCTCGGTGCGTGCGGCGGGCGGCTCGGTGCCCGGGATCCACGGCAGCAGGGGCCGTACCCGGAACTCCTCCGGCGCCAGGTGCCTGGCGCGGACCCGGTCCCAGGTGGCGGCGGCCACGGTGCCGCCGTCGGCGAGCGGGATCGAGCAGCAGCCGGCGAGCCAGTCGTGGCCGTGGTCGACCATGTAGCGGGCTATGCCCGCCCAGATCAGGCCGATCACCGCGCCGTCGCGGTGATCGGGGTGCACGCAGGAGCGGCCCACCTCCACCAGGTGGGGCCGGATCGCATCCAGCGGGGCGAGGTCGAACTCGCCCTCCGAGTACAGGCGTCCGGCGATCGCTGCCCGCTCCGGCGGCAGCAGCCGGTAGGTGCCGACGACCTGCCCCGTCGTCTCCTCGCGCACCAGGAGGTGGTCGCAGTACGCGTCGAAGGCGTCGATGTCGTGGCCGGGCTGCGGGGTGGTCAGCAGGGCGCCCATCTCGCCGGCGAAGACGTCGTGGCGCAGCCGCTGCGCGGCGCGTACGTCCGCCTCGTCGCGGGCCAGGGTGACGGTGTAGCGGGTGGGTGCCGCGGGCTGCGGGGGACGGTCGAGGGTGGAAACGCCGGTCATGGCTGACTCCTGGGCACGGGCCGGTTCGGCGACGGGGGTGGCGGGGCCGTGGCGTACGGCCCCCGCCCCTGTTCTTCCGATGCCGGTTGGCGCGCGCGTGACCTGTGCCGGGAGAGCAGATGTGGGGATGCTGAACGGCGGGTCGAGGACGCTCAGCCCTCCTTGGTCACGCACCCGGCGAGCAGCCGCCCTGCCTCCTCCCGGTCCAGGACGCGCTCCAGGACGAGGCCGCCGGTCATGTGCGGGAAGAACCGGCCGGCGGGCCAGCTACGCTGGTAGGACGGCGGGTCGAGGACGAGCAGCCGTACGCCGTCCACGACGGGGATGTCCGAGGGGGTGCCCTCGTTCCAGATCCATTCCCCGGTCGGGGCGACGAGGTCGAAGGAGCCGGTGGTGGGCACCTGCCCGGGCTGGTCCCGGCAGACGGCCGCCTCCGCGGCGGACGGGGCCCGGCCGGGTATGTGGCCGCCGCCGACGAGGACGTCGGCGAGCAGGGTGTGCAGCTGGAAGTTGTCCCCGATGCCGCCCATCCGGAGCGCGTAGCCGGTTCCGGTGGGGCGGTGCAGGACGACCAGCGGTTCGTCGTCCAGCACGAGCAGGGCGTACACCAGGCACTTGAAGTCGTGCCCGGAGGCCTTCTGAACCGGGCGTACGGCCGACAGCAGCCGGTTGCGCAGGGCGTCGCCGAGCGTGGTGCGCACCTCGGGGCGGTTCAGCACCGCGACGGACGCCATCTCCCACTGGGGCAGCGTCCACCAGCCCTGGGCCGCCTCCCAGCCGGCCCGCTCGACGACGGCGGGGTCCGGATCGCCGGGGTCCGGTTCGGGGAAGTCCCCTCCCCCGGTCGCCGCCCAGCGCTCGCAGAACTCGCCGGCGTCGGCCAGCGCGCCGGCGAGCCCGTCGAAGACGTACGAGGCGCACCGGCGTGCGTCCGCACCCCGCTCCACGCAGGCGCCGACCACCACGGCGATCACCCCGCGCGGCCCCGGCGGGACCTCGGACAGCAGCGCGGCCAGGCGCGGGCCGGCCGCCGCGATCTCCTCGTCGCCCGCCTGCTGGAAGTGCCGGTGAATCTCCTGGAACGCCTGCGTCGACCGGTCACCGTCCCGGTCGAGCACCGCGGCCTCGAACGCCGTGACGGCGTCGAGGAACCGCTCCCTCCCCTCGTTGCCGAAGATCATGCGGGCACCCTACCGCCGCCCACTGACAACGGTGCCTGGCGGGACCGGGGTTGAGCACCACGCCCGGTCCCGCCCGTCCGCACCCTGTCGGCGAACGCCTATCGCTTGGCGACCTTGCGGGTCGCCCGCAGCCACTCCTTGTTCATGCTGGTGATGGACATCAGCGGGATGCCCTTGGGGCAGGCGGTGGCGCACTCGCCGGTCAGGGTGCACCCGCCGAAGCCCTCCGCGTCCATCTGCGCCACCATGTCCAGCACGCGGGTCTCCCGCTCGGGCGCGCCCTGCGGCAGCACGTTGAGGTGGTTGATCTTGGCGGAGGTGAAGAGCATCGCGGCGCCGTTCGGGCAGGCCGCGACGCAGGCCCCGCAGCCGATGCACTCCGCGTGCTCGAAGGCGAAGTCGGCGTCCGCCTTCGGCACCGCTGTCGCGTGGGCCTCCGGCGCGGAACCGGTCGGCGCGGTGATGTAGCCGCCGGCCTGGATGATCCGGTCGAACGCCGAGCGGTCCACGACCAGGTCCTTCACCACCGGGAACGCCGCGGCCCGCCACGGTTCGATGTCGATGGTGTCGCCGTCCCGGAAGGACCGCATGTGGAGCTGGCAGGTGGTGGTGCGCTCCGGCCCGTGGGCGTCGCCGTTGATGACGAGGCTGCACGCGCCGCAGATACCCTCGCGGCAGTCGTGGTCGAAGGCGACCGGCTCCTCGCCGGAGAGGATGAGCTGTTCGTTGAGGACGTCCAGCATCTCCAGGAAGGACATGTCGGGCGAGATGCCGTCCACCTCGTAGGTGGACATGGCGCCGTCGGCGTCGGCGTTCTTCTGCCGCCAGACGCGCAGGGTGAGCTTCATGCGTAGCTCCGCTGGGTGGGGTGGACGTACTCGAAGACCAGGTCTTCCTTGTGCAGGGCAGGGGCCTCGCCCGTACCCGTGAACTCCCAGGCGGCCGCGTAGCCGAACTCGTCGTCCTTGCGGGCGGCCTCGCCGTCGGCGGTCTGGGACTCCTCGCGGAAGTGGCCGCCGCAGGACTCGGAGCGGTGCAGGGCGTCGAGGCACATGAGCTCGGCGAGCTCCAGGTAGTCGACGATGCGGTTGGCCTTCTCCAGGGACTGGTTGAGTTCCTCGCCGGTGCCGGGCACCTTGATGCGCCGCCAGAACTCCTCGCGGATCTGCGGGATCCGGTCGAGCGCCTTGCGCAGGCCCTCGTCGGTGCGGGCCATGCCGCAGAACTCCCACATCAGTTCGCCGAGTTCGCGGTGGAAGGAGTCCGGGGTGCGGTCGCCGTCGACGGAGAGGAGCAGGTTCAGCCGGTCCTCGGTCTCGGCCAGGACCTCCTGGACGACCGGGTGGCCGTCGGTGACCGCGTCCTGGTGCGGGTGGCGGGCCAGGTAGTCGTTGATGGTGGCCGGCAGGACGAAGTAGCCGTCGGCCAGGCCCTGCATCAGGGCGGAGGCGCCGAGGCGGTTGGCGCCGTGGTCGGAGAAGTTGGCCTCACCGACGGCGAACAGGCCGGGGATCGTGGTCTGCAGGTCGTAGTCGACCCACAGGCCGCCCATCGTGTAGTGCACGGCGGGATAGATCCGCATGGGCACCTCGTACGGGTTCTCCGCGGTGATCCGCTCGTACATGTCGAAGAGGTTGCCGTACTTCTCCTCGACCTTCTTCCTGCCCATCCGCTTGATGGCGTCGGCGAAGTCCAGGTACACGCCTTGTCCGCCGGGGCCGACGCCGCGGCCCTCGTCGCAGACGTTCTTCGCGGCGCGGGAGGCGATGTCGCGGGGCACGAGGTTGCCGAAGGACGGGTAGATGCGCTCCAGGTAGTAGTCGCGCTCGTCCTCGGGGATCTCGTTCGGCGGGCGGGTGTCGCCCTTGGCCTTGGGCACCCAGATACGGCCGTCGTTGCGCAGCGACTCGCTCATCAGCGTCAGCTTGGACTGGTGGTCGCCGGTGCGCGGGATGCAGGTGGGGTGGATCTGGGTGAAGCAGGGGTTGGCGAAGTAGGCGCCGCGCCGGTGCGCCCGCCAGATGGCGGTCGCGTTGGAGTTCATGGCGTTGGTCGACAGGTAGAAGACGTTGCCGTAGCCGCCGGAGGCGAGGACGACGGCGTCCGCGAAGTAGGTGTCGATCTTCCCGGTGATCAGGTCGCGGGCGACGATGCCGCGGGCGCGGCCGTCCACGACGATCAGGTCCAGCATCTCGGTGCGCGGGTGCATCTCGATGTTCCCGGCGGCGATCTGCCGCGACAGCGCCTGGTAGGCGCCCAGCAGCAGCTGCTGGCCCGTCTGGCCGCGGGCGTAGAAGGTGCGGGAGACCTGGACGCCGCCGAAGGAGCGGGTGTCGAGCAGGCCGCCGTACTCGCGGGCGAACGGCACGCCCTGGGCCACGCACTGGTCGATGATCTCCACGGAGATCTGGGCCAGGCGGTGCACGTTGGACTCGCGGGAGCGGAAGTCGCCGCCCTTGACGGTGTCGTAGAACAACCGGTGGATCGAGTCGCCGTCGTTGCGGTAGTTCTTGGCCGCGTTGATGCCGCCCTGCGCGGCGATGGAGTGGGCGCGACGCGGGGAGTCCTGGTAGCAGAACTGCACGACGCGGTAGCCCTGTTCGGCGAGGGTGGCGCCGGCGGAGCCGCCGGCCAGACCGGTGCCGACGACGATGACCGTCTGCTTGCGGCGGTTGGCCGGGTTGACCAGCTTGGCCTCGAAACGGCGCTTGTCCCAGCGCTCGTTGATCGGGCCGGCGGGGGCCTTGGTGTCGGCGACCGGCTCACCGGTCGTGTAGTCCAGGTACGAGGTCATGTCAGCTCACCAATCCGGTCATGACGCCCACGGGAATGGAGATGAAGCCGGCCGTGAGCAGCAGTGCGAGAAGGTTGGCGGTGGCCTTCAGGGCACGGTCGCGGGTACGGCTGCCCGCACCCAGGGTCTGGGCGGCACTCCAGAAGCCGTGCCGGATGTGCAGGCCGAGAGCCAGCATCGCGACGATGTAGATGACGTTGCCGTACCAGGTCGAGAAGGTGTCGACGATGTTCTCGTACGGGTGGGCGTCCTGGAAGCCGCCGGGGTGCACGGTGCCGGTGGTCAGGTCGAGGATGTGCCAGACGATGAACAGCCCGAGGATGACCCCGCCCCAGCGCATGGTGCGCGTGGCGTAGGTCGCCCGCGGCTTCTTGTGCACGTACGTGCTGGGACGGGCCTTGATGTCGCGCCGGCTGAGCTGGTACGCGCTGACGGCGTGGGCCACGACGGCGACCACCAGCACGGCGCGGACCAGCCAGAGCGTCCACATGCGGTGCATGAACGGTTCGCCCACATTGCGGAGCCAGACGGCGTAGTCGTCGATCGCCTCGAGCCCGAAGAACACCTTCAGGTTCCCGTACAGGTGGAGGACCAGGTACAGCAGCATGATCAGCCCGCTGACCGCCATCACGGTCTTCTTGCCGACGGTCGAGTCCCACACGGTGCGCGCCATGGACGGCCGTCGGTCCGTCCGCGTTGCCAGAGCCATGCGCATGACGCTAGGGCCGAAGGACCCCATCGGTCCAAGACATGGTGCGGCTTGTTTCGATAGGAGCTGGCTATGATGGCACGGTGCAGTTCCAGCAGCTCCAGTACTTCGTGGCGGTCGCCGAGACCCGGCACTTCACCCGGGCCGCCGACCTGGTGCACGTCGCCCAGCCCTCGCTCTCCCAGCAGATCAAGGCGCTGGAGCGGGAGCTGGGCGCGGACCTGTTCCTGCGGGCGCGCGGCAACATCACGCTCACCGACGCGGGCGAGGCGCTGCTGCCGCTGGCCCGGCGCATCCTCGCCGACGCGGACACCGCCCGGCACGAGGTGCAGGAACTGGTACAGCTGCGCAGCGGCCGGGTACGCCTCGGGGCGACCCCGAGTGTGTGCACGGGCCTGCTGCCGGACGTGCTGCGCGCCTTCCACGACCGCTACCCCGGCATCCGGCTGCTGGTGGAGGAGGGCGGCTCGCACGACCTGGTACGGGAGCTGGCCCGCGGCGCCCTCGACCTGGCCCTGGTGGTCCTGCCGCTGCCCACCCCGTCCCCCGCGCTGACCACGGTGGAGCTGCTGCGCGAGGACCTGGTGGTGGTGTCGTCGCCGGAGGCGCCCGTGCCGGGCGGTTCGGAACGGCGGACGGTGCGGATCGCGGACCTGGAGGGCGAGCGCCTGGTGATGTTCCGCCACGGCTACGACCTGCGCGAGCTGACCGTGGCCGCGTGCCGGGCCGAGGGCTTCGAGCCGGAGTTCGCGGTCGAGGGCGGCGAGATGGACGCTGTGCTGGGCTTCGTACGGGCCGGTCTCGGCGTCGCCGTGGTGCCGCGCATGGTCGCCGCCCGCTCCGGGCAGGGGCTGCGCGTCACCCCGCTGGCCCGCCCCGGCCTGTACCGCACGATCGCCCTGGCCCACCGCAGCGACGTGGCCCCGCCGCGCGCCGCCCGGGAGCTTCAGCGGATGCTGCTGGAGCGGTGAGCCGGTGCCGCGTCCGCCGCGTTCAGGCGAGGACGGCCGGCTTGAGCACCTCCTCGCACCACTGGCGGAAGCCGGTGGGCGCGGTGTCGGGGGTGCTCGGCTGCGAGGCTCCGTAGAAGCCCTGTTCCTCGAGCGCCCAGGCCATGTCGGCCACGCCCTGCGCCCAGCCCTCGGACGCCCCGGAGCGCAGCACGGCCGCCTTGTAGTCCGCGATGCTCATGCGCTGCACGCGCACCGGCCGCTCGAGGACCTCGGAGAGAACCCGCGCCATCCCCTCGGGGGTCAGCGCGTCGGGTCCGGCCAGCGGAACGTCGCCGTGCCCGCTCCAGGAGCCGTCGAGCAGCAGCCGGGCCGCCGTGGCGGCGATGTCACGGGTGGCGCAGGTGCGTACGACTCGGTCCTCGGGCGCGGCCAGGCGGAACACGCCCTGGGCGCGGATCGACTCGGCCTGGCCGAGCAGGTTCTCCATGAGGAACGGGGGGCACAGCGCACGGTAGTGCACGCCGGTGGCCCTGATCCGGTCGTCCATGGCCAGCGACGCCGAGATCTGGCCGGCGTTCTGCGCCACCCCGCGGCCCAGTGTGGAGACGGCGACGACCCGTTCGACCCCCTGGGCGTCGATCACCTTGCACAGCGCCTGAGTGAAGGTGCGGAAGTGCTCCTCCGCGCTGTCGGCGCCGGGCGTCGGGGGCACGAGCCAGAACACCTGGTCGGCACCGTCGCACGCCGCCGCGAGGACCTCGGGATCGGCGTGCGAGCCCTGGAACACCTCGGCGCGGTTCCGCGCCGACGGCGCCAGGCGTGCCGGGTCGCGGGCGATCACCCGGAGCTGCCCCGTGGTGTCCGGGGTGTCGAGCAGGCGGTCGAGAAGCTGACGGCCGATCTGGCCGGTCGGGGTGGTCACTACGATCACGGGAATCTCCAGAGTCCGGAAGTCGCGAAGGGAACGGATCGACAGGTCGATGGGTCAACGGATCGACGGATCGACGGATCGATCCTGCGCTCCGGGCGGCCGCGGCTGAAGGATCGATCCGCTCCTGGTCGTTACCCTGAAGGCAATACCGATCTCAGGGGGATGACGTGGAGTCCCGTCCGCTGCGCTACTTCGTCGCCGTCGCCGAGGAGCTCAACTTCGCCCGCGCCGCCGAACGGCTGGGCATCTCGCCGCCGCCCCTGTCCCGGGCGATCCGCCGGTTGGAGACGGAGCTCGGCGTCACCCTGTTCGAGCGGACCACCCACAGTGTCGCGCTGACCCCGGCCGGCGAGGTGCTGCTGGCGGAGGCGCGGATCGCGCTGGACGCGCTGGAGGCGGCCGGGCACCGGGCGCGCCGTGCGGCCGCCCCGGCCGGCGGCCTGGTCCTGGCGGTGAAGGCCGACGGCGACGCCGGTCTGCTGGAACCGGTCCTCGAGCGCTACGCGGCCGACCCGGCCGCGGTCCCGGTCACCGTCCGCCTGTGCGCATGGCAGGAGTCGCCCCGGCTGCTGCGCCGCGGCGAGGCCGATGTCGCCCTGGTCCACGAGCCGTTCGACCGCACCGGCCTGGACAGCGAGACACTGGCCGTCGAGCCGCGCGTCGCCGCGCTGGCCTCGAACGACCCCCTTGCCGCCCGCGACCGTCTCGCCCTCGAAGACCTCGGTCTGCGCCCCGGGGAGCTCCACCGGTTCCTCGACGGCAGGCGGAGCAGGGGCCGCGACCTCGCCCAGCTGCTGACGCTCGTGGCGCTGGGCGAGGTGATCAGCCTGCTGCCCGCCTCCGTGGCCGACCGCTATCCGCGCCCCGGGGTCGTCTACCGCCCCGTCACCGACGCCCCGCCCGCGGTCGTGGCGATCGCCTGGCCGCAGCAGTCGCGTTCGAGGGCCACGGCCGCACTCGTCCGGGCGGCCGTCGCGGTGGCCGAGGACTCATGCGGACAGGCCCTCGACGTTTGGGGTCAGCCCCAGGACGCACGCCGACGGGCCGAGGGCGCACGCGGGCAAGCTGAGGGCGCACGCCGGCAGGCCGAGGGGGCGCGCGCACAGCCCGAGGAGGCGCCGTTCGTGCGCCCGTGAGGGTCAGCCCGTCGCGTCCGCCAGGGCCAGTTCGTGCAGGCGGTCCGGGGGGCCGGGGCGGGCGTAGTACCAGCCCTGGGCGGTGTCGCAGCCCAGTATGCGCAGCTGTTCGGCCTGGGCGCCGGTCTCCACACCCTCCACCGTGACGGCGAGGTCCAGACTGTGGGCCAGCGCCACGATCCCCTCGACGATCTTGAGGTCGACGGGGTCGGCCGGGAACTGCTGCATGCCCCGGGTGAAGGAGCGGTCCAGTTTCAGCACGCTCACCGGCAGCCGGCGCAGGTTGGCCAGGTTGGAGTAGCCGGTGCCGAAGTCGTCCAGGGCGATGTCGACGCCCATCTCGGCCAGCCGGCGCAGCGGTTTGAGCAGGTCGTCGTCCGCGCCGATGAGCGCCGACTCGGTGACCTCCAGGCACAGCGCGTCGGGGGCCACGCCGGTGCGCTCCAGGATGTCGACGGTGTCCTGGACGAGGCCGGGGTGGGTGAGCTGGCAGGGCGAGAGGTTGACGTTGATGCGCAACGGGCCCCCGCTCCCGTCGCCGTAGCGCTCGCGCCACTCACGGGCCTGGCGCACCGACTGCTCCATCACCCAGCGGCCCAGCGGCACGATCAGCCCGGTGTGCTCGGCGAGCGGGATGAACCGGTCCGGTCCGAGCACGCCGTGCTGCGGGTGCAGCCAGCGCACCAGCGCCTCGGCGCCGCGCACACTGCCGTCGCCGAGGTGCACCAGCGGCTGGTACTCGATGAAGAACTCGCCCCGGTCCAGGGCGGTCGGCAGGGCCGTGGTCAGCCCGTGCCGGGTGATGGTGCGGGCGTCGGCCTCGGGGTCGGCCAGCTCGAAGCGGTTGCCGCCCGCCGACTTGGCCCGGTACATGGTGATGTCGGCGCTGCGCAGCACCTCCGCCGCGCTGCGCTCCCCCACGGGACCTTCGACGACGCCGATGCTGCCGCGCACCGTCAGCTCCCGGCCGTCGATGCGGATGGGTGCCACGAGCGCGTTCATGATGCGCGAGGCGAGCTCGTCGACCTCGCGCTCGGTGTCGGGTCCGGTGGTCAGTGCCACGAACTCGTCGCCGCCGAGCCGGGCGACCATCTCGCCGGGCGCGGTCGCGCACGCCTGCAACCGGTCGGCGACCTCCACCAGCAGCCGGTCCCCGGCCGCGTGCCCGAGGCTGTCGTTGATGGTCTTGAAGCCGTCCAGGTCGAGGTAGCACAGGCCGAAGCGGTGGCCGTCGCCCGCGTTCAGCGCCTTCTCCAGGCGTTCGAAGAACAGGGTGCGGTTGGGCAGTCCGGTCAGCGCGTCGTGCGTGGCCTCGTAGCGCAGCCGCAGGTTGAGCAGCCGCCGCTCGGTGGTGTCCTCCATGAGGGCCAGCTGGTACTGGGGGTTGCCGTCGGGGTCACGGAGCAGGGAGACGGTGAGGTTGGTCCACAGGACCGTGCCGTCGGGCCGGTAGAAGGCCTTCTCCACGTGGTAGTGCTCGCGCTCCCCGCGTACCAGCTCCTCGTACAGCCGCCAGACCTGCGGGGCGTCCTCGGCGTGCGTCCAGTCCCGGACGTTGCGCAGCCGCAGGCTCTGCTCGGACCCGCCGAACATGCGCAGCAGCGCGCCGTTGACCTGGAGGACGTTGCCCTCCAGGTCGGCGATGCCGATGCCTATCGCCGCGCCTTCGAACACCGCCCGGAAGCGGGCCTCGCTGGTGTGCAGCGCCTGCGCGACCACGCCCTGGGCACGCAGCGCGGCCTGGGCGATCGCCTCCTGCTCGGCGAGCGTGCGTTCGCGCAGGGCCCGTGCGAACCCGGCCGCCATGGCGTGCTGCAGCCGCGCGCAGCGCGCCCGCAGGTCCTCCTGGTCGCCGCCCTCGCCGCAGTACAGCACCAGATAGGCGTCCACGCAGTCCAGGGAGCGGCTGAGCGCCTCCGGGGCGGTGCAGTGGGCGTCGACCAGCGCGGCGCCGACCGCCTCGCCCTCACCGGCGTCGAAGGCCCTGGCCCGCAGCGCCCGGCTCAACCTGGCGGCCAGCGGCAGCAGTTGCTCCGCGAACTCCGGGCGGGTCAGCGAGGTGGAGGTCACCGGGAAGACCGCCCGGCTCCAGATCGTCGTCAGCCGGCGGAGTCTGCCCTCCGGCCCGTCCGGTTCCGCGATCACGCCGTACGCCCGCCCGTTCGCCCGCCGGCGCGCCCCACGCCGGCGAATCCGGAGAAGGCATAAGGATCCTCGTCCTCCGGCGCCGTCTCGGGCCGCCAGAGGGGCATCGGCACCAGTCCGGGTTCCACCATGTCGTACCCCTCGAAGAACCGCGCGATCTCCTCGCGCGAGCGCATGATCAGCGGATTGCGAATGTCCTTGTACACGTCGACCGCGCCCTCGCTCCGCTCCGGCGGCAGCGGTATTCCCTCGTACGAGGCATGTGTGAGGACGAGCAGGCTGCCGGGCGCGAGCGCGTCGCGCAGCTCGGCGACCGCACCGTACGGGTCGTCCGTGTCTTCCACGAAGTGCAGTATGGCAACGAGAAGCAGCGCCACTGGCCGATTCAGGTCGATCAGCCGCTGCAATCGGGGGCTCGCGAGGATCTCCTGGGGCTTGCGCAGGTCGGCCGCGACCACGTCCGCGGCATCGTTGTCCGCCAGGACCGCCTCGCTGTGGGTGACCGCCACCGGGTCGTGGTCGACGTACACGACGTGGCTGCCGGGGTGGGCGGCCTGGGCGACCTCGTGGACGTTGCCGAAGGTGGGGATGCCCGAGCCGATGTCCAGGAACTGGGTGATGCCCTGGTCCGCGGCGTGGCGCACGGCGCGGCGCATGAACGCCCGGTTCGCCTGCATGATCTTGGGCAGCCCCGGCATGAACTCCATGGCCTTGCGGGCGGCTTCCCGGTCGACCTCGAAGTTGTGCGAACCGCCCAGGTAGTAGTCGTAGATGCGAGCGACGCTCGGCACCGAGATGTCGATGCTCCGTGGGGCCCAGGCGGGACGCTCCATCTTCTCTCCACAACGCAGGCGATCCGGTGTTCGAGCTGAGGCTACTGATCGCCCGCCAAAGGAGCGAGCGGAAACGGAAATTGACCATCCGTTCCCGGTCACCACCTGCGCTCACACCACCCTGCCCGTGCCCGTATCACGGTGGGTTGCGCCGATTGCGGATATGGCGAACGGTTCTCGAAGGCGCCGTTGCGCCGCGTCGGGACACAGCGAACCGCCCCCTCCGTGCGGTGCGGAGGGGGCGGTCCGGTCGGTGGCGCGCCGGGGGATGCGTCTGTGCGTCCGGCACTTCGCCGTGTTCGTGTCATCCCTCCCTTCCGTGTCCGGCACCGTCGGGTGGGTGGGGTGATCGACCTGGGGAGGTGATCTCTACTTGGGCGCGCCGACCGGCTTTCCGTCAGGGGACACGGCGTACCAGGTGCCGCCGACGCCCTGACCGTTGATGTCCCCGGGCACCTTGTCCCCGGAGAAGGTGTAGATCGGCCAGCAGTTCACGGTCATCTGCTTGACCCCGTCCGGCCGGGTGAAGCCCATCAGACCCTTCTTCTTGACGCCCTTGGTGTCGTTGGCGGGCACCGGGGCCACGGCCGGCCACTTCTCCAGGCAGGCGCCGGTGCACGCGGACACCGACTTCGGCCACGCCTTGTCCTTGAGGAAGCGGTAGACCGTCATGCCGTTCTTGTCGACGACGAGGTCCCCGAGTTCGGTCTTCTTCACGGACAGGCCCGGCAGGTCGGCGAGCGAGGCCTTCTTGCCGTTGGGTGCCATGGCGTACCACTTGCTGCCCACGCCCTGGCCGCTGGTCTCGCCCGCCTTGGTGTCCTTGGCGTAGCGGTAGGCGGGCCAGCCGGCGATGGTCAGCTGCTTGGTGCCGTCGGTGCGGGTGACCTCGCCCAGCAGGGCCTTGTCGATGCCGGCGCCGGCGGTGGCGTCGTCGGCGGGTACCGGCGGCCAGGCCTTGGCGCAGTCGGCGTCGCAGTTGGACTTGGGGGGTTCGGCCGTGTCCTGGTCGAAGCGGTAGAGGGTCATACCGGCGCTGTCCGTCAGCACCTTGCCCAGCTCGGCGTTGTCGGAGACGGCGAGCCGGCCGGCAGCCTTGGCCGCTCCGGCAGAGCCTTGCTGTCCGTCGGCGCCGTAGCCGTTGCCGCTGCCCGCGCCGATCTGGGAGCCCGCGCCGGCGGCTGAACCGGAGCCGCCGAATCCGCCGGCCGGGGCCGTCGCACCCACGTTCTGGCTGCCCGCCGCGGGGCCGCCGTCCTGACCGCACGCCGTCGTCAGCGCCAGTACGGCCGCGGCCGTCGCCACGAGCGATGCGCTCCGCCAGGAGGTGTTCATCGTCAACTCCACATGATTCCAAGGGTGTTGCAGCGCCCTGCTGCGCCGCCGCACGACACTGGTTACGCATACGGGTGGCGGTTGTGTTCAACCGGGGCACGAATTTCTTCCCGGGACGCGTGATCCGTCCGCCGTCACGACGCGCGCCGGCCGGCGCCGGGCCGTACGCGCGTGCGTGTCCGTCGCGCCGCGGCGACCGGCCGCCCAAACCCTCGCTCGCCTCGTTTCCCCTCTTCGGGGCAATCACCGGGGGCTGCGGCGTGCCCCGGCCCGCCGCGGCTCATGATCTCCGTCGTGCATCGACCGAAACCGGCCCGACCGGGCCTGACGCTACGGGTGTTGGCGCCGGTGGCCCTGGCGTGGACGTGCGCGGGCGCGCCGGCGGCACCGGCCGCGGCGGACGCCTGCGCATACGCCTCCACGGGCCCGGGCGGAACGGTGGCGGTGTCGGTGGCCGGCGGCGACTCCTGGCCGTCGCTCCCACCGTGCGGGCAGCCCACACCACCGCCACCCTCGCCCAGCCCCAGCCCCAGCCCCACACCCACTCCGCCACCCCCGCCGCCTCCCCCTCCTACGCCTCCAGCCCCGAAGCCCGCCCCCCGGCCGGCGCCGGCGAAACCGAGACCCACCCCGCCACCGGAGCCGACGCCGCCGCCCGTACGGCCGGCCCCCGCGCCCTCACCGCGCCCGACACCCCCGCCACCACCACCGCCGGCCCCTGCCCCGACGCCCGAGTCACACCCCGAGCCCGGCCCCCGCCCCTCGGCGAAGCCGGTGACCTACCCGCGCTACCGCCCGCAGCCGCACCGGGCCACGCCCCGGCGGAGCCCGTCGCCCGTCACGTACGTCCTGCTCATCGCGGTGCCCGCGCTGGCCGCCGTCGCCGCGCTCCGTCCGCGCTGATCCCTGGAGGAACCTGTTGTCGGAATGGCTTGTTCTCGTTCTCGCGATGCTGGCCGCCTGTGCCGTGGTGGTCGTCATCACTCTCGTACGGCACCGCACGGCGGCCGAGGACGACGATCCCAGCGACACCCCGGACGTCATCGAGTACATGACGATGTGGATCGGCGTGGTGTACGCCATCGTGCTGGGCCTGGCCATCGCCGGTGTCTGGGAGGCGCGCGTCGCCGCCCAGGACCACGTCCAGGCGGAGGCGCAGGCGCTGCACGAGATCTCCGAGCGCGTCCGGGTCTACCCGCCGGACGTCCGCGACCGCGTCCGCGCCGATGTCAACGCCTATGTCGGACACGTCGTCACCACCGAGTGGAAGACGATGGCGGACCACGGCCAGGTCACCACGCGGGGCGACGAGCTGCTCGACAAGATCCGCGCGGACGTCACCGACCACCGGCCGGCCTCCGACTTCGAGGCGCAGGCCTACCAGCCGCTCGTCGACCAGGTGGCCGCGGCCGACCAGGCCCGCGCCGCACGCGCGGGCTCGACCGGGGCGACGATGCCGGGCGTGGTCTGGTTCGGGCTGATCGCCGGGGCCGTCGTCACCGTCGGCATGGTGTTCGCGCTGCAGATCCGGCGTACGACCCGCGAGCTGGTCCTGGCCGGGCTGTTCTCCGCCCTGATCGCCTTCCTGCTCTTCCTGATCTGGGACTTCGACGCGCCCTACAGCAGAGGGGTATCGGCGTCGACGGCACCCTTCCTCGACCTGTTCCCGCACATCCTCGGCTGACGGGTCCTCACCGCACGACGCCTGCCATTCCTTCATCCCGGTCGGGCCGTCCTCCGGCGGCCCGACACGGCCGTCGTGTCCCCCGCCCGCCGGAACGCCGTCCCCTGTGCGGCCCACACGGTTGCCCCGTTCGCCCGAGTGCGATCGCGCCGGAGTGCACATGTTCCTAGCGTTTCGATCATCGAGGTGCATATCCGGCACACGCGGAAGAGGTCCGCAGCTGCTCCTCGGGGACCCGGAGGATCCATCATGCGCGTGATACGCGTCGTTTCGGCCGCACTGCTGGGCGTGAGCGCCCTCACCTTCTCCGCACCCGCCGCTCTCGCCAGCGGCGGCGACGGCAACTCCTACGGCAACGAGGGCCGCTCCTACGGCGACAGCCGCTCCGACGACGGCGGAGGCTACGGCGGAGGCGGCGGGGACAGCCGCTCTCACGGCGGTGGTGGTGGTTACGGCGGCTCCGACGACGGCGGCTACGACGACGAGGGCCGCGGCGGTGGAGGGGGCGGCCGGCCGGAGCACTTCCGGCACGGCGTCCGCGCGGGCGAGGGCGGCACCATCGCCGGCTTCGACCTCAAGGAGATCGGCATGGGCACCGCGCTCATCGCGGGCTCCGTCGGCGCGGCCTACTACCTCTCGCGCCGCCGCACCGGCGAGGAGGGCGTGGCCTGACCCGGCACAAGGCACTCGGCACGACGCGGATCCGGCCTCCGCACGGGCGGGGGCCGGATCCGCGGCCACCGGAGAGACCCTGGCCTCGAGGTGCCGCCGTCAGACGCGCCTGCCGAAGCGTCCGCGCATCCAGAAGACGGCGCCCACGAGAACGCCGGTCCCCATCAGCCCGCCGCCGATGGCGATGTCGGCCTTGGTGGCACCGCCCGGGGCCGTGCCACCGTCGGCACCGCCGCGGGCGCGGCCGGCGGCGGTGAAGGCCGCCGGACGAGCCGGGGCGCGGCCGTCGCAGCGGACCGCGACGCCGTACGTGACGGCGGGGGCGGGCGGACGGAGGGCCACGACGGACCTCGCCGTGACGCCGGCCCCGTCAACCGGCCCCGTCGGCACCGCGCCGAACGCGCGCGACACCGCCTGCCCGCCGCCGTGGCACACGCCGGCCGCGACGGCTCCGCGTCCCGGCCCGGCCGCCGCGCCGGCGCGCGGGGTGCCGCCGCCCTTCTCCACGGCCGTCGGGGCCGCCGAGCCGACGGTGGCGACGACGGCGACCAGGACCGCCAAGGGGATACGAGTCATGCGCATGTGATCCTCCGCGGAAGGCGCCCCGGGACACGTACCCGGTCGATCGGCGAGACAGCGCCTTCCGAACACACCGTCAGATGCCGTGTGCAAGCGCGCATTTCGGGCGTGGTCCGTCCTAGTGAGCCCCGATCCGGCGGGAATTCACCCCGCCGGACGTCGCCGCAGGTCATGGGCTGTCGGAAGACGCCCGTCCGGAACGACCCGGACGGCGCACCGGAATTCCGGGACGCCACCCGTTCGCCTCCGTCCCGTCGCCGGCTGCGCGCGCGGGACCTAGCGTTCCTGTATGCGCGAAGGACGGGGCGACGGCCACCTTCGAGAGGGGATGGCGAATGTCAGTGAGCAGGCTGACCGACACGGCCGAGGAGGAGGAGCGGGGGCCACAGGGCAAACGCGTCCCCTGGGGCGTGATGGTGCTCGTTCTGCTCACCGGAATCGCCCTCGTCCGCAATGGCTCGGGGGAGTTCGAGACTGGTCCGCCGCAGCCCGCGAAGGCCGCCGCGCCTGACGGAGGCCCACATTCCGGTGCCTCGCCCGCGACCGGATCCGGGGCGCCTGGACCGCTGTCGTACTCGGTGCCCGACCGGGTGCGCATCCCTCTGATCCAGGTCGACGCGCCCGTCACTCCGGTCGGCGTGGACGCGGACGGGTGGGTGGCCGCGCCGCCGCCGGACGACCCGAATCTGGCCGGCTGGTTCAACGGTGCCGTCACCCCCGGGGAAAAGGGGACCGCGGTGATCGACGGCCATGTGGACAACAGGAACGGCCCGGCGGTGTTCTACGGGCTCGGCTCCCTGAGGAAGGGGAACCACATCGACATCCACCGGGAGGACGGGAGGACGGCGGTCTTCGAGGTGTACGGGGTCGAGGTGTTCCAGAAGGCGGACTTCCCCGGGGAGCGCGTGTACGGCTCGAAGGGCACACCGGAACTGCGGGTCATCACCTGTGGCGGCGGTTACACCAAGCAGACCGGATACGCGGGAAACGTCGTCGTCTTCGCTCGCCTGGTCGGGGTCCGCTGAACCCCCCGCACGGCGGCTCTCGGGCCCGCGGGGCGAGCGCGGGCCGTGTCAGGTGTACGTGCGGCGGGGCAGGGTGAAGCGGTAGCCCTCGTCCAGCAGTCTGGGCAGGTATCTGCGCAGCGCGCGGACGGTCTGTGTGCGGTTGCCGCCGGCGTCGTGCGAGAGGACCACGACACCGGGGTCGGCGCCGCGCTCGACCCGGCGGACGATGGTGGCGGTACCGGGGGTGGTCCAGTCCAGGCTGTCGACGGTCCAGGCCAGCGGTTCCATGCCCATCTCGGCGTTGAGCTGGAAGACGTTGCGGTTCCAGGCGCCGTAGGGGGCGCGGAACCACAAGGGCCGCTCGCCGTAGGCCTTCTCGATGATGTCGCTGGTGGCCTCGAGCTCGTCGCGGATCTCCCGGCGGGTGAGCCGGGTGAGCAGCGGATGGGTCCAGGTGTGGTTGCCGACGACATGGCCCTCGTCGGCCATCCGCGCGAGCAGGTCCCGGTTCCAGTCGGCCATCTCGCCGCACACCATGAACGTGGCCCGCACGTCGTAGCGGGCCAGGGTGTCGAGGATGTGCGGGGTGTACCGCGGGTTGGGACCGTCGTCGAAGGTCAGCAGCATGGTGTCGCCGAGGCCGGAGAAGCGCAGGATCGGCGCGTGCCGCACCTCGGCCGGCAGCGGCAGGGCGCGCGGCGGGGCGTCTCCGGTCAGGGGGCTCAGGCGGTTCGCGGAGGACTTGAGGGCGCTGCCCGCCTGGGCACCCGCGGCAGGGGCGGCCGGCCGTGCCTCGGTGCCGGAGCGCAGCAGACCGGCCGTCCCGGCGGCGCCGGCCGCCCCGAGGGCGACTGCCCCGGCGAGCAGCGCCCGGCGCCGCGTGAGCAACTGATCCTTCCGCATGACTCATCAGTGACCGCGGGCCTGCCACCGAACCGGCGCGGCGGCACGATTGCACCCGCGTGGCCGAGTCCGCTCCAGGGGGTGTCTCGTCGACCAGGCCGGCTCAGGGAGCGGTGGCCGGCGGTGAGGGTACCTCCCACGCCGTTCAGGCAGTGGGGGAGCATCGCCAGGCGGAGGAGGGAGTCGATGCGGAGCATCGGCGACCGACGACAACGCGGCGAGGTGCGGTGCCGGCCGCCGCGAACCCGGCATGATCGACGAGACACCCCGTAGCACCGGCCGGGCGGCCCAAGGCCGCTGGTCATCGGGGTCGCCCCGGGCCTCGGCCGGAACGGCTGCTTCCGATAGCCTCGCAGGTGTGACGGAACAGCACGAGGAGCGCGAGCGGCACGCGCAGGGGTTCGAGCGGGGCACGGACGGCCCGAAGGTGATCGTGGCCGGGGTGGACGGCTCCGAGTCCTCGATGCGGGCGGCCGCCTACGCCGCCGGTCTGGCCCGGCGCCAGCGCGCCCTGCTGGCCCTCGTGTACGTGCAGCCGGTGATGTCGACCGGGGCGGCGCTGGGGGCGCCGGTGGCCGAGACGACCGACGAGATCGCCGAGGAACTGGTGCAGCAGATCCGGGAGGCCTCCGAGCGGCTGAAGGGGATATTCGAGGTCCGCTGGGAGTTCCACACCTTCCGCGGCGATCCGTACAACGGCCTGGTGAAGGCCGCGGACGAGCTGAAGGCCGACGCGGTGGTCGTCGGCGCCTCCGAGAAGGCCGGCCACCGGATCATCGGCTCGGTGGCGGTCCGGCTGGTCAAGGCGGGGCGCTGGCCGGTGACGGTGGTGCCGTAGGGGGTCTCGCGCCGGTCGTGGCGGCGCGGCTGGGGCCGCCCGGGCCATGCGTGGTGTCTTCCGTACACGGCCGGGCTGGGCCATCATGATCCGCCGTCAGCCGATTGCCGTCTGTGAAGAGGTGAGGCCCATGGCCGGGCTCCGGATGGGTGAAGGCATTCTCCGGCGTAAACCCATCGAACACATCGAGGAGACGGAAGCCGGCGAGGGACCGAAACTCGAACGGTCGCTCGGGCTGTGGCAGCTGACCGCGATCGGCGTGGGCGGCATCATCGGCGCGGGCATCTTCACACTCGCCGGCACCGTGGCCAACGGCACGGCCGGCCCCGCGGTGCTGGTGTCCTTCCTCGTCGCCGGTGTGGCCAGCGCCGCGGCCGCGCTGTCGTACGCCGAGTTCGCGGGGATGATCCCGAAGGCAGGCTCCGCCTACACCTACGGCTACGCGGTGCTCGGCGAGTTCGCCGGCTGGTTCATCGGCTGGGACCTGCTGCTGGAGTACACCGCGATCGTGGCGGTGGTCGCCATCGGCATCTCGGGGTACTTCAGCTTCCTGATCGAGGACATGGGCGCGAAGCTGCCCGCTTGGATGCTGGGCGCGCCCGGCACCGGGTCCGGGCACAAGGTCGACCTGTTCGCCGCCGTGCTGTGTCTGCTCATCGCCTGGCTGCTGACCCTCGGCATCCGCAACGCGGCGCGCTTCGAGACGGTCGTGGTGGTGCTGAAGGTACTCGTGGTGCTGGTGGTGATCGGGGTCGGTGTCTTCCACATCGACACGGCCAACTACCACCCGTTCTTTCCCTACGGGGTCGGCGGGGCGTTCACCGGCGCGGCGACCGTGTTCTTCGCGGTCTTCGGCTACGACGCCATGTCGACGGCGGCCGAGGAGTCCAAGGACGCGCAGCGGCACATGCCGAAGGCGATCATCTACTCGCTGGCGATCGCGATGGTGCTGTACGTGCTGGCCTGCCTGGTGCTGACCGGAATGCAGAACTACAAGGACATCGACAAGGAGAGCGGCTTCTCGACGGCGTTCAAGTCGGTGGGGCTGAGCCGCCTGGCGGACGTGATCGCCGTGGGCGCGATCATCGGCATCCTCACCGTGATGTTCACGTTCATGCTGGGCGTGACCCGGGTGTGGTTCTCGATGTCCCGCGACGGGCTGCTGCCCCGGTGGTTCGCGAAGACGCATCCCACGCGGCACGTGCCGACCCGGGTGACGTGGATCGTCGGGGTGGCGTCGGCGGTCATCGCCGGGTTCCTGCCGATCGCCGAGGCGGCCGAACTGACCAACATCGGCATCCTGCTGGCGTTCGTGGTGGTGTGCACGGCGGTGGTCGTGCTGCGCTACCGGCAGCCGGACCTGCCGCGCAGCTTCCGCACACCGTGGATGCCGTTCGTGCCGGCGCTGGGCGTGGTCTTCTCGATCTGGCTGATCACGTTCCTCCAGTGGCAGACGTGGGTGCGGTTCGCCGTGTGGTTCCTGATCGGCTGCGTGATCTACTTCGGGTACTCGTACAAGCGGTCGGTGCTGGCCGGGAGCCAGAGGACCGTGGACTGACCCCGGGAGGAGGCAGGGTCCCCCTGGTCCCGGCGGTCGGCCTGGCAGGCGGCGGCCACGGCGAGGACGGCCGTCAGGATCAGGCCTACCAGGTGTCTGCGTGCGATCATCGGTTCACCCCACTGCGTTCGTTCGCCGGACCAGTCCTATGGACGGACAAGACAGACAAGACAACAGACGGACAAGACAGATAAATGGGTATGAAGTCGAGGGCCGTCGCAAACGGCCCGGGCGCGTGCCGTTGGTCCGTCCGGGGGGCGCGCGGGCCGTGACGGACCGTTCGTCGAACCGTTCGTCGACGCGATCGACCGTCCGCCGCACAGCCCTGCGCGTGCCCTGTCCCGGCGCGGGACCCTGCGCTGCGATACGGCCATGACGGCCGGAACCGCCCTCCCCCGCGTGACCACGACCGCCGAGCACGAGCTCGCCGCGCTCCAGCGCGAGCACGGCCGGCCGCTGTTCGCCCTGCTGCTGCGGCTGTGCGACGGCGACCGGCAGCGCGCCGAGGACCTGCTCCAGGAGACGCTGGTGCGCGCCTGGCAGCATCCCGAGGCGCTGCGCGCCGACGCCTTCGCCTCCGTACGGCCCTGGCTGCTGACGGTCGCACGCCGGCTCGCCATCGACGCGCGCCGGGCCCGGCAGGCCAGGCCGCCGGAGGTCGGCGACGCGGTCCTGGAGAACACACGGGTGATCGCCGACCACGCCGAGCGGGCCGCCGCCACGCTCGACGTGCGGGAGGCTGTGAAGACACTCACTCCGCAGCACCGTGAAGTCCTGGTGCTGGTGTACTTCCAGGGGGCGAGTGTGGCGGAAGCCGCCGAAACCCTGGGCATTCCGCCCGGTACCGTGAAGTCCCGTGCGTACTACGCGCTGCGCGCCCTGCGCAGGGTGCTCCCGGGATACGCGGCCGACCTGCGGTGAAACCGACCGCCGGGTCAAACCTCCGTAAAGCGCCTTGCTGTGGACCACTGTTGAGTAATCGGCTGTTCTCATCCGTGTTCCGGATGGGCCTGTCCCAGGAGCCGGGGTCGGGCGACGCGCACGCACCGGAGGAAGGCAGGAAGGGATGCTGCACAGAGGTCAAGAGAGCACGGACGGCGACGGCGGTGAACTGGTCGTCCCCATGGCCTGGTTGTACGCCGAGTACATCGCCGACGAACTGCTGCGCACCGGCGATCTGATGCCGCCGGCGTCCGTGGAGTTCCGCGCCGGGCGGGACGCGCTGGCACTGACCGTCTTCCTGTCCGACACCGGCGGCGAGCTCTGCGGCATCCGGGTGGTCTCGCAGCTGGAGACGTGGCTGTCCCTGACCGCGTACGACCAGCCGTGGGAGGACTGGGTGCGCGAGCGGATGGCCGACCTCGCGGCCGACGCGCACGCCCGCGGCGTCCGCCCGCCGGACCTGGCGCTGGCCGAGGCCGCCTGGCGGTGGCTGGAGGAGACCGAACTGCTCGCACCCGACCTGGACGCGGTGCCGGGCGGGGCGGGCGCGGTGAGCGAGGACGAGGGGCCGAAGGTGTGGACGCCGGCCTGGCGGCTGGGACTGCCCCTGGGACACCTCGCGATCCATCTTTTCTAGCCGGGGACGCGCTCCGGGCACCTTTTCCGGCCAGTGCCGGGATCGGACCAATCCGCGGCCCCGGCCGCTCCGAATCCCTTGATTACGATTCGGTGCGCGCCTTGAGTGATTCGGGACTGCGGTGCGTACGGGTGGGAGCAACGAGTAACCCCACCCGCACCCACCGCGAGGATTCGGCATGAGGTCCCTGGAAAGGCATCGCGACGTCGGCGCTTACGCGCTCGGCGTGCTGGACGAGGCGGAGGCCTTCCGCTTCGAGGACCACCTCATGGAGTGCCCCAGCTGTTCGGCGCAGGTGACCGAGTTCGGCCCCACGGCGCGGCAGTTGCTGCTGTACCGGCGGGCCACGCCGCGCTTCGTGCATCCCATGGCCCAGCCCGGTCCCCGGCTGCTGGAGCGGCTGGTCGGCGAGGCGGCGCGGCGGCACCGGGCCGGGCGCCGTCGCCTGCTGTACGGCCTGGCCGCCTCCGTGGTGCTCGCCGTCGGCGGGCCGGCGGCCGCGGTCCTCGCCCGGCACGGGGACGGGCCGGTGCGGGTCGCCGCGACCGACGCGACGACGGGGGTGTGGGCCGAGGTCAGGGCGGCGGACGCGGAGTGGGGCAGCGAGGTGCGGTTGCGGGTCGAGGACGCGGCGGGGCCGCACTCCTGCCTGCTCGTCGCCGTGGGCCGGGACGGCTCCGAGCAGACGGTGACCACCTGGATGGTCCCCTCCCACCAGGACCGGCCGGACACCGTGATGGGCGGCGCGGCGCTGCATCCCGGCCAGATCGCCCGCTTCGAGGTGCGCACCGCGGACGGAAGGCACCTGGTGACACTCGATCCGACCTGAGCTCCGGCTACTTGAGCAGCCTGGACAGCCGGCGGTCCGCCAGGGGCTTGCCGCCCGTCTGGCAGGTCGGGCAGTACTGCAACGAGGAGTCGCTGAAGGACACCTCGCGGATGGTGTCCCCGCACACCGGGCAGGGCTCCCCGGTGCGGCCGTGCACCCGCAGACCGCTCTTCTTCTCCGCCTTCAGCCGGCCGGCCGCCAGGCCCCGGGAGCGCTCGACCGCCTCGGTCAGGGTGGAGCGCAGCGCCTCGTACAGCCGTCCGGTCTCCTCCGGCGTCAGGGAGGCGGCCAGCTTGTACGGGGACATCCTCGCCGCGTGCAGGATCTCGTCGCTGTAGGCGTTGCCCACACCCGCGATCAGGCTCTGGTCGCGCAGCGCGCCCTTGATCCGGCGCCGCTCCCCCGCCAGCAGCCCGGCGAAGCGCTCCTCGTCGAAGTCGCCGGCCAGCGGGTCGGGGCCGAGCCGGGCCACGCCCGGCACCTCCCGCGGATCCCGTACGACGTACACCGCGAGCCGCTTCTGGGTACCGGCCTCGGTGAGGTCGAAGCCCGCACCGGTCTCCAGCGCGACCCGCAGGGCCAGCGGGCCCTTTCCCGGCCGGGGCGGGCCGTCGGGCAGCCGGTCCTTCCACTGGAGCCAGCCGCCGCGGGCCAGATGGGTGACCAGGTGCGGGCCGCCGCCGGTCACCAGGTCCAGGAACTTGCCGTGCCGGGCGACGGCGGTGACCTCGCGGCCCTCCAGGGCGCCGAGGGGAGGGTCGTAGGTCTTCAGGACGCTGATCGCGACGGGCAGCACGCGGACGATCTCGTGACCGACCAGGTTCTCGGTCAGGAAGTCCTTGAGCGCTTCCACCTCGGGCAGTTCCGGCATGCCTCCAGGGTGCCACCCGGCACCGGCGGCGCCACGCGCCGCGCGGGGCGGCTCAGGCGCTCTCCGGCACCACGAACTCGCACCACAGGCACTTGCCGCCGCCCCGCGCCTCCACACCCCACACGTCGGTGAGCCGGTCGACGAGCAGCAGACCGCGGCCCGACACGCCCTCCTCCCCCGGCTCCCGGCGGCGCGGCAGGGCGCTGGAGGAGTCCTCGACCTCCACCCGCAGCCGCCGGTCGCTGCCCCTGAGCTCCCGCAGGGTGAGGATCGCCGCGCCCTCGGTGTGCAGCAGGACGTTGGTGATCAGTTCGCCGACCACCAGTTCGATCTCGTCGGAGCGCTCCCGGGCGCCCCAGGAGCGGACCGTGGCGCGGACCATGTGCCGGGCCCGGGTCAGGGCCTCCGGGTCGCCGGGCGCCACGTGCTGCTGGAGACGGCCCACGGGCTGCCGCTCGGACAGCGCGCGGCGGCGCAGCACCAGCAGCGCCACGTCGTCGTCGCCGCCGCGCTTCTCGGCCATCTCGATCAGCCGGTCGGCGAGGTCCCGTACGTCCTCGGGCCCCGCGGCGATGGACGCCGCGAGGGCCCGCATGCCGTCGTCGAGATCGGCGCCGGGCACTTCGACGAGGCCGTCGGTGCACAGCACCAGGGTGTGCCCGGGGTCGAGCTCCATGGCGCAGACCGGGTACTCCAGTCTGCCGAACTCCGCGGACAGGCCGAGCGGCAGGCCGCCGTCGACGGCGACCCGGCGGCAGCTGCCGTCGCCGAGCCGTACCAGCGGGTCGATGTGGCCGGCGCGCACCATCTGGACGACGCCGGTGGACAGGTCGGCCTCCGCGTACAGGCAGGTCGCGAAGCGGTCGGTGTCGAGCTCGTGCAGGAAGGTCGAGGCCCGGGCCATCACGGTGGCCGGGGTGTGGCCCTCGGCTGCGTAGGCGCGCAGCACGATGCGCAGCTGGCCCATGACGGCGGCGGCGTGCGTGTCGTGGCCCTGCACATCGCCGATGACGGCGCCGACCCGGCCTCCCCCAGAGGGGGTACCCCCAGGCAGCGGGATCAGGTCGTACCAGTCGCCGCCGATGTCCCGGCCGAGGGAGCCGCCGGCGTAGCCGGAGCGGTAGCGGACGGCGACGTCGGCGCCGGGCACGCCGGGGATGGCGCGCGGCAGCATGGCCTGCTGAAGGCTCTGGGCGAGGTCCTTCTCCTGTTCGTAGAGCATGGCCCGTTGCAGGCTCTGCGCGATGCTGCTGCCGAGGGCGACCAGGACGTTGCGCTCGTCCTGGGAGAAGCCGTGGCGGCCGCTGTAGAGCAGACCCATGCCGCCGATGGGACGGGCCTGGGCGATCAGCGGCAGATAGGCGGCCGAGGTGATGTCCAGGCAGGTGATGTGCGGCCACAGGACGGGATAGCACGCGGCGAACTCCTCCGCGGACTCGATGAAGCGGGGTCTGAGGGTGCGCACCGCCTCGCTCATCGGGTAGGGCTCGTCGATCCGGGTGACGCGGGTGCCCGGTACGGAGGTGCCCTCCGGTCCTTCGGCGACGAGCCGGATCCGGCCGGCCTCGACCAGGCCAAGGACCAGGCTGGTGGAGCCGAGGAGGGCCAGGCCGTGGCTGTCCTTGACGACGTCGATGACGTCCTGGACGGTGCGCGCGTGGGCGAGGGCGGCGGTGGTCGCCTGGACGACGTTGGTCTGCTCGCGCCGGGCGGCGTCCAGGGCCTGCCGCTGTGCGCGGCCGGCGCTGTCGTCGAGCTCCTCGGTGGCGTCCCGGACGATCCCGATGATCCGGCGGGGGCGGCCGCTCTCGTCGCGGCGGATGCAGCCCTGGGTGTAGGCCCAGCGCAGGGAGCCGTCGCGCAGGCGCAGGCGGACGTAGGTGCCGTAGTGCTCGCTGCCGTCCTTCATGGCACGGGCCACCAGGGCGTCCAGCCGCTGTCCCTCGCCGGCGGGGACGCGGCAGCCCAGGCTCTCGGGGTGGCCGTCGTACTCCTCGGGGGTGATGTCGAAGATCCGGTAGGCCGTGGCGTCCAGGCTGCACAGACCCGTGTCCAGGTCCCAGTCGAAGGTTCCCATGCGGTGGAGAGCCAGGATCGGGTCCGGGTGGACGGGCCAGTCGTCCGGCAGTGACAGGGCGCGCGCTCCCCGTTCAGCCATGGGGCCACCTTGCCAGGGTTTGTCCGATTCTTCGAGCTGGGAGAGGGGTAGCCGGAGCCCCGGAGCCGAGGACTGGCGGCGGCACCATGGAGGAGAGGAGCGTGCAGGGCCGTGGGATGGTTCATCGCACCCGACTACTGGCTGAGCCGGCTGGTCTTCCAGCGGGCCCTGGCCGCCGTGTACCTCGTGGCCTTCCTGACGGCCGCCCTGCAGTTCCGGGCGCTGCTCGGCGAGCGCGGCATGCTGCCGATCCCCCGGTTCGTCGAGCGGGTGCCGTTCCGGCGGGCGCCGAGCCTGTTCCACTGGCGCTACTCCGACCCTCTGTTCGCGGCGGTCGCGTGGGCCGGGTGCGCCGTGTCGGCCGCCCTGCTCGCGGGGCTGGACTCATGGCTTCCGCTGTGGGGCGGCATGCTGCTGTGGCTGGTGCCGTGGGCGCTGTATCTGTCGATCGTCAACGTCGGGCAGACCTGGTACGGCTTCGGGTGGGAGTCGCTGCTGCTGGAGACCGGCTTCCTCGCGGTGTTCCTGGGCAACGACGAGGTGGCCCCGCCGATCGTGGTGCTGTTCCTGCTGCGCTGGATCCTCTTCCGTGTCGAGTTCGGCGCCGGGCTGATCAAGCTGCGGGGCGACGAGTGCTGGCGGAAGCTGACCTGCCTGGACTACCACCATGAGACACAGCCGATGCCGGGCCCGCTGAGCTGGTTCTTCCACCATCTGCCGGCGCCGCTGCACCGGGCCGAGGTCGCCGCCAACCACGTCACACAACTGCTGGTGCCGTTCCTGCTGTTCACCCCGCAGCCGGTCGCCACGGCCGGGGCGGCGCTGATGATCGTCACCCAGCTGTGGCTGGTGCTCTCGGGCAACTTCGCCTGGCTGAACTGGATCACGATCGTGCTGGCCCTGTCGGCCGTCCAGTGGCCGGGGCACGCTCCGGCGTCCGTGCCCGCGGCCCCGCTCTGGTACCAGGTGGTGGTCCTGGCCGTCGCCGTGCTCGTGGTGGCCCTGAGCTACCGCCCGGTGGTGAACATGATCTCCCGGAGCCAGGTCATGAACCGCTCCTTCGACCCGCTGCACCTGGTCAACACCTACGGCGCGTTCGGCAGCATCAGCCGCGCCCGCTACGAGGTGGTGGTCGAGGGCACGCTGGACGACGGGCCGCCCGAGGACGCGGAGTGGCGGGAGTACGAGTTCAGGGGCAAGCCGGGGGACCCGCGGCACTGGCCGCGCCAGTTCGCGCCGTACCACTTGCGGCTGGACTGGCTGATGTGGTTCGTGGCGCTGTCCCCGGCGTACGCCGGTGCCTGGTTCGGCGCCCTGGTGGAACGGCTCCTGGAGAACGACCGCGACACCCTCCGGCTGCTGCGCCGCTCCCCCTTCCCGCCCGACCGCCCCCCGCTCTACGTCCGCGCCCGCCTGTTCCGCTACCGCTACACGTCGTGGCGGGAGCTGCGCGAGACGGGCGCCTGCTGGGACCGGACCTACGTGCGGGAGTTTCTGCCGCCGGTGCGGCTGGCGGAGGCCGCCGAGAGGCCCTGACCGGGGCCGGCCGGGTCACCGGCTCACAGTCCGTGGACGGCGGGTGGCCGTTCCCTCGAAGATCTCCGTGCGTTCGGGCTCGCTCAGGACGGCGGTCAGGCCCTGGGCGGTGGTGAGGACGCCGGAACAGTCCCCCGCGAGGGTGCGGACCGGCCAGTCGGAGCCGTACATCAGGCGGCGCGGGCCGAGGCTTCGAGGACCACGTCCGCGTAGGCGCGCAGGTCGAGCGGCTCCCGGCGCGGCCGTCGTCCCGGTTCTCGGTGAGAGTCTCATCGGGGCCCCTCCTCGGCGGGGACGGGCGCTTCGGCGGGCAGCAGCCCCGTCTCCCGCAGCTCCCGCCAGAAAGCGGCGGGGACGGGGGTCGCGAACTGCTCGGCGCAGTCGCGTACTTCGGCGGCCGAGCGCGCACCGCTCAGGACGCTCGCCACCGCCGGGTGGGCGGAGCAGAAGGCCAGGGCCGCGGCGCGCAGGGTGACGCCGTGGCGGTCGGCGAGCCCCTTCATGCGCAGTGCGCGGTCGAGCGGTTCGGCGGGCGCCCGCGCGTAGTCGTAGGTGGCGTCCGGCCTCGGGTCCGCGAGGACGCCCGAGTTGAAGGCGCCGCCGATCACCACCGGCACGCCTCGCTCCGCGGCGGCGGGCAGCAGGTCGGCCAGCGCGCTCTGGTCGAGCAGCGTGTAGCGGCCGGCGCACAGCACCACGTCCACGTCGGTGTCCTTCACGAAGCGGGTCAGCATCCGCGACTGGTTCATGCCCGCCCCGATCGCGCCGACCACCCCCTCCGAGCGCAGCTCCTCCAGCGCCGGGTAACCCTCGCGGAAGGCCTGCTCGGCGTGGTCGTCGGGGTCGTGGAGGTAGACGACATCCACGCGGTCCAGGCCCAGCCGTGCCAGGCTCTGCTCCAGGCCCCGGCGGACACCGTCCGCGCTGAAGTCCCACACGCGGCGGTGGGTGGCGGGCACGGCGAAGCCCTGGGCGAGGTCGTCGCCGCCGCGGTCCGTGGGCTCCAGCCGACGGCCGACCTTCGTGGACAGCGTGTACGCCGACCGGGGACGGGTGCGCAGGGCCGCGCCGAGGCGGCGCTCGGACAGGCCGAGGCCGTAGTGCGGGGCCGTGTCGAAGTAGCGGATGCCGTGCTGCCAGGCCGCGTCCACGGTCTCGTACGCCTGCTCCTCCCCGACCTCGCGGTGCAGGTTGCCGATCGCGGCGGCGCCGAAGCCCAGCGGGCTGATCTCGGCGCCGCCGCGGCCCAGGCGGGTCACCGGTCCGCCGGGCTCGGCCGCAGGCCCTGCATGCCTCCGTCGACGGCGAGTGCGGTGCCGGTGGTCGCGCCGGACAGCGGGCTCGCCAGGTAGGCGATGGCGCCCGCGACCTCGGCGGCCGCCACCAGGCGGCCGGCGGGCTGACGGGCCTGGAGGGCCGCGCGTTCGGCGGCCGGGTCGGGGGCGGCGTCCAGCAGACGGCCGACCCACGGGGTGTCCACGGTGCCGGGGTTGACGCAGTTGACGCGGATGCCCTCGCGGACGTGGTCGGCGGCCATGGCGAGGGTGAGGGAGTACACGGCGCCCTTGGTGGCGCTGTACAGCGCCCGCCGGGGCAGGCCGGCCGTGGCCGCGATCGAGCAGGTGTTGACGATCGCCGCGTGCCGCGACTCGCGCAGGTGCGGGAGGGCGGCGCGGGCCGTGCGGACCATGCCGAGGACGTTGACGTCGAAGACGCGGTGCCACTCCTCGTCGTCGTTGTCCTCGACGGTGCCCTGGGCGCCGATGCCCGCGTTGTTGACCAGGACGTCGAGTCCGCCGAGCTCGGTGACGGCCGCCGCGACGGCCTCGCGCAGCACGGCGTCGTCCGTCACGTCGGCGCGGAAGGCGAGCAGCGGCTCGTCCACGGACGACGGGTCCAGGTCGAGGACGGCGACCCGGGCTCCCCGCTCGGCGAGGAGCCCGGCGGTGGCCCGGCCGATGCCGGAGGCACCGCCCGTCACCAGCGCCCTGAGTCCGGCGAAGTCGCTCATGCGGTCTGTCCCTTCTGCGGCTGCCGCGGGTCGGACTCGGCGTCCCGGAAGGTGCCGCCGGGGCAGGTGCAGCGGGCGGCGGACTCCGGCCGCACGGCGGCCGAGAAGCCCGGGACGGCGGGCGCCGTGCAATGGCTGCGCACCACGTGGTGGCGCAGTGCGTGGATCGGGGCGACCTGGACGTCCTTGCCGCGCCCGATGGTCAAGGCGAAGCCGTGTCCGTCCAGGCCGTCCGAGGCGTCGGTGCGCAGCACGACACGGGCCCCCGAGCAGTCGGGGTCCGGGTTCATCGCGTCGGAGCCGTCGAGCTCGCGCGAGGCGGGAAAGCGGATGTCGTGGGTGTCTGCCGCGGTGATGCGCTCGGGTGTCGGGGACACGATGGCCTTTCGGTCGGGCGGTTGCCCGCATAGTTATCAGACCACTTGGCGCCCACAACACCCTCTGGCGCCAACGTTTCCCCCATTCTCGCCATAGTGGTCGGACCATGCCGGTGACTAGACTGCCGCGCACGGCGACAGGAGGATTGGCGTGGCGGAGATCCCGACCGGGCCGGTGCGGCAGACGGCGGCGGAGGCCGGCGCCTCGGCGATCGCTCCGCGGAAGGGCACGGTGACCCAGCGCGCCATCGAGCGGATCAAGGGGATGATCGCCGACGGTCTGCTGGAGCCGGGGCAGCGGCTGCCGACCGAGCGTGATCTCGCCGCCCGACTGGGCATCTCCCGCAGCTCGATGCGCGAGGCCATCCGCGCCCTCACGGTGCTGGGCGTGCTGGAGGCCCGGCACGGCTCCGGCATCTACGTCACCCGGCTGGAGGCCGGCGATCTGCTGGAGACGTTCGGCGTCGTGGCCGATCTGACCCGCGGCCCGCGCCTGGTGGAGCTGCTGGAGGTGCGGCGGATCCTGGAATCGACGGCGACCGCGCTGGCGGCGGCGCGGATCACCCCGGACCGGCTGGCCGTGGTCGGGAAACACCTGGCGGCGATGGACGCCACCGACGACCTCGAGGAGATCCTCGCCCACGACCTCGCCTTCCACCGGGAGATCGCGGCGGCCGGGGGCAACGAGACCATGGCCGCCATCCTGGAGGGCCTGTCCTCGCGCACCTTCCGCGCCCGGGTCTGGCGCGGCTACCAGGAGGAGGGTGCCATCGCCCGCACCCGGCGCGAACACGCCGCCGTCTTCCGGGCGTTGACCGCCCGCGACCCGGAGGCGGCCCGGGCGGCGGCGGCCGCACACGTGGGCGAGGTGGAGGAGTGGCTGCGCGCGCGGGTGGCGCAGTCATGACGGCTGCGGGGCCGTCCCGCCGCCGCGCTCAGGAACCGGGGGCCGGCAAGGACGGTTCCGGTCGCTGTCCCTGCGTCTGCGACCACTCCCGCAGCTCGTTGGCGCCCACCTCCTCGAGCACGCTCTGCAGGGCCTGCCGGGCCGCCGCGTCGCGTTCGGACTCCGGCAGCAGGAGGTAGCGGTCCAGGGCCCGGCGCAGCGTCTCCCGCGCCTGCGCCGCCAGCACCCAGCGTGAACCGGGGCTGTACAGCTGCCGCATGCCGGTGAAGAAGACGGCTCCGCCCGCGATCAGCGCGGTCAGCCAGGCGGGCGCGTGCAGCCCGGCGGCGACGACCGTCACCGAGGTGGTGCCGAGCGCACCCAGCTCCGTGACATGGTGCAGCCCGCGGGCGCGGTCGCAGGAGCGCGCGTAGAACTCCAACTCCCGGCGGGTCAGGGCCAGCAGGGGGTCCGGCTCGGAGGCCCAGGACTGATCGGGGACCCTTCTTCGTCGCATCGCCCCATCATCGCGGCCGGGGCCGTGCGCGCAAAGGCCGGGGAGCGCGGCGCGGCGGCCGAGGGCCGTGCCGCGCTCCCCGAAGGCCTGTCCGACCGGCTCAGGCGCGGCGCAGCCGCAGTGTCACCAGCTCGAACGGCCGCAGCCGCACCGCGATCCGGCCGCCGTCCCGCTCCGGTGCCGTGGAGCCGGCCAGGGGCCGCTCCAGGAGGTCCGTCACCGTGACGTCCGCGACCTCGAAGCCCGCCGTCAGCGTGGCCCTGGTCCGTCCGCCGTGGGCCTCGTGGAAGCGGACCACCACGTCGCCGCTGCCGTCGTCGGCCAGTTTCACCGCCGTCACGACCACCGCGTCCTCGTCCACCGTCACCAGCGGCGCGACCTCCCCGGCACCGGTCAGCCGCCGCTCGGGCACGTTGACGCGCCAGCCCTCACGGACCGCGTCGCCGATGTCCGCGCCCGGCACCAGGGCGTGCCGGAAGCGGTGGACGCCCTGGTCGGTCTCGGGGTCGGGGAAGCGCGGGGCGCGCAGCAGCGACACCCGGACCGTGGTCGTGGTGCCCCGGTCACCGTCGGTGCGGACGGTACGGGTCACGTCGTGGCCGTACGTCGAGTCGTTGACGATCGCCACGCCCCAGCCCGGCTCCTCCAGGTGCACGAACCGGTGGTTGCAGGCCTCGAACTTGGCCGCCTCCCACGAGGTGTTGGTGTGGGTGGGCCGGTGGAAGTGCCCGAACTGGGTCTCCGACGCGTACCGTTCGGCGTGCACGTCCAGCGGGAAGGCGAGCTTGAGGAACTTCTCCGTCTCGTGCCAGTCCACCTCCGTGTCCACCACCAGCCGCCGCTCCCCCGCGGCCAGCGACAGCACCTGGGTGACCCGGGAGGCCCCGAAGGACCGTACGATCCGCACCGAGGCGCCGTCCTCGCCGGCCGTCACCGAGTCCGTGTCCGTCAGATCGGTGACGGTGTTGCGGTAGAACTCGTCCACGTCCCAGGCGTCCCACATGTTCGGGAAGTCCGGGTGCAGCTGGAGGAGGTTCGCGGCCCGGCCCGGGGCGATCGTCTCCCGGTCGGCCTCCACGTCGTACGCCGAGACGACCAGGCCGCGGGCGTCGATCCCGATCCGCAGCAGGCCGTTGTCCAGGACGTGTCCGCCGCCCTCGCGGGGCGTCAGGCGCGTCCGGCCCCCGGCGGCCGGCGCGGCGGCGCCGCCGGCCGGGACGCCCGCGCGGGCGTGCGGGGCCGCGTTGAAGACGAGCGGTGTGGCGCCCTCGCCCGCCAGCGCGCGCTGGGCCGTCTCGATGATCGCGGTCAGCTCCGCGGCGATCCGCTCGTACGTCGCCCGGGCCTCGCGGTGCACCCAGGCGATGGACGAGCCGGGCAGGATGTCGTGGAACTGGTGCAGCAGCACCGTCTTCCAGATCCGGTCCAGCTCCTCGTACGGGTAGGGGAATCCGGTCCGTACGGCCGCCGTCGCCGCCCACAGCTCCGCCTCCCGGAGCAGGTGCTCGCTGCGCCGGTTGCCCTGCTTGGTCCTGGCCTGGCTGGTCAGGGTGGCGCGGTGCAGCTCCAGGTACAGCTCGCCGACCCACACGGGCGGTTCGGGGTACTCGGCCTCGGCCTTGTCGAAGAAGGCCCGCGGGGTCTCCCACACCACCTGCGCGGACCCTTCCAGGTCGCGCAGCCTGGCCGCCTTGGCGACCATCTCACGGGTGGTGCCGCCGCCTCCGTCGCCCCAGCCGGTGGGTGCGAGCGAGTGCCGCGCGACGCCCTTGTCCTTGAAGTTGCGGGCCGCGTGGGCGATCTCGCTGCCCTTCATGGAGCAGTTGTAGGTGTCGACCGGCGGGAAGTGCGTGAAGATCCGGGTGCCGTCGATGCCTTCCCACTGGAAGGTGTGGTGCGGGAACTTGTTCGTCTGCGACCAGGAGATCTTCTGCGTCAGCAGCCGGGTGGAGCCGGCCGCCCTGATGATCTGCGGCAGCCCGGCGGCGAAGCCGAAGGTGTCGGGCAGCCAGGCCTCGTCGTTCTCGATGCCGAACTCGTCCAGGAAGAACCGCTTGCCGTGCACGAACTGCCGGGCCATCGCCTCCGAGCCGGGCATGTTGGTGTCGGACTCCACCCACATCCCGCCGGCCGGCACGAACCGCCCGTCCGCGACCGCCTTCTTCACCCGCGCCCACACCTCGGGCCGGTGCTCCTTGATCCACGCCCACTGCTGCGCCTGCGACATGGCGAAGACGAAGTCCGGCTCGTCCTCCAGCAGGGCGGTCATGTTGGACGTCGTACGGGCGACCTTGCGCACGGTCTCGCGCAACGGCCACAGCCACGCCGAGTCGATGTGCGCGTGCCCGACCGCGCTGATGCGGTGCGCGGAGGGCACGGCGGGCGCGGCGAGCACGCCGGTGAGCCGTGCGCGGGCCTGTTCGGCGGTGCCGTTCACGTCCTGGAGGTCGACGGCGTCGAGCGCCCGGTCCACCGCGCGCAGGATCTCGTACCGGCGCTGGGAGTCCACCGGCAGCTCGGCCATCAGCTCACCCAGCACCTCCAGGTCGATGACCAGCTGCCACACGGTCTCGTCGAAGACCGCGAGGTCCATGCGGGTCAGCGTGTACTGGGGCTCGCTGCCCGCGGTCTCCTTGTCGCCGAGCCGCGTGGGCAGGAAGGGGTGGTAGTCGAGGATGACCGGGTTGGACGCGGCCTCGATGTGCAGCCGCACCTCCTCGCCGCCCGCGACGGGCCCGCCGATCCGGACCCACTGGTTGCGCGGGTTGAGGCCCTTCACGGGGGTGCCGTCGGGCCGGTGGACCAGGCCCTCGCACTGAAAGCCGGGCATGTTCTCGTCGAAACCGAGGTCGAGGAGGGCCTCGACGGTCCGCCCGGCCCACTCCTGCGGCACGGTCCCGGTCACCCGGAACCAGCTGGTGCCCCATGGAGCACCCCAGCTGGCGCCCACCTCGATCGGCTCCGGCTCGGCGGCCAGTCCCTCGGCCACCGGCACGGGCTCGCCGGGCGCGTGCCACACCGCGACCCGGAGGGGGACGGACTCGGGGTACACGGCGGGGCGGATGCGCTCGTCGAGTACGCGCTTTAGGCGGGCTTCGACCAGGCTGCGGTCGTCATGCATGAGGGGTGCTCCGTGGGTCGTACGTCAGTGGGTGGATCAGTGGGTGGGGCGGCGGAGGGCTACCAGGGGTGGGTGACGGTCGCGGGGGCCGACGCGGTGTACAGCTCCCCCACCGCGCGCACTTCGAACCGTACGGCCCGCTCGCCCGCGGCGGGTGTCAGGCCGCCGGCGAAGTACGCCCGCTGGCAGGTGCCGCCGAGGAAGCGGCGGGTGCCGTCGGGCAGCACGCGGTGCACGGTGTAGTGGCGTACCGTGCCGGGCGCCGGATGGTTCCAGGCCAGGCGCAGGTCGCCCCCCGGAGGCCGCGGTGATCCGCGGCCCGGAGGGGGTGGCCGGGGCGCCGGTGCCGGTGCGGTCGTGGACGGCGAGGCGGCCGAGCCGCCAGCGCACCGGCCCGCCGTCACCGGTCGCGGTCAGCCGGACGCCGATCGCGTGCACGGTCCCGGACAGGCCGGTGAGCCGGACCGTCGAGGTCCGCCAGGCATCGCCGGTGCCGGCCGGCAGGGGGATGTACGTGTACGGCGGTGCCGCCCCGGCCTCGTCCGGCTCGGCGGTCGCCGCGGCCAGCTCGGCCCGGGCGGCGCCCGCCTCCGCGCGGTGGGTCAGCTCGACGACCGTGTCCGGGCCGATCGGCAGCCGGGTCGCGTACAGGTCGAGCACGGCGGGCCGGTCGAGCGCGCCGTCCACCAGCACGCTGCCGCCGCCGCGCCAGGCGTCGGCGAAGTCGAAGCGGACGGCGGGCCGCTGCCCGTCCGTGCGCACCACCCAGCGCCGGGACGGCAGCCGGTCCTGGAGGCCGAGATGGTTCCACGGGGCGCCGGAGGTGACCTCGCCGTCCTCGTACCAGCGCAGCCCGTGCCCGGTGTTGAACGTGCTCGCGAACGGCAGCGAGGCGACCGTCGACCGGTCCGCGACGGACACGGCGGGCGCCCGCCAGCCGTCGGCCGGGTCGGGCCGGGACGGATCGAGGGAGCGGCCGGTCCAGAACCGGTCGTCGGCGGCGTGGAAGTCCTCCGGGGTGTGCCCGGCGGGCAGGTGGTTTCGGGTCCACTCGGGGCGGTAGAAGCCGACCGAGGTGACGTGCTGCCGGTCGGTGGGCACGATCGCGTCCCAGTCCACGGATGTGTTCGACCCGTTCGACTCCACGTCCACCCCGGCCCACAACTCGTAGGGGTCGCGTCCCAGTTGTGCGGCCCTGTCCGCCGAGGAGGCGAGCGATTCCCGGCTCCAGCGGAAGTCGACGAACATGTCGTCGGCGGCCTGGAAGAATTCCTGGTTACGGCTGTCCAGCGCGCCCTGCCAGCTCACCGAGCCGTCCACGGTCATCGCGTCGTACCAGGTCACCCGCTGCCCCTTGGCCGCGGACAGCTGCTCGAGCTCGCGTACGAAGCCCAGCATGTCCGCGCCGAGCGTGCTGTCGCCGCCGCCGGTCTCGGCGTTGACGAACCAGCCGTCGAAGCCGTACGCCGCCGCGACCGCGACCAGTTGCGCCGCGAGCAGGTGGTGGCCGGAGGGGTCCTTCTGCACCAGGTCACGGGTCCACCGCAGCTGTCCGCCGTAGGCGGCGGGCGGCAGGAAGACGTTGCCGAGGACGGGGACGCCGTGCCGGTGGGCCGCGTCCACGACGGGGGCGTTCGGGGCCAGGATCAGGCCCTCCCCGGCCGAGCCGCCCCAGAACACCAGCTCGTCGATGTACGCCCAGTGCGTGAGGGCGTAGGTGTCGGCGGTGGCCGAGCCCTGGGAGGGGTTGGAGGAGGTGGGTCCGAAGGAGACCAGGGACTGGATCCGGGCCTGTCCGGTGCGGGCGGTGGTGTTGGCGGGGGCCGGAGTGAAGCGGCGGGCGAGCGGGACGGAGGAGGCGTTGAAGGCGAGGTCGGGGTCGGTGGCGGCGCGCCACGTCTTCAGGCTGCGCCAGGTGATGCCGGGACCCGGGCTGCCGGCGGGCAGGGAGTCCGGGTACCAATAGGAGGCGTACGGCTGGAGCGCGGCCGTCGTCTTCGGGGCGCTCTCGGCGGCCCGGGCGGGCGGCGCGGGCAGCGCGGGCAGGAACGCGGCCGCGGCGCCGGCGATCAGGACGGTGCGTCTGGTGGGCTTCGGGTTCACGTGCGGGTGCCTCCTTGCGAAGTGGGGAGTACCTGGTCGGACGTGACGACTTCGGTGATACCGCGGGCGGCGAGGTGGTCCCGGTCGGATGCCCGGGTGTCGAGGACGGTGGTGGGACGGGCGCCGTCCGCGGTCAGCCGGAAGAAGGCCTCGAAGACGTCGCCGCCGGGCGCGCAGCGGGAGCGGGCGGCCGGGTCGGCGGGGACGGCGAGGGCGGTGGTGCGCGGGGCCGGGGCGTAGCTGTGGCCGCGGGCCGCGCGGGCCAGGGTACGGGCGATGTCCTTGGGTTCGCGGTCGTTGGTGAGCAGGCCGAGTGTGTACTCGAGTTCGGGGAAGTCGGCCAGCTCGCGGGAGACGTCGTGCGAGCACCACCAGGTGATGCCCCACAGGTCGGGGCAGTCCAGGGCTCCCGCGACGGTGGCCTCGGTGAACGCGGCGGCGTGCTCGGCGGGGACGAGGGGTGCGGGGGCGCCGACCTCCTGGAGCCAGACCGGACGGTGCGGGTCGCCGGCCCAGGCCTTGCTCAGCTCGATCAGATACGCGGCGTGGTGCTCGGTGGGGACGGAGCTGCGGCCGTGGCGCTGGGCGGTGCCGTTGAACACCCAGGAGTGGACGGCCGTGAGGGCGCCGTGCCGGGCGGCCTGGGCCGGGGTGAAGGGCATGTCGTCCTGGTACCAGGTGGCGTCGTACTCGGCGTGCAGGTGCAGCTTGCCGGGGGCGCCCTTCTCGCAGGCGGCGAGCATGCGCTCCAGCCAGGCGTCGATCTGGTCGGCGGTGGCCCGGTCGGGGTCGGGGTGGGGGCCGGCGGAGAACTGGTTGACCTCGTTGCCGAGCGTCATGCCGAGGAAGTTGGGGCGGTCGGCGAGGGCGGCGGCCAGGGCGTGCAGGTAGGCGGCCTGGCCGTCGAGCACCTCGGGGTCGGTGAACAGGTTGCGCCGGTGCCAGGTGCGGGTCCAGGCCGGCAGGAAGTCGAAGCTGGACAGGTGTCCTTGCAGACCGTCCACGTTGACGTCGAGTCCGCGTTCGGCGGCGGCGTCGACGAGCTGGACGAGCTGTTCCACGGCGCGGGGGCGGATCAGGGCGCGGTCGGGCTGGAAGTAGGGCCACAGGGGGAAGACCCGGATGTGGTCCAGGCCGAGTTCGGCGATGGAGTCCAGGTCGGCGCGGACGGCGTCGAGGTCGAAGTCGAGCCAGTGGTGGAACCACCCCTGGCTCGGGGTGTAGTTGACGCCGAAGCGCACGGCAGAAGGCATGCGGGGTCCTTGCGGGTGGGAGTACGGGGACCGGCCCTGCTGACGGCCGGGCGGTTCTCGGTGGTCAGCCCTTGACCGCGCCCTCGCCGACACCGCGGAAGAAGTAGCGCTGGAGGCAGGCGAAGAGCGCGATCAGCGGGGCCACGGCGATGATCGTGCCGGCGGCGACGAGGCGTTCGTCGTTGGCGAAGGTGCCGTGGAGGTAGTTGAGGCCGATGGTCAGGGTGAACTTGGAGGGGTCGCTGAGCACGATCAGCGGCCACAGGAAGTCGTCCCAGGCGCCCATGAAGGCGAAGATCGCCACGACGGCGAGGGTGCCCTTGACCGACGGCAGGGCGATGCGCAGGAACCGCTGCCAGACATCGGCGCCGTCGACGTAGGCGGCCTCCTCGATCTCGTAGGGCAGGTTGAGGAAGGCGTTGCGCATCAGCAGGACGTTCATGGCGGCGACGGCGCCGGGCAGGACCACGCCGAGGAGCGTGTTGTTCAGGCCGAGGTCGCGCATAGTGGTGAACTGGGCGATGACGATGCTCTCCGCGGGCACGAGCATGGCGAGGACGAAGACGACGGTGGTCGCGCGGCGGCCCCGGTAGCGCAGCCGGGCCAGGGCGTAGCCGGCGAGGGCGGAGCCGACGCAGTTGGTGACCACGTTGGCCGTGGCGACCTTCAGCGAGTTCAGGGCGTAGTCCCAGACCGGGATGGTCTGGGACACCCGCTCGTAGTTGTGCAGGGTGGGGTGGCTGGGCAGGAACTTCGGCGGGGAGCTGAAGATGTCCTCGGTCGGCCCCTTGAGCGAGGTGGACAGCTGCCACAGGAACGGCCCGACGGTCAGGGCGAGGACGGCGAGCAGCAGCACGTAGCGCAGGGTCAGTTCCCACGCCCGGATGCGGCGGCCGTTGTCGCCGGTGAAGCGGGGCCGCCGGGCAGGGGCCGGGGTCCTGGTGGCCGGGGTCTTCTGGACGAGGCTCACGAGTCCTCCCTGCGGTCGGCGCGCAGGACGAGCAGCATCAGCACGACGGTGACGACGAAGACGACCAGCGAGATGGCGGAGGCGTAGCCGACCCGGCCGGTCAGGCCGGTGCCGGTGCGCTGCACGAGCATCACCAGGGTGGTGTCCTCACCGGCCGGGCCTCCGCTCGGGCCGGCCATCAGGTACACCTCGGAGAACACCTTGAAGGCGGAGACCGAGGCGAGGGCGGCGACCAGGACCATGGTGGAGCGGACGGCCGGGACGGTGACGGTGAGGAAGCGGCGCACCGCGCCCGCTCCGTCCACGGCGGCGGCCTCGTGCAGCTCGCGGGGCACGTTGGCGAGCGCCGCCAGGTAGATGATCATGTAGTAGCCGAGACCCCTCCAGACCGTGACGGCCATGGCGCTCAGCAGGAGCAGCCACTGGTCGCTGAGGAAGCCGACCTTGCCCACCCCGACCGTCTCCAGCAGCGAGTTCACCAGGCCGCGCTCGTCCAGCAGCCACACCCAGATCAGGCCGACCACGACGATCGAGGCGACGACCGGGGTGTAGAAGGCGGACCGGAAGAAGGTGATGCCGGGGACGTTCTTCTGCACCAGCAGGGCGAGCAGCAGCGGCAGGATCACCAGCGCCGGGACGACGCCGAGGACGTACAGCGCGCTGTTGCGCAGCCCGGTCCAGAACATGTCGTCGTGCAGCAGCTCACGGAAGTTGGCGAGCCCGACGAACCGGCCCGGGATGAGGGTGCGGCGGTCGGTGAAGGCGCTGATCACCGTGGAGGCGAACGGGTAGAGGATGAAGGCGCCGGTGACCAGCAGTCCGGGGGCGGCGAACAGCCAGGGGCTGGTGGGAAGCTGACGCCGCACCCGGTTCGCCGGGCGCCCGGGATGCCGGGCCGGACGCGACGGGCGCGTCCGGGAGACGGTCGAGGTGGCCATGGTGCGTTACCCCTGCTGCTTCAGAAGCTGGTCACAGGCTTTGACAGCGTTGTCAAGAGCTGCCTTGGGGCTCTGCTTGCCCTGGAGCGCCTTGGCGACCTCGTTGCGCAGCGCGGTCTTCATCTGGTCGCTGAACAGGACGGGCGTGTAGTTGACCGCGTTCTTCAGCGACTTGGCGGCGGCGATGCGCACCCGGGTCTCGTCGGTGCCGTCCTCCTTGGTGAAGTACGGGTCGTCGAGGGAGCCGGCGGTGCTCGGGAAGATGGCGACCTTCTTGGCGAACGACATCTGGTGCTCGGCGTCGGTGACGTAGTGCGCGAAGGCGACCGCGGCGGGCGTGTGCTTGGTCCTCGCGTTCACCATCAGGCCCATCACGTACATGTTGACGTGGCCGGTGCTGGTGATCTGGTCGGTGATGCCGATGTTCTTGTACAGGTTCGGCGCCTGCTTCTTGAAGTTGTCCAGGTCCAGGGCGCTGCCGGGGTTCATGGCGACGGCGCCGGTGAGGAACTTCTTCCCGGACGACTCGGGGGTGGCGGTCAGCGCCTGCGGGTCGAGGGCCTTGGCGTCGTACAACTGCTTGTACTTGGTGAGGAGTTCGACGCCCTTGGGGTCGTTGAAGGTGAAGGCGGTGCCTTCCTTGTTCATCAGGGGGACGCCGTAGCGGCCGAAGTCCTCGATGGTGGGGATGTTGGCGAGGGTGGCGACCTTGCCGCCGGACTTGTCCGCCATCCGCAGGGCGTCGGTGAAGAGCTCGTCGTAGGTCTTCGGCGGCTTGTTCGGGTCGAGCCCGGCCTTCTCGAACAGGGTCTTGTTGTAGAACAGCGGGCCGGTGTTGAGGTACCAGGGGAAGGCGTACGTGCCGGTCATGCCGGGGATCCGGTGGCCGGCCCAGGCGCCGGGCAGGTACTCCGCCTTGTACTGGGCGGCGGCCTTGTCCAGGTCCATCGCGAGGCCCGCCTTGGCGAGCGGGGCGACCAGGTCCGGGGAGACGTTGACGACGTCGGGCAGGGTGCCGCCGGCCGCGTCCGCACTGATCTTGTCGGCGTAGCCCTCGGCGGGCTGGTCCACCCACTTCACATGGGTGCCGGGGTACTTCTTCTCGAAGTCGGCGACCAGGCCCTCGAAGTAGTCCTTGAAGTTGGCACGCAGGTTCCAGGTCTGGAAGGTGATGTCGCCCTCGACCTTGCCGGAGGCGTCCGTCGAGCCGCCGCCGTCGCCGCCCGAGCCGCAGGCGCTCAGCGGCAGGACGAGGGCGGTGAAAGCGGCGGCGGCGAGTGCTCTGCGGGATATGGGCACGGTGACACGGCTCCCTTGCGGCGTCGGTGACGGGTGTCGGCAGTGACCATGCATGCCGGGTTAACGGAAAGTCAATGGATTCGGCGCCGCTAAAGTGATCGGAAGAACATTAGTGCAGGTCACTGACGCCACGGATAGGGCTTGCCAGCCGCGACTAATGCGCTTTAGGGTGCTGGCACTCAAGCGCTTTAGCGATCACCGCTCCACCGCATCACCGCTGAGAAATGAGGGGGAACATGCCGGCCAAGCGGTCCCCGGCACGCCGGCCGACCATGAAGGACATCGCGCGCCGCGCCGGTGTCTCGGAGAGCGCCGTCTCCTTCGCGCTCAACGACCGGCCCGGGGTGTCGGAGGCGACCCGCGCCCGGGTGCGCCGGGTCGCCGAACAGCTGGGCTGGCGGCCCAGTACGGCGGCCCGCGCGCTGTCCGGGGAGGGCGCGGCCACGGTCGGCTTCGTACTGGCCCGCCCCGCGGACACGCTCGGCGTGGACTCCTTCTTCCTGCAACTGGTCTCGGGCATTCAGGAGGTGCTCGCGGAGCGCCATCTGGGCCTGTTGTTCCAGGTGGTGGAGGACGTCGCCGACGAGTGTGCGGTGTACCGCAGATGGTGGGCCGAGCACCGGGTCGACGGCGTGCTGGTGGTGGACCCGCGCACCGACGATCCGCGTCCGGGCCTGCTCGACGAACTGGGCCTGCCCGCCGTGGTGATCGGCGGCGCCCCGGACGAGCGGCACCCCGGGCTGTCCACGGTGTGGGCGGACGACGCGGGCGCGATGGCGTCGGTGGTGGACGGGCTGTACGGGCTCGGCCACCGGCGGATCGTGCACATCGCCGGGCTGGCGGGCCTCGCCCACACCGAGCGCCGCATCCGCACGCTGCGCGCCGAGGCCGAGCGCCGTGGACTGACCGGGGTGGAGTCGGTGACCACCGACTACTCGGACGCCGAGGGCGCCGCCGTCACCCGCGAGGTCCTGCGCTCGGCCGCTCCCCCGACGGCCCTGATCTACGACAACGACGTGATGGCCCTGGCCGGTGTCGCCGTCGCGGCCGAACTCGGCTTCTCGGTCCCGGCGGACGTGTCGGTGGTGTCCTGGGAGGACTCCGCCCTGTGCCGCATGGTCAGGCCGTGGCTGTCGGCCCTGTCCCGGGACAGCATGGAGTTCGGCCGCACGGCGGCCCGTGAGCTCACCGCCCTGCTGGACGGCGGCCCGGCCCGCACGGTCCGGGTGCCGGTGCCCCGCCTGATCGAACGGGAGAGCACGGGGGCGGCGCGGGACGCGTGAAACTCACGGGGCCGCGCGCCCCGGCGCGGGGTGCCCACCGTGCGACGGGCACCGCCACCGTGTCCGACACAGCTACGTGCCGGGTGCTCGCGCCGCGCGGACACCCCACGCGGCACCGCCGACGCAAGGCGTCTGCCTCATGCCGAACACCTCGTGCGCCACTGCGCGCGCGCCGCACGAAGAGCCCCGGTCCGCGCCCGGTCCGGAATCTCACGGCGTCCGGGGCCGCGGCCGGTCCCCGGCGGCCGAGTCGTCGCCCGGCTGCTTCTCGTCGGTCTCCGGCTTCGCCCCGTCCGGGCCCCGCAGCTCGAGCCGGCCGTTGCCCTCCTCGGGGCGTCCGCCGGAGTTCTGGCCGCCGTGGCCGTTCAGGTTCTGCCGGACCGAGTCCAGGATCGTCAGGCCCTGGGCGACCAGACCGGCCGCGATCTCGCCGAGCCCGTCCGCGCCGTTGAGGACATTGACATTGGCTCCGGAGAGGCCGCCCGCGGCCTCCTTGACGATCAGCGGGAGCTGGTCGATCAGCATCCGGTCGAGCGCGACCCGGTCGTACGACGCCGCTGCCTCGGCCTGGACCTTCATCCGCTGCGCCTCCGCGGCGGCGAGGATCCTGACCCGCTCGGCCTCGGCCTCCGCGGGCTTCACGATCTCGGCCACCAACTCCTGCTGGCGGAGCTTGGCCTGCCGCTGCGCCAGTTCCGTCTGGGCGGCGAGCACCTCCTGCTGAGCGTGCGCCCGCGCCAGCGGGCCGGCCTGGGCCGCGTGCGCCTGGGCCCGGTCCACCTCCGCCGAGTACTCCGCCTTCACCACGGCCGTCTGACGGGCGTACTCGGCCTGCCTGCGCGCGGCTTCCTGCTCCGCCTCGGCGGCGGCCTGGTTGGCCTGGGCCTGGGCGATCTGGGCCTGCCGCTGGATGGCCGCCTTGTGCGGGGCGGACATCGCGTCGATGTAGCCGGTGTCGCCGTCGTCGATCGACTGGATCTGCAGCGAGTCCACGATCAAGCCGATCTTCGCCATCTCCGTCTTGGAGGTGTCCAGCACCTCGGCGGCGAGCTTCTGGCGTTCGGTGACGATCTCCTCCACGGTCATCGAGCCGATGATGGCGCGCAGGTGACCGGCGAAGATCCGGCCGGTCAGGACCGACATCTGGTCCTGGTCGGAGAGGAACCGCTGCCCGGCGTTGATGATGCTCTCGTTGTCGTTGCCGACCTTGAACGCGATGACGGCGCGGACGTGCAGCGCGATTCCCTGCTTGGTGACGCAGGTCTCGACGACCTCGGACTCGCACATGGACAGGGTGAGGAAGCGGACCTTGCGGAAGACGGGCAGCACGAACTTGCCGTGCCCCGTCACCACCCGGAACGGCGCGCCCCCCAGTCCCCGCCTGCCTCCGGAGATCAGCATCGCCTCGTCGGGGGCGGGAACGCGGTAACCGAACATGGGCTTGTTCTCCTTAGCCTGCGTCGGCCGAATCGTCGCGCAACCTGTCCAACGGGTCGGACCACTCGATGACGTCGACCTCACGGCATCCACGGGATTCGACCACGAGTACGGTCGCACCGATCGGCAGCGGTTCCTGCGACCAGGCGAGGAAGGTCTCGGAACCGCCTCTGACCCGCACCAGGATCTCGCCGGGACCGGCGGATCCACGCGTACCGATGAGAAGCTCCCCCGTGCAGCCGATCACGGCCTCGTCCTGCGCCATCGCCGACTACTTCCCCTCGTACTCGTCCTGTCCTTCCGACCATAGCCCCACCGGGGCGAGCCGCATACGCCGCGGCGGGCCCGACCGGGAGCGACCGGCGCGGTGCCGTGCGCACCGTATGCGTGCCGCATACACGCGAGAAGCTCTCCACCCGCCGGCCGTGCCGGACGTCCTCCGCCGGCCGGATGCGGTCCGGTCCGCAGGTCCGCCTCGTCGTCCTGCCCTGAGCCGGCGAAGTCGGGTCATTGACCGGACAACGTGCCCCGACCTCTCGACGGGAGGGGCTGCCTGCGGGCACAGTTCCCCACAACGTACTCGTGAGTACGACCATGTCCGCCCCCTCCCGAGGAGCGCCCGTGACCAGCTGGGTCGGCCTGACTGCCGCCGAGATCGCCGTCGCCGTACGAGAGAAGCAGGCCATGCCCCGCGAGGTGGTGGCCGAGCACCTCGCCCGGATCGAGCGCCTGGACGGCCGGATCGGCGCCTTCCGTACCGTCCGTGCCGAGGCGGCACTGGCCGAGGCCGACGAGGTCGCGGCCCGGTCCGACCTGGACGGACTGCCCCTGGCGGGCGTGCCGGTGGCCGTGAAGGACAATCTCGCGGTGCGCGGCGAGTCCACGCGCCTCGGCTCGGCCGCGACACCGGAGGCGCCCGCCGGCGACGACCATGTCACCGTGGCCCGGCTGCGGGCGGCGGGCGCGGTGGTGGTGGGCCTGACCAATGTGCCCGAGCTGTGCGTCTTCGGCACCACGGAGGGCGTGCACGGCACCGCCCGCAACCCGTGGGACACCTCGCGCACGGCGGGCGGTTCGTCGGGCGGCAGCGCGGCGGCGGTCGCCGCCGGGATGGTGCCGATCGCCCTCGGCAACGACGGCATGGGGTCCCTGCGCATCCCGGCCGCCAACTGCGGCCTCGTCACCATCAAGCCGGGGCATGGCGTGGTGCCGGCGGGCATCGGCAACGGCGACTGGTTCGGCATGTCGGAGAACGGGCCGCTCGCGACGACGGTCCAGGACGCCCGCCTGACGCTCTCGGTCCTGGCGGACGGCGGGGTGGACGACGAGGCGACATCCGGGGCGCAGGACGCGGCACGCACGATCGCCGTGTCCGTGCGCAGCCCGCTGGCCGGGGTCACGGTGAGCAGGCCGTACAGCAACGCGGTCCGGGAGGCCGCACAGCTGCTGGCCGGAGCCGGTCACCGGGTGCGGCGTGCCGACCCCCCGTACCCGATGTCGCTCGGCGTCACGGCCGTGCGGCACTGGACGGCCGGCACGGCCGTGGACGCGACGGGCCTGGACCCGCGGCGGCTGGCCCGCCGCACCCGTGTGCACGCGGCCGTCGGGCGGCGGTTCGTCGACGGCGTGCGCACGGGCACCGCGCGCGAGCGGCTGCGCGAGCGGCTGGAGCCGTTCTTCGCCGAGCACGACGTGCTGCTCACCCCGGCGCTGGCCCGCCGCTCCCCGCGGGCCGTGCCGTGGCACGAGCGGGGCTGGCTGCGCAATGTGCTCGCCAACACCGCCTACTCGCCGATGACTCCGCCGTGGAACCTGACGGGCTGGCCGGCGATGGCGGTCCCCTTCGGCACCCTGCCCTCCGGCGCGCCCTGCGCCGTGCAACTGGTGGGCCGCCCGGGCTCGGAGGCCGTCCTGCTGGAGCTGGCGGAGCAGATCGAGCGGTCGCGCCCCTGGCGCAGGACAGCCGGCCTGGAGCTCGGGTAGCCGCGGGGGCCACCCCACGCCCTCAGATCCAGGGCTCCGGGCCTCGGGCCTCCAGGCCTCGGGCCTGGAGGCCTCCGGGGGCTCTACAGGGACCTGTACATGATGTGCAGGCCGACCAGGCCGTGCCGCGGGTGCTCGTACGCCCGCGGGACCGTGCCGAGCACGGTGAAGCCGAGGGAAGTCCACAGCGCCACGGCCGGGTTGGTCTCGACGACGGCGTTGAACACCATGCCGCGGTAGCCGTCGGCCCTGGCGGCCGTCAGGACGTGCTCGGCGAGGGCGCGGCCGATGCCCTGGCCGGCCCGGTCCGGGTCGACCATGAAGCCCGCGTTCGCGACACGGGCGGCGGGGCCGCCGTAGTTCGGGGTGACATAGGCGGAGCCCACGACCGTGCCGGTGTCGTCCTCAGCGACGAACACCCGCTTGGCGGGGCTCATCCACAGGGCCCGGGCGTCCTCCTCGGACATGTCCGGGTCCCAGGCGTAGGTCTCGGCGGCGGCGACGACGCGGTGCCAGAACGGCCAGATGCGCGGCCAGTCCTCGGCGACGGCTTCCCTGATCAGCATGGGCGCGAGTCTCACACGCCCATGCTGTGGGCGATCGCGTCGGCGGGCTCCAGGAAGTCAGTCCACGCTGGGCAGGATGTGCGGCTCGGCGAGGTCGTCCTCGTAGCCGGCCAGACGGATGGGGGCGGACCGGGCCCACACGTCGAGACTGCCGAGATCTCCGGGGCGCCGGGAGCGGCGCTCCGTGCGTTCCTTGGGGCCTTCTTCGCGATTCGTCTTTTCCGGTGTCACCGCGCACTCCTTATGTGTCGGTCACCCTCGGGGCGTCTGACGCCAGTCTTCGCTCCGGCGCCCGACGTCCGCTCGGGTCTGGCTCAAGGACAGATCGGACGCGGTGGCGCCGGCAACTGGGGTTCGGGCAGGCCGTTGTGCACCCGCTCGCCCCGGGACGGACCATGGGTGCTGGTTGGAACCCCTTGGTGCTGTCCGCCTACTCCAGATTAACCAAATGAGCGGCCCCTCGCTCGATAGGGCTGCAAAGTCCAGGTAACTATCTGGAGTCAAGCGTGTTCATTGGATAGTTTATGAACCGATTTGTCGCATCACACATCATGGAGGACCCATCCGTTCGGTATGCGTCGCTCAGTTCAGATCCCGTTGGCCCGGCCGCAAGCCGGCCATGGTCTGCTGGCGTACCGCAACGGCTGTCTCGCGGGAGGACTGACGCATGGAGCTGCGCAGCGTCGAGGAGCTGATGGATCTGTTGTACGCCTGCCGGGGCGCCGCCGCACCCGATCGCCTCGGCCGCGACGGCCACCGTGCCGACCTCCACGACCATGCGCTGCGGACGGCCGCACTGCTGCGCCGGCGCCGTCCGGCCGACAAGGAGCTCCAGGTGGCGGGCCTGGTCCACGGCATCGGCCGGCTGCTGGATCCGGCCCCCGGGGCCGGGTCCGCGACCGGAGCCGCGGGTGGAGGCGGGGCCGAGGACGTGGCGGCTCTCGCCGACCGTGCGGCCGACGCGGTGCGGGGCCTGCTGGGCGAGCGCGTCGCCCGTCTGGTACGGCGGCAGGCGGTGGCCGGCGAGGGCCGCCGCGCCGACCCGGTCGACGAGGACGCCCTGGCCCTGCGCCAGGCGCGCGAGGAGGCGCGCGCCGACGGCTCCGACGCCGGGGTCCTCGAGGACTGGCGGACCCTCCTGGAGCTGGTCGCGGCCCGCAACTCCCGCCTGGGCGCGATCGACTGACCGGACCGGTCCCGCACCGTCCGGGCCGGGCCGGGTCCCGGCACGTCGGGGCCCGGCGGACCAGGTCCGGCAGGTCAGATCTCGTCAGGTCGGGTCTCGTCAGGGCACGTAGGGTCGGGGCACGTAGGGTCCGGCTCACCACTTGCCGGGCGCGTAGTCCTTCAGGAATACGCCGTACAGGTCCTCGCCCGCCTCGCCGCGCACGATCGGGTCGTAGACGCGGGCGGCGCCGTCGACCAGGTCGAGCGGGGCGTGGAAGCCGGCCTCGGCGAGGCGCAGCTTGTCGTAGTGCGGGCGCTCGTCGGTGATCCAGCCGGTGTCGACGGAGGTCATGAGGATGCCGTCCGTCTCGAACATCTCCGTCGCGCTGGTCCGTGTGACCATGTTCATGGCCGCCTTGGCGGCGTTGGTGTTCGGGTGCCCGGCTCCCTTGTAGCCGCGGCTGAAGACGCCCTCCATGGCCGAGACGTTGACGACGTACGCGCGTCCGCTCGCCGCCTTCTTCGCGGCGTCGGCCATGGCCGGGCGCAGCGCGCTGATCAGGATGAACGGCGACGTGTAGTTGCACAGCTGGGTCTCGAGCAGCTCGACCGGCGAGATCTGGTCGATGGTCTGCACCCAGGTGTTGGTGTCGACGACGTCCGGGACGAGGCCGCCGGCGTCGATGGCGGTGCCGTCGAGGTGCCGGGCGACACTGGCGTTGCCGGCGACCAGGGCCAGGTCGGCGACCTTCTGGGCGTCCAGGCCGCTGGTGCCGAGGGGCAGCGCGGCGATGCCGTCGACGGCGCCGGAGTTGAAGGCGCCGATGACATGGTGGCCGGGGAGCTCGCCGGCGGGCAGCGGGGCGCTCTCACCCTCGACCAGCGCCGCGTAGGCGGAGGGCAGGCGGCGCACGGTCTGCGTCGCGTTGTTGATCAGGATGTCGAGCGGGCCGGCGCCGGTGACCTGCTCGGCCAGGGCCACGGCCTGCGCCGGGTCGCGCAGGTCGATCCCGACGACCTCCAGCCGGTGCAGCCAGTCCGCCGAGTCCTCCATGGCCTTGAACCGGCGGATGGCGTCCTTGGGGAACCGTGTGGTGATGGTGGTGTGCGCGCCGTCGCGCAGCAGGCGCAGCGCGATGTACATGCCGATCTTGGCCCGGCCGCCGGTGAGCAGGGCGCGCTTGCCGGTGAGGTCGGTGCGGGCGTCCCGCTTGGCGCGGTTCTCGGCGGCGCACTTCTGGCAGAGCTGGTGGTAGAAGTAGTCGACCTCGACGTAGCGCTGCTTGCAGGTGTAGCAGGAGCGGGGGCGCTGGAGTATGCCCGCGATCCTGCCCGCCTCGACCTTGGAGGACGGCAGAATGCCCTCGGTCTCGTCGTCGATGCGCTCGGCGGAGCCGGTGGCGGTGGCCTCGGTGACGGTGCGGTCGTGCGCGGTCTTGGCGGCCCGGCGCTCCTGGCGGCGGCGCTGCTTGACCACGCGGTAGACGTGCGAGGTGGCCCGGCGCACCGTGACGGCGTCGGGGTGGTCGACCTCGAGCCGGTCCAGCTCCTTGAGCACGTCGAGGCAGACGGCGAGGCGCTCGGGGTCGATTCCGGGCCCGTACGCGGTCTCGTCGCCGGGCGCGTACACCACCACCTCGTCCATGGCCATGGAGCCGTCGTCTGTCACCGTCATCGCGCTGCCGTTTCCCTGATCGCTCGCGCGGCGCTCCGACTCGCGCCCGCTTTCGAACGGGGAATCTTACGGCAGCCCGAGGACGCACCGCCAAACGCGGCGAGAGGTGACGACTGCCTGGCTGC
>NZ_JAVACL010000044.1:0-59108 GCF_032658145.1 Streptomyces sp. MK7
CAAGGCCGGGGTATCCACGAAGGAGAGACCCGATGACCGCCACACGTGATGCCGCGGGTTTCCGTGCCCGGCTGCTCGCCGAGCGGTGGGAGCGGGTGCTGGGCGACCCGGACGACCCCGAGAACGCCTTCTGCGCTGCGCGGTGCGCCGAGCTCGACGAACGGGAGGAGTTCCCCGCCGACATGTGCGCCGCGCTGGACGCGGCGGGGCTGCCGACGGCCTACGTGCCGACCCGGTACGGGGGCGGGCTGGCCGGCTACGACGAGGCGTTGGCGATCATGCGCACCGTGGCGCGGCGGGACCTCACGGTCGCCGTGGCCCACGGCAAGACCTACCTCGGCGCGGTCTGCGCCTGGGTGGGCGCGGACCCCGCCCAGGCGGCAGAGCTGGCCGGGCTGATCATGGGCGGCGGTGTCGTCTCCTGGGGGCTCACCGAACGCGGCCACGGCAGTGATCTGCTCGCGGGTGAGGTCACCGCCCGCCCCACAGCGGCCGGTTATGTCCTCAGCGGAGAGAAGTGGCTGATCAACAACGCGACCCGGGCCGACCGCGTCTGCACCCTTGCCCGCACGGACCCGGCCGGCGGTCCGCGCGGCTTCACCCTTCTCCTCGTCGACAAACACCGCACCGGGCGCGGCGCCGGCGGGTACCGCACCCTGCCCAAGGTGCTCACCCATGGGATCCGGGGCGCGGACATCAGCGGCATCGCGTTCGACGAGGCCGAGGTACCGGCGAGCGCCGCGATCGGCCCCCTCGGCAGCGGCCTGGAGATCGTGCTGAAGAGTCTCCAGCTCACCCGGACCCTGTGCGCCTCGCTGTCGCTGGGTGCCGGTGACCACGCGCTGCGCCTCGGTCTGGACTTCCTGCACCGGCGCAGCCTCTACGGACGCACGCTGGCCCGGCTTCCGCAGGCCCGCCGGACCTTGGGCGAGGCGATCGCCGGTCTGCTGGCCGCCGAGGCCGTCGGTGTCGTGGCCAGCCGGGCGATCCACACGTGCACCGGCGAGCTGGCCACGTCCTCGGCCGTCACCAAGTACCTGGTGCCCACGCTCGTCGGGGAGAGCATCACGAGCATCGGCCGGCTCCTGGGCGCGAGGGCCTACCTCAAGGGGACGCACGCGCAGGCGATGTTCCAGAAGGTGGAGCGCGATCACCGCATCGTCGGTCTCTTCGACGGGAGCACCGTGGTGAATCTGCACGCCCTGGTGAATCAGTTCGGCCTGCTCTCCCGCGGCTACCGGCGCGGACTGGCGGACGAGGCCGGCTCGGCCGTCGCGGCCACCCTGACCGAGCCGCTCCCCGCCTTCGACCCCGGCCGGCTGTCGCTGGCCCCCACGAAGGGATCCGGCTTGGTGACGGGTCTGACGTCGATGCTGAAGGTCAGCGCGCTGCCGCCGGCCACCGCCGCGCTGGCGGCCGAGGTGCTGACCGCGACCCACGAGCTGCACGACGAACTCGCCTCCTACCGGCCCACCCCGCTCGCCGTGCCGCCCCGGGCCTTCGCGCTCGCCGAACGCTACGCGGCCTGCTACGCGGCTGCCGCCGCGCTGCGGCTGTGGTCGCACAACCACCGATGGGTCGCGGCCGGCGCGGCCCCGCACGACGCGGCACTGTGGCGCGACGGACTGTGGCTCGAGGCCTGTCTGCACCGGCTCCTGGCCCGGATCCGTCCGGGTTCGGCCCGTGGCAACCCGGACTCCGACGAGGCGTTCGACCGGCTGGTCACCGTGGCCACGGATCGCGCGGCCGACGCGGTCGGCCCGCCGCTCTCGCTGCTGCCCGCCCCCGCCCGCGTTCCCGACGAGGAGGGACTGTGAGTACCGCCCCCGGTCTGGAGGAGCTGCTGGGAGACCCCTGGGACGGCGACAACCCCCTGGGTTTCGAGGCGATCGTGGCCGCCGACGAGGACGGCCGGCTGCCGCGCGGCGGGGAGCGGCTCCTCGACCGCTACGGGCTGGGCAAGGAGTTCGTGCCGGCCGAACTCGGCGGCCGGCTGCACGACATCTCGCAGTTGGCGCGTTCCCTGCGGTCCGTGTTCCGCCGCGACGGCGCGCTGGGGCTCGGGCACGGCGTGACGTCGTTCATGGCGGCCGTCAACGTGTGGACGTCCGGCAGCCCGCAGCAGCGGCGCCGGCTCGCCGAGGTCCTCGGCGACGGCGGGAAGGCGGCCGTCTGTTTCCATGAGCTCGCTCACGGAAACGACCTGTCCCGCCAGGAGTTCCGGGCCGATCCGGGGACCGGCGGCTTCCTCCTGAACGGCCGCAAGGAAGTGGTGAACAACGCGGACCGTGCCGACGCCCTGGTGCTGTTCGCCCGTACCGGGCAGGGCCCCGGCAGCCGCAGCCACTCGCTGCTCCTGCTCGAACGGCCGCGGCTGCCCGGTGCCCGGGTCCGCTCGCTGCCGCGCTACCCGACCGTCGGGGTACGCGGCTGCCGGCTGAGCGGGCTCGAGTTCACCGACTGCCCCGCCCCCGCGGACAGCACGGTCGGTGAGGCCGGTACCGGCCTCGAGACCGCGCTGCGCTCGTTCCAGGTGACCCGGGCGGCGCTGCCGAGCATGGCGCTGGGAACGCTGGACACGCAGTTGCGCGTCACCCTGCGTTTCGCCCTGCACCGCAAGCTGTACGGCACCAGGGTGGCCGAACTTCCGCACGCTCGCGGGCTCCTGGCAGGCGCCTTCGTCGATCTGCTGATCGCCGACTGCCTGGCGACGACGGCCACCCGGGCGCTGCACCTGCTGCCGGACCAGTGCGGTCCGGTCGCCGCCGCGACCAAGTACCTGGTGCCGCAGTTGCTGCTGGGGGCCTGTGCCGATCTGTCGGTCGTCCTCGGCGCACGCCACTACCTTCGCGAGGGCGAGTTCGCGATCTTCCAGAAACATCTGCGGGACCTGCCGGTGCTCAGCCTGGGCCACGCCGGGTCCACCACCTGCCTGGCCACGCTGGTCCCCCAGCTCCACCAACTGGCCCGGCGCTCCTGGCTCCTCGGCGCGGAGGCGCCCCCCGCGCTCTTCCGGCCCGATGAGGCGCTGCCTGCCATGCGGTACGACCGCCTCTCCATCGGCACCGGCGGCCGGGACGTGCTGGGCGGCGGCGTCCTCGCGTCCTTCGAGGCGGTGCTCAAGGAGTTCACGGGCCCCAGGGACCCGCTCGCGGCCCTGGCCCGGGTGCTGCGCGAGGAGTTCCACGACCTGGCGACGCGCTGCGCGGCCCTGCGCCCGCGGGAACGCACCGTCGTCTCGGGCCCCCGCAGTTTCGAACTGGCGGAACGCTACGCCCTGTTGCTCGCCGCGTCCTCCTGCACCCAGGTCTGGCGGCACAGCCGCGACACCGCGCTTCCCTTCCTGCGCGATCCGGCCTGGCTGACGGCGGCGCTGCACCGGATCGCCGTACGGCTCGGGCACACGCCGCAGCCGCCGGCGCAGGAGACGGACGACCTCGTCTTCACCGAGCTCCTCGTACGTCACGAGGCGAGCACCAGCTTCGACCTCGACGACCGCCCCTACGCGTAGCCCTCGACCGGCAGGGCCCTGCGCGAGCCCCTACGAGAACACGGAGAACCCATGGCCACCACGCCCCCCGCCGCGCTCCGTTCCAAGACGGAACTCAAGCTCTGGCTCACCGCTCTGATCGCCGACTACGTGGACGCCGACCCCACGTCCCTCGATCCGCACCGGCCGCTCGCGGAGGCGGGGCTCGACTCCGTCTACGCCGTGAGCGTGTGCGCGGACATCGAGGAAACGCTCGGCATCCCGGTGGAGCCCACGCTCGCCTGGGACCACCCCACGATCGACGCGATAGCCGAGTACCTCCACCACGCACTCGCCCTCCGATGAGCCGCGAGGAACGCGTCGGGGCCGCCCGTTCCCCGGTGGCGATCACCGGCATCGAGTGCGTGTTCCCCGGGGCCGAGGACAAGGACGCCCTGTGGGATCTGCTGATGCGCGGCGGCGACGCCATGCGCAGTGTCCCGGACGCCCGCTGGGACACGGAGCACGTCGTCGCACCGGGGCCCGACGTCCTCCCCGGCACCATGAACACGCGGCTCGGCGGCTATCTGGACGACATCGACCTCTTCGACAACGACTTGTTCGGTATCGCCCCCCGCGAGGCGGCCGCCATGGATCCGCAACTACGGCTGCTCCTGCAGTGCGCATGGCGGGCCATGGAGGACGCGGGCACCGGTCCGCGTGCCCTGGGGGGCAGCAGGACCGGAGTCTTCGTCGGCGCCATGGGCAACGAATGGGCCCTGCGCATGGGCTGCTTCGACGCCATCACCCCGCACCTGGGGTCGGGCACCGGGCACGGGATGATGGCCAACCGGATCTCGTACCAGTTCGATCTGCGTGGCCCGAGCGTCTCCGTCGACACGGCGTGCTCGTCCTCCCTCGTCGCCGTCGACATGGCCCGTACGGCGCTGGCGCGCGGCGAGTGCGACCACGCGCTCGTCTGCGGGGTGAACGTGATCCTCACGCCGGCGCTCGGGATCTTCTACACCCAGGCCGGGCTCTCGGCACCGGACGGCCGGTGCAAGCCCTTCAGCTCCCGTGCCGACGGCATCGGCCGGGGGGAGGGAGCGGCCGTCGTCGTGCTGCGCCGGCTCGACGACGCCCTGGCCGCGGGCGACCGGGTGTACGCCGTGATCCGCGGCGGCGCCGTGAACCACGGAGGGCGCAGCAACGGCTTCGCCGCCCCGAACCGGATCAGCCAGCGGGAGGTCATCACCGCGGCCTACGCCGAGGCGGGCGTGGAGCCGGCCGACGTCCGCTTCGTCGAGGCCCACGGCACCGGCACCGTCCTCGGCGACATGATCGAGACGGCCGCCCTGGGTGATGTGCACGCCGTGCCGCGCGAGCAGCCCTGCGCGGTCGGCTCGGTCAAGGGCAACCTCGGGCACACGGAAGGGGCCGCCGGCACAGCCGCTCTCATCAAGACCGCGCTCGCGCTGCACCACGGCGTCCTTCCGGCGAGCCTGCACAGTCGGCACGAGAACTCGGCTCTGCGGCTGGCCGAGCGAGGACTGCGGCTGGTCAAGGCGCCTCTCCGGCTGCCGTCAGGAGACATGTTCGGCGCGGTGAGCAGCTTCGGGCTCGGCGGCACCAACGCCCATCTGCTGCTCTCCGGTGCCCCGTCGGCCCCCCGACGGGGCAACGGGGCCAAGGGCGCCGTATCGGACGCCGCGGCGCGCGAACCCCAGCTGTTCACGTTGTCCGCTCCCGACCCGGAGTCCCTGCGCCGCAATCTCGCCCGGCAGGCCGTCCATGTCACGCGGCAGCGCGAGCTCGACCTGCCGGCCATGTGCCACACCTCCCGTCGGGTGAAGGCCGGTCTCAAGCACCGCTTCTCGGTGACGGTCACCAGCCGCGACGCCCTGGCCGAGGTGCTCGGGCTGGCCTCGCGGGACGACACGGTGTTCGCCCGGCACACCGGCCGGGCGGCGGTGCCCAAGGTGGGTCTGCTCTTCACCGGGCAGGGCTCGCAGTACCCCGGGATGACGGCGGACGTCTACCGCCGGTCCGCCGTCTACCGCCGGTTCCTCACGGAGACCGACGAGGCGCTGGGGCCCCACCTCGGAGATTCCGTCGTGCGGCTGCTGCTCGACGAGGATCCCCGCGTGCGCGAGCCCGCCTACGCCCAGCCGATGCTCTTCGCCGTGGAGCACGCGCTCGGCCGCACCCTGCTGTCGTACGGTGTCGAGCCCGCGTTCGTGCTGGGCCACAGCATCGGCGAGTTCGGGGCGGCCTGTCTGACCGGCGCGCTGTCCCTGGCCGACGCGGCACGGCTGGTGTGCCTGCGCGGCGCCCTGATGCAGCGGCTGCCCGCCGGCGGCGGCATGCTCGCGGTGCTCGCGCCCCTGGACGACGTGCTCGGGCTGGTGGCGGACGAGCCCCTGCTGGGCGTGGCCGCGATCAACGGACCGCGCAATGTGGTCGTGTCCGGGGACGGAAAAGCGCTGTCCCGTGTCAACGAGGCCCTGGCGGCACGCGGTGTGCGGTCGCGCCGGCTGGAGGTCTCGCACGCCTTTCACTCACCGCTGATGGCGCCGGTCGTCGAGGAGTTCGCGGCCGCGGCCGCGTCGGTGTCCCCCCAGACGTCCGGCACTCCCCTGCTGTCGACGGTGCTGGGCGGCCCGCTGGACGACGCCCCGCTGGACGCCGCCTACTGGACGCGGCACATCACCGCGCCCGTTCTCTTCGCCGACGCGGCCCGAGCGGCGCTCGCCCTGGAACCGACCCACCTGGTGGAGGTCGGGCCGCGCCCGGTGCTGAAGTCGCTCGTCTCCGCGCTGCAGCCGCCACCCGGCCTGCGCCGGCTCTCCACCTGCTCCGGCAAGAACGCCACGGCCGAGGACCTGCTGGAGGTGGTGGCCGCCCTGTACCGTGCGGGCCTCGACCTCGCCCCGCAGGCCCCGTACACCGCGCAGACCGAAGCCCCGCACCGGCTGGCGCCGTACGTCTTCTCTCCGACCCGGCGCTTCGACACCACCGTCGTGCCCGTGCGGCCGGCGGCTCCGGGCCCGGACCCGGCGGTGTCGGCAGGGACCGGGCCGCCGGACACCGAGCTCCCCGAGCTCCCAGGGCTTCCCGGGCTCCCCGACGACCTGGTGCACAGGACGGTCGTCTCCGTGGTCGCGGAGGTGGGCGGCTACTCCCCCGCCGAGATCCTGCCGGACACGGTGCTCTACGACCTCGGATACGACTCCCTCACCCTGCTCCTGGTGGGGCGCAAGCTCCAGGACTGCTTCCCCCGGCTGGCCGGGGCCGAACCGGCCACCGGGCGGGCCGCCGCCGAGCTGCGTGTACGCGACCTCGTCGCGTGGGTCGGCGAACACCTCGACGGACCGTTGGCGACGCAGAACAGCGGGGTACACGCATGACACCGCACATCGACACCCAGGTCTGCGTCGTCGGCGGCGGACCCGGCGGACTGATGCTCGGCCTCGAACTGGCGCGGCGCGGCTGCGACGTGGTCGTCGTCGAGCAGTCCACGAAGTTCACCCGGCACTTCCGGGGCGAATCGGTCTCGCCCGACTCGGTGCGCCTGCTCGACCAGCGCGGCCTGCTCGAAGAGATCAGCGCACGGCTGGACTTCGAGGAGACGCGGCGATTCGAGATCTCGGACGGCGGCAGGCGGGTACTGGAGGTCGACTTCCGGGACCTGAGTCCCACGGGATACCTGCCGATCGAGCTTCCCCAGCAGATACTCCTCGACGTACTGGCCGAGGCGGCCGCCCGTCACCCCGGCTTCACCCTGCTGCGCGGCAGCAGCGCCACCGGACTGGTCGAGGAAGGCGGCCGGGTGGTCGGTGTGCGCTGCGGCGGCGGGCAGGACGGCGGCACACAGATCCGTGCCGCTCTCACGGTCGGCGCCGACGGCCGGTTCAGCCGGGTGCTGCGCCAGAGCGGTCTCGCCCACAAGAAGACGCCGCTCAACCGCGATGTGCTGTGGTGCACCCTGCCCTTCCCCGACACCTGGGACCGCAGCACGGTCCGGGTGCGCATCGACGGGGACCAGCACGCGCTGTGCCTGCCGACCCATCCCGGCCTGGTCCGGGTGGGCCTCAACATCCCCAAGGGCGGGCTGAAGGAGTTCCGCGGCCTCGGCATCAACGCCCTGCGGTCACGTCTGTCCTCGCTCGTTCCCGAGCTGGCGCCGGCCGCGGCGGAGCACATCACCGGCTGGAACAGCATGATGCTTCTGGACATCTTCACGACGTCGGTCCCGCAGTGGTCCCGCCCCGGTCTCGTCCTGATCGGCGACGCCGCCCACACCCTCTCCCCGGTGCTCGGGCAAGGGGTCAACCACGCCGTCATCGACGCCGTCACCCTTGCTCCGCTCGTGGCGCGGGCGCTGCGCTCCTCCGACCGCAGCGGCCTGCTCGACGCCGCCACGCAGCGTTTCCAGCACCTGCGCAGCCCGCATGTCGAACAGGCCCGCAAGGTGCAGCTGGCCCAGGAACGCGCCTTCTCCGTGTCCAGCGCCCCGGCCGTACGCGTACGCCAGGGCCTCTACACCCTGATCGACTCCAACGACTGGCTCAAGCGCCGTGTCTGGCGGCGCGTCTACTACACGCTGCCGGCCGGCCGACGGCACGACAGCCCCATCCCCCGTCACTCCACTCCTTTGTGAGGCAGCATCATGTACCGGAACCTTGCTGAGCAGCGCATCCTCATCACGGGTGCATCCAGCGGGATCGGACGGGCACTGGCCAAGGCTCTCGCCCTCAAGGGGGCGCACCTCGCGGTGGCCGCCCGCACGGAGACCGCGCTGCACGAGCTCGCGGACGACATCACCCGTGCGGGCGGCCGCCGGCCCGTGATCCTGGTGACCGACCTGTCCCTGCGCGGCAACGCGGAACAGCTCGCGCAGCGGGCCCTGACCGAACTGGGCCGCGTGGACGTCCTCATCAACAACGCCGGCGTGGGCTGCTTCGGCTTCCAGTGGAACGTCGGCGACGGCGACGAGGCCCGCGAGGTGTACGAGACCAACTTCTGGAGCCCGCTCGCCCTGGTGCGCTCCCTCGTGCCGCACATGCGCGAACGGGGCACCGGACTCGTCATCAACGTCTCCTCGCTGATGCAGCTGCGCACCTGGCCCGGCCTCGGGTACTACGCCTCGTCGAAGTCGGCCCTGGCCGCCGTCACCGAGACCCTGCGGCTGGAACTGCAGAACAGCGACATCGACGTCATGGAACTGCTGCCCGGCCCGGTCGACACGCAGTTCCTCTCCGAGTCCGCACAGGCGCCGGGCGCCGGACACATCCTGCGCAACCTGCCCATCGGGACGACGGACGCGCTCGCCGTGGCCGCCGTACGTGCCATCGAGAAGGGCAAGCGCCGTCTGGTGTACCCGGGCAAGCTGGTGGCGGCGCTCTACCTGCCGATGCTGGTGCGCTACAAGGCGGCGCGGACGGTCCGGAAGGCCGGCTCGGACATCGACAGGAACGACCGACGCGTCCTGCGTTCGGGGTCGAACGGCGATCCGATCGCCCAGCAGGCCCGCGCCGACTGGGTGCGCGCCAAGAGGGCCTCGTGATGTCGTCCGGCCCGGTGGCACCGGTTCCCTACCTGGTCGGTGCGGGCTCGGCCCTGCCCGGCGATCCGGTCGGCAACGAGCGGCTGGCCGGGCTCATCAAAGCCAGCGCGGCGTGGATCGACGACTTCACCGGTACGAAGACCCGGCACTTCGCGTCCGACCTGGCGACCGGTGCCGCGACCCACACCCTGGCGCAGCTGTGCCATGAGGCGGCTCAGGCGGCGCTCGCCGACGCGGGGCTCACCGCCGCCGACATCGGTTTCGTCGTGCTGGGCACCGCGACGCCCGACCATCTGATGCCCGCGACGGTCAATCTGGTGGCGGACCTGCTGGGCATCGGCCACGTGCCGACGTACCAGCTGCAGTCGGGGTGCGTCGGCGCCGTCCAGGCGCTGGACCTGGCATGCCGCATCCTGCGCGATCCCGAGACGGACCGCTCCTGCACCACCGGCCTTGTCATCGGCGCGGACATCTGCAACAAGCACCTGCTTCTCGACCGGGACTTCACCCGCCTCCAACCGGGCGAGCTGGTCAACTACATGCTGTTCGGTGACGGGGCCGGCGCCGCCGTGGTGTCGCGGGAACCTCTCGGGCACCGCACGGCGATACGCCGCGTCCTCAACCGCTTCGTCGGCCTGGGGCAGAGTCCCGGGCAGGTCATCGAGTGGTTCGGGCTCGCGGACCGTGACCGGGACAGGCCCGCCGCGCAGGAGGACTACAAGGCCATCGAGGACAACGTCCCCCGTTTGGCGGAAGAGGTCCTGTGCGAACTGGCCGACGACATCGGCTGGGATCTCGACAAGATCGACTACTTGCTGCCGCCGCAGCTGTCGGGCCGGATGACCGGGCTGATCGTCGACCGCATCGGCGTCCCGGCGCAGGAGGTGAGCTGTGTCGACACCACCGGTAACAACGGAAACGCCCTTCCCTTCCTCCAACTCGGCCGTCTGCTGCCGCTGCTGAAGGACGGCGAGCGGGCGCTCTGCGCCGCCGTGGAATCGAGCAAGTGGTTGAAAGGCGGCCTTGCCCTGGAGAAAGAATCCATCAGTTGAACGAGCTCTTTTCGAGACAGCGGTCTGTTCTGCCGTCTCGATTGCGCGCTTGCGCCCGTGGTCTTGAGTGCGGCACCCTCGTGGACGTGCGAGGGTGCCGCATCCTCGAGCGATGGAAAACAGCTCTGACTTCATGGATTTGAGTACATGACAAACCGTTTCTACAACGGCCCTTCACTCCGACGACTTCACGACGAATTCGCGAAGAAGTACACCATCGACAAGGATGCGCCGGTTCGCGGCGCGGTGGAAGTGGAGATCGATGCCCCTTTGACAAGGGTCTGGGAGCTGTTGAGCAACGTCGAAGGATGGCCCTTGTGGAACCCCGGCATCACCTCGGTCCAGCTCGATTCCGGCGTAGCGGTGGACGCCACGTTCACCTGGGTGAGCCAACGGGCCAGGATGCGCTCGAAATTCGCCGTCGTCGAGCCGCTCCGTGAACTCACCTGGACCGGAGTCAGCCTGGGCATCAAGGGAATTCACCGGAACATTCTCCGGAAGCTGCCCGACGGCCGCGTGCTCGCCCGGACCGAGGAGTCGATGGCCTCTCCGCTGCTCCGCCTCATCTTCAGCGAACGCAAGCTCCGTTCAACGCTGTCGGACCAGATGGCGAGGCTGAAACAGGCCGCGGAGCAGACCGCCTGAGACGGGTGACGTCCACGCGGGCGCGGACAACCGCTATGCGCCGATGCCGACTTGCCGTGCGAGGCCCGCGCAGGTGTACGCGAAGAATTCCTCCTGCGCCCGCAGCGGTGTGCCGTACGCCCCGAAGACCTCGAATCCGATCAGGCCGAACAGCTGCGCCCAGGCCGCGACCAGGCATACCGCGTTGGGCGCGGGGAGTCCGGAGAAGAGTTCCGCACCGAGCCGTTCGGCATCCTCGAGGACCGCGGCCGGCGGCGGCCCGGTCGGCGGTGCCGTGAGCCGGCCCGCTGCCAGGGCGTCCGCCGCGATACGGCTCAGGGTGCGCCCCAGCCGCAGGGCCGGGGCGACCGTGTCCCGGGGAGCGGAGCGGCCCGGGACCGGCGAGCCGTAGATCAGCGTGTACTCGTGCGGGTGCTCCCGTGCCCAGGCACGGGCCGCCAGGCACACCGCTGTCCACCGGTCCACCGGCCCGGCTTGCGACGCGCCCTCCAGGGCCTGTTCCGCGGTGTGCCCCAGCGCGTCATGAGCATCGGCGGTCAGGGCGGTGAGCAGGTCGTCGCGGCTCGGGAAGTACCGGTAGACGGCGGACGAGACCATGTCCAGCTCGCGCGCCACGGCCCGGAGCGACAGCTGCTGCGCCCCCGTGATGACGAGCTGCCGCCGCGCCGCCGCCTTGATGCCGGCGGTGATCTCGCTGCGGGCCCGCTCTCGGATCACGTCGATCACTCCCGTACGATCATCCGCCGTCGGCACAGCACGGTGCTCGCGGCCGTGCTATGCCGCGACCGAAGGGTGGTCCGCGGGCACCGGCAGGATGCCCGTACCGGCAGCGCCGCCCGGCGAACCGAGTTCGGCGAAGACGTCCCGGGTCGTCCGGCTGTAGTGCTGCAAGTTCTCCGGCAGGTCGTCCTCGAAGAAGATCGCCTCCACGGGGCAGACCGGCTCGCAGGCCCCGCAGTCGACACATTCATCGGGGTGTATGTAGAGCATCCTCGGACCCTCGTAGATGCAGTCCACGGGGCACTCGTCCACGCACGCCTTGTCCTTCACGTCCACACAGGGCTGGGCGATGGTGTAGGTCATGAGTATCTCCCCTTAAGAAATCACGGCCCGTCATGCTCCGACCGGCTGCGGCTGCGGTGTCCTGAGGTCCACCGGATCGATCGGGTGCGGCGCGGCGAGTACGTTGCCGAACAGCGAGTACTTCATCGGCAGCCGGTCGAGCACCTGGAACCGCGCCCGCCGCAGCGCCGTGCCGAGCGGAGTGTGCTGCTCGAGAGCGGCCTCCTGCCGGCGCTGGAACCCCGTCACCATGCTCTTGTGCTTGCGGCGGACGGCGACGAAGTCGGCCAGATCCGCGGCCGGCACCTGCGAGCCCGGCTTCCCGCGCTCCAGCGAGCGGGCGATCACGGGGGTGATGCAGACGGTGTCCTGGATGGCCAGGTTCACGCCCTGGCCCAGGATCGGGGTGCACGTGTGCGAGGCGTCGCCGATCAGCACCAGCCCGTCACGGGCCCATTCGTCGACCTCGGCGGTGAAGATCTCCAGGAAGCTCGTGTCGTTCCACGAGGTCAGATGCTCGTCGAGCAGCGGCTTCAGACGGGGGTCGATGGCCGCGATGCCGGCGCGGAAGGACGCGAACCCCTCCTTGCGCAGCTCCCCCATCCCACGCTTCGGGAGGTTGTTGCTGACCCGCAGGAAGTCGGGGAACGTCGGCAGCACCACTAGGTGCTTGTTGCGCTCCACGATGAGTTCCGCCTCGGTGCCCCAGTCGGCGGGGCGGGGCAGCTTGAACGACAGGAAGTCGCGGCCCGCGGGCTGGATCCGGGCGGTGATCCCGGCTTCCTTGCGCACCTTGGAGAACCGCCCGTCGGCGCCGACCACGAGACGGGCCCGGACCTCGACGCGCTCGCCGTCCTTCGACTTGAGCACGGCACCCCGGACGGCACCGTTCTCCTGCAGCAGCTCGGTGCAGCCGACACCCGAGAGGTAGGTGTGGCTCGGCAGTCCGGCCGCCGCATCGTTGAAGATCTTGATCAGTGCGGGCTGCGGGATGTCGGTCGGTTTGGTGGGTATGCCGAAGCGCCCGTAGTCCAGTGAGAACACCCGCCGGCCCTCCATGCGCATCGTCACGGCGGTCGTTTCCAGATAGCCGTGCCGTTCCAGCGCCGGGCCGAAGCCCAGTCTGCGGAGTGTGACGACCGAGGGCGCCGCCAGCGTCTCCCCGCGAAACTCGCGGTCGAGATGTGACTGCTTCTCGGCGACGACGACGTCGATACCGCGACGGGCCAGCAGACAGCCAAGCAGAGCACCGGCTGGCCCACCGCCGACGACAAGGACGTCCGTCTCGTTCGGGATGGTCATGCTGCGGTCTCCCCATGCTCGGTCTTGTCCGACCGGAGGAAAGTAAGCCGCCGCACTCGGATGGCGCTCAAGGACCGGTCGCACCGGCCAGGAACGGTCGCGGCCCGGTCCGGCTCGAGCGGGCCTTGAGTACAGCGCTAGGGGCTTTGGGCAGGCTGCGACAGGCAGCCGGTACGTCACTTCTGCGCGAGAATTTCGAGGAGCAATCGTGAGTGTTAACACCAAGGCCGTGCCCGAAGAGGGTGCGTCAGGCTCGTCGGGCAGCCCTCCCGCGGACAGTCGGCGGTGGTGGGTACTCATCGTGGTCTCGCTGGCTCAGTTCATGGTCGGTCTCGACGCAACCGTCGTCAACGTCATGACGCCGACGCTCCAGTCGGCCTTCGGCATGTCGACCGCGAACCTGCAGTGGGTCATGAGCATCTACGTGCTCCTGTTCGGCGGCCTCATGCTGCTGGGCGGCCGGCTCACCGACGTCCTCGGCCGACGCAGGATCCTGCTGGGCGGCATCGCCCTGTTCACCGTGGGCTCGCTGCTGGCGGGTATCGCCCACGGCGAGACCCAGCTGCTGTGGGCGCGCGCTCTGCAGGGCATCGGCGCCGCGGGTGTCTCGCCCGCCGCACTGTCCACCGTCGTCACCAGCTTCCCCGACTCCAAGGAACGCACGAAGGCCTTCGGTATCTGGGGATCGATCATCGGCATCGGCGCCGCCTGCGGGACGCTGCTCGGTGGAGCGATCATCGACATCGGCTGGCGCTGGGCGTTCTACATCAACGTCCCGATCGGCGTGGTGCTCCTCCTGGCCGCGCTCGCGCTGATCCCGGGCGGTTCACCGGCCGGTCCGCGGCCCAAGTCCGACTTCCTCGGTGCGCTGACGTCGACGCTCGGCCTGTTTCTGCTCGTCTACGGGACGGTCGGCACGAGCAGCCGCGGCTGGGCCGATCCGATCACCCTCGGCTCCTTCGCCGCAGCGGCCGTCCTGCTCGCCCTCTTCGTCCGCATCGAGAGCCGCAACTCGGCGCCGCTGGTACCGCTGCGGCTGTTCCGGCAGCGGGGCGTGGTGGCCGGTGGTCTGGGCCAGCTCATCACGGCCGGCATCATGCTGCCCTGCTTCTTCATGCTGCCGCTCTACATGCAGTCCGTGCTCGATTACACCCCCATGCAGACAGGTCTCGCGTACATCCCGACCACGCTCGCGATGATCTTCTTCGCGCCCATCATCTCCAAGCTCATCCCGAAGGTGGGCCCGCTGGCCCTCTACGTCACGGGCACCCTGCTGCTCGCCGTCATGATCGTCCTCATGCTCGGCAGCCCGATCCACACGAGCTACTGGGCCCTGATGATGCCCGTCACCGCGCTGCTCGGCGTCGGTCTGCTCTGCTGCCTGATCCCCACGCCTCAGGTGGGTACGTCGCAGGCCACCGAAGAGGACGCGGGGACGACATCCGCGCTGCTCAACTCGGCGACCGAGATCGGCGGCGCGTTCGGGCTGGCCGTCGCGGCGACCGTGGTGCAGTCCCGGACCGCCCACTTCATCGCGGCGGGTGCCGACCCCGTGCACGCCCTCAACAAGGCGCTGCACACCGGATTCGCCGTCCTGTTCGTCTGGGTGGGAATCAGCCTCGCGGTCGGCTTCCTCGGATTCCGCGGCATGAAGCCGAGCCAGGCCGCGACCGAACCGGTCGCGTCGAACACCACGTCCGCGGGCAAGAGCGAGAGCAAGGTGTCCGTCGCCACCAACTGACGTCCGGTGTGGCGCCTGTCCTGTCGATCACCTCGACGGGGCACGCGCCACTCGGGCGTGTCCCCCGTCCGTCCGCCTACTTTCTTTCTCGTCGCCTCCCGTGAGGACCCCACATCGCCATGCGTATCGTCGCCGCGGCAGCATCCGCTCTGGTCATCTTCGAGTTCGGGCTGGCCGCTCTCACCTGGACACCCGCCCTGCAGGTCGCGGTCGAAAGGTTCTCCCAGGTGGCGCATGTCCCACCGGCCCCGCGCCTCGTCGCCCTGATCGGTCTGCTCGACCTGATCGGTGTGATCGGCGTGGTCGTGGGCTTCTGGAAACCGGAGGCCGCCGTGGCGGCCGGTGTGTGGTTCGCGGCGCTGTGCGGCTGGATCCTGTACCGGCAGGTCACTCACGGCGACCGCGGGTCCGCACTCCTTCCCTACACGCTGTTCGCCGGCTCGGCGGTCCTCGTGATCGTCGGCCGCCTGGCTTCCTGATCCTGAACGAAGAGGCCGGGGGGCGCGTCGAAGCGACGCCCACGCAGCGCCTCCCGGGCCTTCGGCCTCCGGGCCGCTGACGGGCGCTGCGGGCCGCGGGCTCGCCGATCTCCCAGACACCCGGCCGCAGTTCCAGCGGATCGCCCGGAACGCTCCCCAGCCGGAGACCGGCCGCGGCCCGACGGGCGTACGCGTGCCACCGCCGGTCACGCAGCTCACCGGTCTGGCGCTTCGGCCGGGCCGCCGGCACCTGATGACACGGTCACAGGGCGCTGCGGGCCGCGGGCTCGCCGATCTCCCAGACACCCGGCCGCAGTTCCAGCGGATCGCCCGGAACGCTCCCCAGCCGGAGACCGGCCGCGGCCCGACGGGCGTACGCGTGCCACCGCCGGTCACGCAGCTCGCCGGCCGCCTGCTCGCACTCCGCGAGACGCTGGAGCGCGGTCGCCGGATCACCGCACCGCAGCGCGGCGAACGCCAGTCCGCGCCGTGCGTCGGCCAGGCCGCGCAGATCCCCTTCGGCACGGCAGAGCAGGGACGCCTTGGCGTAGATGCGCCCGGCTTTGACAACCCCGCCCAGGCCCAGCGCCACGTCCGCCAGGCCGATGAGAGCCCTCGCCTCGGTGCGGCGGGCTGATGCCTCGAGGGCGCGGCTCCTGGCGGCCTCGTAGTGCGTGCCGGCGAGGACGAACTGACGGCGCTGCCAGGCCAGGGCCCCTTGCGAGCACAGGATCGACGCCTCGGCGGACGGATCGCCCGCACGGCGGGCCGCGGTCAGGGCCAGCCTCGCCAGACCGTCCCACTCCTCCCACTCGCCGCCCGCCTCCAGGTAGCGCAGGAAGGCCTCGGCCAGGGTCCAGGTCAACTGCCACAGTCCCGCGTCATGCGCCCGGCGCAGCGTTGTCGCGATACCGGCTCGCTCCTCGGCGAACCAACGCAACGGCGTAGCGCCGACGGCCTGGTGAGGGACGAGCCAGTCGGGGTGGTCCTGCTCGCCGGCTCCGGGGCCCCCGGTCTCGCGGGCCCCGGGTGACAGCAGGTCGTCCGCGTACCGGGCGAGCGCTCGGTACGCGGTGCACAGCCGCGTCGTGGCCCGCCGGATCTCCTGCGGGTCCCGCTCCGCGAGCAGTTCGGCCGCCAGCGCGCGGGACAGGTCGTCGCCCACATAGCGCACCTGTCCGCCGCCCGAGGGCCGGGTGCCGAGCAGCCCCGCGCGCACGAGCCCCTCCACCGCCCGCTCGACGTGGTCCGCCGTGGTGCCGAGGAGAGCTGCCGCACACCACGGAGCGACGTCGGGCTGTGGCGCGAGGGCCAGCATCCTGAAGGCGTGCCGCTCGGCGTCGTCGAGTTCGCGGTAGCCCGTGAGCAGACGGCCACGGACGTCCTGGTCGCCGAGGGCGAGTACGTCGAGTCGTGCCCTCTCGTCCGCGAGCCGGGCCCGCAGCCCCGCGCCCGACCAGCGGGGGTGACGGGCGAGGGCCGTGGCCGCGCTCCGCAGCGCCAGGGGCGAACAGCCGCACAGCCGGGCGATGTGCGTGGCCGAGTCGACCTCGAGGGGCACTCCGGCCTGCGCGCGCAGCAGTTCCACTGCCGCGTCGGTGGTGAGCGGCGGCAGGGGGAAGGTGCGCGTGCCGTCGAGGCCGCTGACGGGCTTGCGGCTGGTGATCACGACCGTACTCGCGGTGGCCGCCGCCGTGACGGGTTCGATCTGCGCGGCGCAGCTCGCGTCGTCCAGGACGAGCAGCAGCAGCCTCCCTGCCACGGTCACCTGCAGCAGGTCGGACAGTTCGTCGATGCCTGCGTCCGGGTCGGGCGAGGGGCACTCGGGCCCGGTCCGCAGCAGCCGCAGCAGCCGCAGCAGCACGGCACGGGCATGCAGCGGCTCGCCGTCCGCCCCGCGCAGGCTCACGAACACCTGCCCGTCGGGGTGGCGGTCGGCGGTGCGACGGGCCAGTTCCACGGCGAACGCGGTCTTCCCGACGCCCGCCGCTCCCGTGATGCCCAGGACATGGACCGGGTCGACGCCGCCGGCCCCCCTCAACTGCGCTTCCGCCGCCTCGAGCTGTCCGTCGCGGCCCGTCATCCCCCGCGCCGGCCTCGGCAGTCGCACGACCGGCGCGGGGGCGGAACGCACCTCGACCACGGCCCTGCCGTCCAGACATTCGTCGAAGTGCGTGATCGGTTCGGAGCGCAGCACGCGCTGGTGCAGTTCGCGCAGGGCGTGGCCCGGGTCGATGCCCATCTCCTCCGCGAGCGAACGCCGGATCCGCTCGTAGACCGTCAGTGCTTCGGACTGCCGGTTCGACCGGTACAGGGCCACGATGAGGTGGGCGTGGAGCGTCTCCCGCAGCGGATACTCCTCCACCAGGCCGGTCAGTTCACCGGTCAGCCGGCGATGCCGGCCCAGCCAGACGTCGACAGCGATCCGCTGCTCCAGGGTCTCCGTCTTCAGCAGCTGGAGACGGGAGGCGGCCGCCTCCAGACGCTGCCCCTGCACCACGCCCGTCAGAGCGGGGCCGCGCCACAGGCCGAGCGCCGCGTGCAGGGCCTCTCCCGCGGCGGCGAACTTCCCGCGGCTGTAAGCCTCTTCGCCCCGTGCGCGCAGGTCCTCGAAGGCGTGCAGATCCAGATCCTCCGGATCCGTGTGGAACATATAGCCCGGCGGGCGGGTCTCGATGAAGGCCCGGCCGATGCCGTCGTCGGCGCCTGCGGACAGCAGCTTGCGCAACTGGGAGATGTACACCTGCAGTGTGGTCGTCACCGTGCGCGGCGGATCAGCGCCCCACAGTTCGTCGACCAGGTTGTCGGTGGAGACGACGGTGTTGGCGCCGACCAGCAAAGCGGCGAGGGCGGTGCGCAGCTTGGCCGCGGACGGGGTCTGCGGTTCGACCTGCAGCGGGCCGAGAAGACGAAAACGCATGAGGCCTCGACTCAGCAGTCCTGCAGCACGGACATGGTGACCGTGCTGATACGGCGTTGTCCCTGGGCGAGTTCGATGGCGACGGGAACCGTGGGCCGGTCCATGGCGTCCCGGTGCACCGCTCCGGGTTCGGCGAAGCACTGGACCGGGAGCAAGGGGTCGAACGGGGCATTGCGCAGCGAGGACCACCGGGTGGGCAGGCAGTGCGCGGTCGAGAAGTTGCGCAGCTCGGCGACCGCGTGGATCGCGGCCTGCCCGGATGCTTCGAGGAGCAGCGCGGTGTCCGCGAGGCCGTCCCGCCAGGTGCCGTGGACGGCTCCGGCCTCCGTCCCGTGGTCCGCGTGGCCGGCGATGACATCCATCAGCAGTCGTCTCCCTTGCACCACGTGGGGCCCGTGGACCGTCGCGTTGCGCAGACCGGCCCGGCCGCGGGGCACCGGCCATGACCGGGGAAGGTCGTCGGCGGCCGGGCGCGGCGCGCTGTCTTCCCGGCCCTCGGGGGACCGTGCGGAACCGGCCACGGCCAGCTGAGCGCTGACCGCCCCGCACCGCATGCCGTTGATCCGTGCCTCGCCCTCGCACTCCAGCCCGGTCAGCACTCCCGCGGCCATGACCGGCCGGACCAGGAGGTCGACGACGACCTGTGCCCGCTCCCGTCCACCGAGCAGCCACAGGTCGACATCCGTGATGTCGAGGGACCTGCGGGACACCGTCACACGACCGTCTGCCGTGCCGGTGCGGTGGCGGCGCGTCACGAGCCGTACCACGCTCCGCATCGCCTCGGCCAGGAAGCGGAGATCATCGGTCGAGCCGCCCCCTTCCCCGAACGCGTACCGTGCAAGGGGGAGTTCCTCGGTGAGCACGAACCGGTGGTCGCCGAGCACGGTCGCCCCGAGGTAGAACTCCTCGGGCGATGTGGGGCGCTGCACCACGTGTCGTACCGATGCATTCTCGCGGACGGAATGCTCCTGCCAGGACGCCGAAGGCGCCTCTTCGGCCACCGCTGCCTCACCGTCCGATGCGAGCGACAAGACTCCCACTTTCTCGCCTTCCTCGGCCGGGCCGCCGCCCTGACCACTCCGAGAATCCTTCCGGACACTGAAAGGTGAAATACCCTCACTTCTTGACGGAGTGCATTCCCCCGCCCAGCCGGAACGGGGGTAAATCAGCCTCACCTTGGCATCTCGCTCCGTTCTGCCCCACCCCTACCCCGCCCCCTTAGCCACCCCCTACGCCCTTGGGCGCGCCGGGCGAAGAAGCTTTTTCGACCTTGGATCATTGCTGGTCAGATGAGACTGCGGAGATCCAATAGGCGGGGGAAAAGATCACGGAGAACGAAAGATCGGGGAATTTTTTCGGGGAGCCGGTCAGTGCCCCGTCGACCGGAAACAGACAGTGAGCCTGTCCGTCCTCCAGCGGAGGACAAGCGGTCTTCCGGCGGCTCCATGGACGCTGTCGGACATCAGGCGACCGCTGGGAGGCCACCATGAACCACCCCGTTGCGTCCGGCGAGCATCTTCGGCCGGCCGCCTTGAGCGGCCCGGACGGGCATGCCCCGCACAGCCTGGAGGAGTCCCGTCTGCTGAGCGGGCTCGCCACTGCCTCCACCCTCGCGGGTGCGGCGTCGGTGGTCTGGATCGCCTGGCGCACGCTCGGCCGCGGCCCGGACAGGGCGGCCGCGTAGCCGCGGCCGGGGCGTGACGCGCACCGGGTCCTCGATGCCGAGGGCCCGGTGCCGGTGCGTCACGCCCGGTGGGCGGCTCACGCAACGGCGTGGGAGGCGGCGTTCGTCTTCTTCCCGATGAAGGCGATCAGCGAATCGATGGACAGGAAGTGCCCGGGGTTGAAGTCGTCCTCGCTGACGGTGATGCCGAAGCGCGCCTCCACCTGGCAGCGCAGTTCGACGAAGCCGAGGGAGCCGATGCCCAGGTCCCGAGGGAAATGCTGGTCGCCGGTGATCTCGTCCGGGTCGGCCTCGAGTCTGTGTGTCGCCTCTTGATCCGCGGTGAAGGCCGGGGCCGCTCAGCCGACGACGGTCCAGGTGTCGCCGCCTGCGAGGAGTGCGGCGAGGTCGCCCTTGCCGTTCTGCTCGATCGCCGCGTCGAGCTGATCGGCCATCTCGGCGTCGTAGACCGGGCGTCCGACGCTGCGGAAGACGCCGATGGGGGTGTGGTGCAGGGTGTCGGGGTCGGCGAGGCGGGAGAGGGCGAAGGCGGTGGTGGGGGACGTGGCGTGGGCGTCGTGGACGAGGATGTCGGCCTTGTTGTCGTCGGTGACGGGGACGACCTTCAGGTCGCCCGTGGCCGGATCGCGGACGACGCCCTTGGAGCCTTCGGCGCCGAAGGTGATCGGTGCGCGGTGTTCCAGGCGGATGACGGCTTCCTCGGCCTGCTGTTTGTCCTTGAGGACTTCGAAGGCGCCGTCGTTGAAGATGTTGCAGTTCTGGTAGATCTCGACAAGAGCGGCGCCCGGGTGGGCGGCGGCGGCGCGGAGCACCGAGGTGAGGTGCTTGCGGTCGGAGTCGACGGTGCGGGCCACGAAGGAGGCCTCGGCGCCGATGGCGAGGGAGACCGGGTTGAAGGGGGCGTCGAGCGAGCCCATCGGCGTCGACTTGGTGATCTTGCCCAGCTCGGAGGTCGGGGAGTACTGGCCTTTGGTGAGGCCGTAGATGCGGTTGTTGAACAGCAGGATCTTCAGGTTGACGTTGCGGCGCAGGGCGTGGATCAGGTGGTTGCCGCCGATGGAGAGCGCGTCGCCGTCGCCGGTGACGACCCAGACCGACAGGTCGCGGCGCGAGGAGGCGAGGCCGGTCGCGATGGCGGGGGCGCGGCCGTGGATGGAGTGCATCCCGTAGGTGTTCATGTAGTACGGGAAGCGGGAGGAGCAGCCGATGCCGGAGACGAAGACGATGTTCTCCTTGGCCAGGCCGAGTTCGGGCAGGAAGCCCTGCACCGCCGCCAGGATCGCGTAGTCACCGCAGCCGGGGCACCAGCGCACTTCCTGATCGGACTTGAAGTCCTTTGCCTTGAGGGTGAGTTCAGTCGGCATGAAGGACTTCCTCCAGTACGTCGGTGAGCTGCTCGGCCTTGAACGGCATGCCGTTGACCTGGTTGTACGAGTGGGCGTCCACCAGGTACTTCGCCCGGACGAGCGTGGCGAGCTGCCCGAGGTTCATCTCGGGGACGACCACCTTGTCGTAGCGCGCCAGCACCGCGCCGAGGTTCTTCGGGAAGGGATTGATGTGACGCAGATGGGCCTGCGCGATCGCCGTGCCGCCCGCGCGCAGCCGGCGTACGGCCGCCGTGATCGGCCCGTACGTCGATCCCCAGCCGAGGACGAGCGTGCGCGCCTGGTCCGGGTCGTCGACCTCGATGTCCGGCACCTCGATGCCGTCGACCTTGGCCTGGCGGGTGCGGACCATGAAGTCGTGGTTGGCCGGGTCGTAGGAGATGTTGCCGGTGCCGTCCTGCTTCTCGATGCCGCCGATGCGGTGCTCCAGGCCCGGCGTGCCCGGGATCGCCCACGGGCGCGCGAGGGTCTGCGGATCGCGCTTGTACGGCCGGAAGACCTCGGTGCCGTCGTCCAGCGTGTGGTTGGGTCCGGTGGCGAACTGCACGCGCAGATCCGGGAGCTCGTCCAGCTCCGGCACCCGCCACGGCTCACTGCCGTTCGCCAGGTACCCGTCACTGAGCAGGAACACCGGGGTGCGGTACGTCAAAGCGATCCGCGCCGCATCCAGGGCGGCGGCAAAGCAGTCGCCCGGCGTCCTCGCCGCGATCACCGGGACCGGCGCCTCGCCGTTGCGGCCGTACATGGCCTGCAGCAGGTCCGCCTGCTCCGTCTTGGTCGGCAGGCCCGTCGAGGGGCCGCCGCGCTGGATGTCCACCACCAGCAGCGGCAGTTCGAGCGACACCGCGAGCCCGATCGCCTCGGACTTCAGCGCCACTCCCGGCCCGGACGTGGTGGTGACCGCCAGCGAACCGCCGTAGGCCGCACCGAGCGCGGCACCGATCCCGGCGATCTCGTCCTCGGCCTGGAAGGTCCGTACGCCGAAGTTCTTGTGCTTGCTGAGCTCGTGCAGGATGTCCGAGGCCGGGGTGATCGGGTACGAGCCCAGATACAGCGGCAGATCCGCCTGCCTGGACGCCGCGATCAGGCCGTAGGACAGGGCCAGGTTCCCGGAGATGTTGCGGTACGTACCGCCGGGGAAGGCCTGCGCCGCCGGGGCGACCTCGTAGGACACCGCGAAGTCCTCGGTCGTCTCCCCGAAGTTCCAGCCCGCGTGGAACGCCGCCAGGTTCGCCTTCATGATCTCGGGTTTCTTGCCGAACTTCGCCCGCAGGAACCGCTCCGTGCCCCCGGTCGGCCGGTGGTACATCCACGACAGCAGGCCCAGCGTGAACATGTTCTTGGAGCGCTCGGCCTCCTTGCGCGAGAGGTCGAACTCCCTGAGCGCCTCCACCGTGAGGGTGGTCAGCGGCACCGGATGCACGGAGAAGCCGTCCAGCGAACCGTCCTCGAGAGGACTGGTCTCGTAACCGACCTTCGACATGGCCCGCTTGGTGAACTCGTCCGTGTTGACGATGATCTGCGCACCGCGCGGCACGTCACCGATGTTCGCCTTCAGCGCCGCCGGGTTCATCGCTACCAGCACGTTCGGGGCGTCGCCGGGCGTGAGAATGTCGTGGTCGGCGAAGTGCAGCTGGAACGACGAGACCCCGGGCAGGGTCCCGGCAGGCGCCCGGATCTCGGCGGGAAAGCTCGGCAGGGTGGACAGATCGTTGCCGAACGAGGCCGTCTCCGAGGTGAACCGGTCACCCGTCAGCTGCATACCGTCGCCGGAGTCACCCGCGAACCGGATGATCACCCGGTCCAGACGCCGTACGTCCTTCGCGGGGCTCGCGAGGTTCACGGGGAGCGGCCCTGTCGCGGGCGGCCCGGTCATTTCCACAGTCATGGTGTAGGTCGGCTCCTGTCGGTGTGTTCGGCCCTGAGAGGGACACACGTGGCCGGTCCCGCGGGAAGGCGGCCCGGGCCCTTCGCGGGGGTGCAAGCCGTACGGGGAGCGTCGCGGTTGTCGTGTCGCGCCGCCCCGGAAGTATCACCTTCGCCACGCGAGCCGGGGTGGACGGCGCCTCGAGCCACCCTGGACCGGGATCCGTGCGCGGGTGGCGCTCACCGGGCCGCGTCCGCCGGGCAGCGACCCGAGCGACCCGGATTGCCGACGGGTCCCCGGAACCTGACCGGGGTCCGGGGTGGGCGGGCCGTCCGGCGGATACGTGCCGGATCCTCAGACGACGCCCTGGGCCAGCATCGCCTCGGCGACGCGTTCGAAGCCGGCGATGTTGGCGCCCATGACGTAGTCGCCCGGCGCTCCGTACCGCTCGGCGGTGTTCGAACAGACCTCGTGGATGTCCCGCATGACGGCGGCCAGTTCGCTCTCCACGCGCTCGCGCGGCCAGGAGTCGCGCCCGCTGTTCTGCCGCATCTCCAGGGCGCTGACCGCGACCCCGCCCGCGTTGGCGGCCTTGCCGGGGCCGAAGGCGACACCCGCGTCCTGCAGCACCTTGACCGCGGCCGGGGTCACCGGCATGTTCGCCCCCTCCGAGACGGCCTTGACGCCGCCGCGCACCAGCGCCAGCGCATCGGCGGCGTCCAGTTCGTTCTGCGTCGCCGACGGCAGCGCGACATCGGCCGGCACTTCCCATACGTTGCCGCCCGCCACGTACGTGGCCGACGTGCCGCGGCGCTCCGCGTAGTCCTCGACCCGGCCCCGCTCGACCTCCTTGATCTGCTTGAGCAGGTCGAGGTCGATGCCCTTGTCGTCGATGACGTAGCCGCCCGAGTCGGAGACGGTCACGGCCCGCGCGCCCAGCTCGTGGAGCTTCTCGATGGTGTAAAGGGCCACGTTGCCCGAGCCGGACACCAGCACCTGCTGGCCCGGCAGGTCCTCGCCGCGTACGCGCAGCATCTCGGCGGCGAACAGGACGTTGCCGTACCCGGTGGCCTCCGTGCGGCCGGCCGATCCGCCCCAGGCCAGGCCCTTTCCGGTGAGCACTCCGGCCTCCCAGCGGTTGGTGATCCGCCGGTACTGGCCGAACAGATAGCCGATCTCCCGGCCGCCGACGCCGATGTCACCGGCGGGCACGTCGGTGCTCTCGCCGATGTGCCGGTGCAGCTCCGTCATGAACGACTGGCAGAACCGCATCACTTCGGCGTCCGACCGGCCGCGCGGGTCGAAGTCGCTGCCGCCCTTGCCGCCTCCGATACCGAGGCCCGTCAGGGCGTTCTTGAAGATCTGCTCGAAGCCCAGGAACTTGACGATGCCGAGGTTGACCGACGGGTGGAACCGCAGGCCTCCCTTGTACGGGCCGAGCGCGCTGTTGAACTCGACGCGGAAGCCACGGTTGACGTGGGTGCGCCCGGCGTCGTCCTGCCACGGCACCCGGAACAGCACCTGCCGCTCCGGCTCACAGACGCGCTCGACCAACGCGCCCTCGGCCAGCTCGGGCCGGGCGGCCAGCACCGGTGCCAGCGAGTCGAGGACCTCCCTCGCGGCCTGGTGGAACTCCGGTTCCGCGGGGCTGCGGCGCACGACCTCGGCGTAGACGGCGTCGATCCTGTCCTGCGCGGACACCGCGGACGCTGCGGATGCTGCTGACATGGCCACCTCTTTCGGTGCGACGGCTCCTGAGGGGCGTAGTACAGCGCGCGGCGCTAGGGAACCGGCACAGAAACGCTCGCAACCTGTGTCGACACGTCAGCCGGCCCAGCGGCCGGTCTTCCGCGAGGCGCGCTGGCCGGCCGTACGGCCGGCCAGCGCGGCCTCACCGGGGGCCCGCACGAAGAGCGAGCGCTCCTTCACCGGGAACAGGCGGCGGGTGCAGCGGCGCCCGACGACGTCGTTGAGGGCCTGCGCGAACCGGTCGATGCCCTGCTGCGAGGTGTCCGGATGCAGCGACGCGCGCAAGGCGGTGGCGGCACCGTCCGGACCGAGCAGCGGGGTCTGGTGGGCGACCGTCTTTCCGACCGCCACTCCCTGCTCCGCGAGGCGGTGCCGGATGAGCCCCGCGGGCACCTGTGGGTGGTCGAAGGCGAGGATCGCCGACTGCCGCCGGCCGGGGGCGACCAGATGGGCCCCCGGGACCGCGTCGACGGCGGCGCGCAACGCGGGCATGAGGTCGTGGTCGTGGCGGTCCGGCGCGTGCTGGGCCAGGGCGGAGTTCAGCGCCGCGACAGCCGCGCTGGCGGGGAACGGGTCCGGATCGAAGGGGTAGGACACCGGATCGACGTCCGCCCACTCCGTCGGCTGGTCGCGCAAATGCGGTGCGACGTACGCGAAGCCGACCTCGCGGGGGCCGCACAGGAACCGCCAGCCGTCGCCGGTCAGCAGATGGCAGCCGATCCGGGCGACGTCCACGGGCAGTTGGCCGACCGAGTAGGCGGCGTCGACGGCGTACAGGGTCCGGTACGGGGCGAGGATGCGGCCGATGTCCTCGACCGGGTTGACGATGCCGCGGGTCGCGGGCACGTGGGTCACGGAGACCAGTGCCACGTCGTTGTCGATGTGCCCGGCCATCCACTCCAGGTCCAGGTCGCCGTCGGGGCTCAGCGGCACCACCTCCAGGCGGCAGTGGGTGCGGTCGCGCACGGACTGCAGGGTGGTCAGGTGGGCGGTGCTCTCGTAGGGCGTGGTCCAGATGCGTTCGTGCCGGCCGAGGGCGAGGCCGCCGACCAGCGCGTCGAACGCGGTGGCGCCCGCGGTGAACAACTCGGTCTGTCCGTAGGGGGCGTTGAGCAGGCCGGAGAGCCGCTGGTGGATCTCGAGGTGCACGACGTCCTCGACGTACTCCTCGAGTTCGTGCGGGCCGAAGCGGTCCGCGAGGCGTACGTACTCGGTCAACGCCGACTGGACGGCGCTGGGCATCCGGCCCTGGCCTGCCGTGTTGAGGTGGATCATGTCCTGCTGACCATCTGTCGGACGCTTCACGGCCGTATCTCCCTTGCCAAGCGTTGCCAACTTTCTTGGCAATACCTTGCCTACATGTTCGGAGGCCTGGCAACACGCGCTCCAGGCGCGCCCTAGCGGCAGGGCCCGGACCTCGGGTTTTCCCGCGCCGGGGCGTTCTGGCATGAGGGACTTGCCATGTGTTGCCACATCAGGCAACACCGAATCCGGCTCATCCGTGCAGGTCAGAGCGGTAGGAGCTGAGATTATGAGGCCTGATCGGCTTTCATTGCCCGGCCGTTTTGCCAGCCTCCACCAAACATTGAGCACATTCCGAGCACATCTCAAGGTCAGTCGGTCAATCTTCTTGGCAAGAGGTTGCTCGCCACCGAGGCAAAACTTGTCACAGAGGAGTCAGTCATGAAGGTTCTCGCCCGCGTCCTGGTCGTCACCGCCGCCACCGCCGCCGCCGTCCTCACCACCAGCGGGATCAGCTCCGCGGGCGACAGCATCGGCTGGCCCGTCGCCCCCGCCACCGCCGCCACCACCGCCGACGACAGCATCGGCTGGCCCGTCGCCCCCGCCACCGCCGCCACCACCACCACCACCACCGACGACAGCATCGGCTGGCCCGTCGCCCCCGCCACCACCACCACCGACGACAGCATCGGCTGGCCCGTCGCCCCCACCGCCGCCGCTGTCTGAGCGTCAGACCGAGTCGAGCGACGATCATTGGAGGCAGCTGATGTCCCCCTTCGAGCTCGTTCCGCACCAGGCCGCGCCGATCCTGGCCCCCGTCACCGGCCGACGGCCTTCGGCCTCGGGACTTCCGCTCCACCACGCGTGGCTCCCGGTCGGTCCCCTCGTCCGTACGGACACCCCGGCTCCGGTCGAGCCGCACCCCGGTGTCCCGCCCGGGACCCCGGTCCAGGAGATCGTGCGGAACCTGTTCGCGCAGACGCTCGGCGTACCACGCGGCACGGTCGACGCGGACAGCGACTTCTTCCGGCTGGGCGGCTCCCCCGCCGACGCGGCCCGGCTACTGGAGCGCGTCGCTCGGTTGTTCGGCGACGACCCGGGCCCCGACGGGCTGAGCTCCGCACCGACCCCGGCACGGTTCGCCGCCCTGATCGGTGACCCGGCCCCCACCGCCACCGGCCCGCGGACACGCCCCGGACACAGCGCCCTGCTCCCCCTGCGCCTGCAAGGCCCCCTGGACGAGAAAGCGCTCGACCACGCCCTGGCCGACCTGGGACACCGTCACGAGGCCCTCCGCAACAGCCGTCTCGGCAACGTCGGAACCAGGCTGCGCACCCTGGGCACCGATGACCGGCTCCTTGAACTGGCCCTGCCGGCCGACGTGATCGATCCCTGGGCCGTCTGGCCGCTCGCCTCGGAACTGGCCCGGGCCTACCGGGCACGGGTCACCGGCGGCCTCCCGCACCGCACCCCCTGCACCCCGGAGACCACGCCCCGCGCACGGGAAGGCGACCGGGCCCCCACTCCCCTGCCCGGCAGCAGCCCGCACGACCGGCACGAGGAACGGCACGTGCTGGCCCACCAGGTGCCCGCGTCGGTGCACCGGCACCTGACCCGCTGCGCGGCCGCCCACGACGTCACCCTGTTCATGCTCGTGCACACGGCGCTGACCCGGCTCGTCGCCGAGCGCGGCGCACCCGGCCCGGTCACCGTGGCCGCTCCGGTGCCGGCCCGGCACTGCGCGGCGCTGCGCGACGCGGTCGCCCCGCACAGCCGCATCCTCGCGCTGACCGTCGACACCGCGGGCCGCCCCGACTTCGCCGAGCTCCTGTCGCGGACCAAGGCCGCCCACCTGGCCGCCTACCGAGCGCCCGACGCGCCGCTCGCGACCCCCGGCGGCATCGCGCTGACGGTCCTTGCGGAGCTGCCCGGGACGCTGCACGCCGCGAACCTGTCCATCACCCCGCAGCAGCCGGTCCACGCCGCGCCGTGTGCGACGCTCTCCCTGACCTTGACCGAGCACCACGACGCAGCCGGCGACAGCGCGGGACTCACCCTCCTCACGTCGTACCAACTGGACGCCGTGGCACAGGAGTCGGCGGACACGCTGAGCGAGGACCTGGTGGCCGCGCTGGCCGCCGTGCCGTACCCGGAGCCGACGCCCCCTCAGGCGCGGTCGGGAGTGCGGTCCTCGTGAGCCGCCGTGGGCGCGGGCGCCCGGAGCTGGACGAGCGCCTCGGCGAGGATGCGCCAGATCTCCGCGGCCAGATCCACGTTGGCACTGCGCTGGGCCTCTTCGGCGAGCTCCCGCAGCCCCTGGACGCCGCTCTCGTCACCGGCCAGGACCCGCAGCTGGTGGGCGAGGATGTCGAGCCTGGCCCGCTCCCGGTACGTCATCAGCAACTCGTCACGGTCGAGCGATCCGAGCAGTTCGCGGGCCTCGTCGTAACGGCCGGTCAGGAACGCCAAGTCGGCTTTGAGTGCGGTGAGTTCCTGGCGCAGGGTCGTGGTCTCGACGAAGACGAGCGCCGCGGCGGCCTGCGTGACGCACTTCTCGGCCGCCACCGGGTCCGCGGGGATCTTCTGCAGGTGCAGGCGCCCGGCCGCGAGCCGCAGCCGCACCCACAACGTCAGGTCCTCCGCACTGGAGAACCCCTCCAGGGCCAGCTCCAGGCGCTCCTGCGCACCAACGTAGTCCCCCTGCCGCATGCGCACGGCGGCCGCCGTCCAGTTCGCCTCCGCCCACAGCGTGTCGCTGCGGCCCTCGACCAGTGCCGTCAGCTCGTCGGCGTGCGCGCGCGCGTCGGGCAGCCGGCCGGCCTCGGTCTCCACCGACACGAGTGCGAGCAGCACCCCGGCCCGGTCCTCCACGCTCACCCCGGCCTCGGAAGCGAGCCGGTGCGCGGTCTCGCTCGCCTGCAGCGCGTCCGGGATCTCACCGAGGGACCGCAGGCAGCGCGCCAGGCTCGTCAGTCCGCGCATCCGCAGTTCGGGCAGCGCGACCTCGTCGCCGAGGCGGACCAGCTCCTCCAGGTGCCGGCGTTCACCGACGTGGTCGCCCTCGAGCTTGCGGGAGCGGGCCAGCAGCCACAGCGCCTGCCAGCGCAGTACGGGCGACTCGTGGGACTCCGCCGCGTACGCCTCGCGCAGCGTGTCGATCGCGGTGTCCGAGCCGGTGGAGGTGGCGAGGGTGAGCGCGTGTGCGAGGGAACCGGCCGCGGGCTCCTCGAACTCGGCCACGTCGATGCCGAGGCGCTCGGCGAGGTAGGTGACCGCCCGCTCGGTGGGCTGCCGGTTGCCGGACTCCAGCCGGGAGAGGTAGCCGGTGGACATGCCGTCACCGGCAAGCGCGGTCTGCGACAGGCCTCTGGCCAGGCGCAACTTCTTCAGACGGCTTCCGAACGCGGGTTGACGCAGCATCAGGCCACTTCCAGGAGGGCAGTGCGGTGGTCGGGTGGACGCGTGCCGGTACGGGAGTGGTCGCGGTGAAGGCGAACCGGTCTACCGGAGCACCGAGCCTAGGCCTCTGCCAACAGCCGGGCAAACCTTTGCCATGGACCGCCGACCGGGCTCCGGTCGCGCTCACCCCGGCCTCCGGCACTTCTCGACCGGTTCTCCAGAGATTCGAGGGAGGATCTCGAGTGATCATGCCGGACGCGCGTCCTCATCCAGGAGTCGCCGTGAATCATCCGATGCCCACGCACCAGCCGGTGGCCGACGCCGTGCGGCCCGTCCGCGCATGGCCGGAGCCGGTCGCCAGTACGGGCCGGTCCGACGAGGACGACATCGGGTGGCCGCGCCGCAGCACGGTCAGGGGGGCCACAGGGGCACGGACAGCGGTGCCCGTACGGCTCGCCCGCAGGATGCGTGCCTATCTGGCGGTGCGCATCATGTCGGGGGGCGCACGGCGGAGTTGACACGCCGATGGCAGAAGTCCGCGCGGACCCGGGGCCGGTCAGGCGGCCGCGCGCGACGGGGCGAGGGCCCCTTCCCGGATCAGGAAGTCGTGGTACTCGGCCACGTCGCCCGCCGCGTCGAAGCGGAACTCCGCGATCAGCCCGCAGGGCACCCGGTCCGTGGTGAGGGTGACCCGCACCGTCACGCGGTCGCCCTCGGCGAGCACCGACTCGCAGACCGGGGCGTGATAGGCGTCGGCGACCAGCGCACGGGCCAGTTCCTTGTTGCGCTCCCGCCGGGTCCGGTCGGCGAGCAGGGACGCCAGCGTCTCACTCACGGCGTCGTGCGGTGTCTGGGCCATGGCCGGACCTCCCGTTCTCGCAGCGCCCGCCTCGGGCGCCGGCGGACCCATGGTCGGGCGTGCGGGTCAAGGGCCGTTCGAGGTGCGCTACAGCCGAGGTCCCCGGTCCCGAGTACCCCTCACCCCTGCCGGGCGGCACGCATAGGGGTCGCTGTCTCTTGCCCCCCGCGCCGAGCGTGGATCACGATGGAGGCGTAGTTCTGTCCATGTTCTGTCCATGCTCTGCCGAGCAGTTACGGCCTGGAGGCGTCTGTGCATGTGCGCCCGGTGCCCTCGATCCGTGTCCGCGTGGACGCGGAGGGACATCTGCACATGGTCACGGCCCGCCCGGACCGGCACTTCCGCTGCTCCCCCGTGTGCACCGCGATGTGGATGGCGCTGCGGAACAAAGACGGCGACGTGTCCGCGGCCGCCCGCCGCCTGGCCGCGCTGTGGGGCTCGGACGTGGAGAACACCCGCGCCGACCTCGATATCTGGATCGGCGAACTGCGCGACGCGGGTCTGGTGCGCGACGAGCCCTGCGCGTCGGCCTCCTGCCCGTGCTCCGTCCCTGCTCGACCGCCCCTGTAGCCGGCTTCAGCACGCTGTGAGCGCCAGGGTCGGGCAGGTCACGGACGGGGGACGTCATGCCGTTCATGTGGGGGCACGAGGTCGCCGGCACCGTGGACGAGGTCCTCGCGGGCGCCGCCCCCGAGGGGAGCTGCCGGACCCTGCTGGTCGAGGGCCCCAGCGGCTGTGGACGCAGCACCCTCGTCGACGCGGTCATCGAACGCGCGACGGCGGTCGGCGCCGTCGTGCTCAGCGCCGTCGGCTGGGCCGGGGAGCGCACCGTGCCAGGCGGCGTGCTTCGCCAACTCGCTCACCGGGTCCCGCAGTTGCTGCCCGCAGGCGACGTCGGCCCGGTGCCGGCCGCCACCCGGGTGGAGGACATGCAGCGTTTCTGCCGCACGGTGGACTCCCTGGGCTCCGACGCCCCGGTGGTGATCTGCGTCGACGACGCGCACCACGCCGACCGGACGTCCCTGGACCACCTGCAGTACCTGGCGCGGCACGGGGGCCGGGCCCGGGTGCTGCTCGTCGTCACCGTGCCGCTGCAGGAGCGGCCGAGCCGGGCGGCGTTCCTCACCGAACTCCTGCGCAGGCCCGGCTTCCGCCGCGTCACGCTCGGCCCGCTGAGCCGGGAGACGGCCGCGGACGTGGTCCGCTCCGCCGGGCACGGCAGGCTGGCCGGTCCCCTGTACGAGCTCAGTGGCGGCAACCCGTTGCTGCTGCGGGCACTCCTCGAGGAGTGCCCGCGCGCCGACCGGGCCGAGCCCCGGCCCGGGGGCCCCTACGCGATGGCCGTGGCGGCGTGCCTGCACCGCAGCGGCCCCGGCACGGCGGCCGTGGCCCAGGTCTGTGCGCTGCTCGGCCCGCGGGCCGGTGCCGAGCGGGCCGCCCGGGTGCTCGGGCTGCCGACCGAGGAGGTCCGGCGCACGCTCTCGGCCCTGGAGGCCGCCGCCCTGCTGACCGGTGGCCGCACCCGCCACCCGGTGGCGCAGGACGTCATCCTCGCCGCGGTGCCCGCCGGCCGCCGGGCCGAGCTGCACCGCAGGGCCGCGCGCGTGCTGCGGGCCGAGGGCTGCCCGGCCGCCGAGACCGCCGGTCATCTGCTGGCCGCCGCGGAACACGCGCCGGGCGCGGACGCCGAGCACCTGCGGACGCTGTGCGACACCGCCGAGGACCTGCTGGCCGAGGACGACGCGGCCGGTGCGCTGCGCCTGCTCGAACTCGCCCACCGCTGCTGCCCCGAGGGGCCCCAGCGCACCGCGGTCGGCCTGCGTCTCGCGCAGGTCTCCTGGCGGCTGGACCCGGCCGCGGCGGAGCCGCACCTCGACTCACTGCTGCGGGCCGGGCGGCTCGGCCGGCTCGACCCCGCGCAGGCCCAGCCGCTGGCCCAGCTCCTCATGGCGCAGGGCCGCTGCGCCGACCTCGCCGAGGCGGCCGACGACAGCGGCCGGCGCGCGGACCCGGCCGGCGCTCCCGCGCTGCCCCCGCTGGGCGCGGCCACCGGCGACACCGTGCCGGCCGGCGAGCACCTGCTGCAATCCGCCCGGCTCACCGACGCGACCCTGCTGCCCGTGTGGCAGGCCCTGTTCTCGCTGACGTACTCGGCCGGGCCGCAGCGGGCCGTGCCCTGGACGCGACGGCTGCTCGCGGAGGCCGAACGTCGCCGGGCGCCGGGCTGGCACGCGGCCTTCGCCGAGCTCCACGCCCAGGCCCTGCTGCGCACCGGCGACCTGACCGGGGCCGTCGAGTTCGCGGAGCGCGCCCTGGCCGCGCTGTCCGGCAGCGGCCGCGCCCCGTTCGCGTACAGCGCCCGCGCGGTGCTCGTGCGCGCCCATGACGCGCTGGGCCGGTACGACCGGGCGGCCGAGCACCTGGACGCGCCGCCGCCCGCGCTGCTGCGCACCCGGCACGGCCTCGCCTTCCTGCACGCGCGCGGCCACCACCACCTGACCAGCGGTCAGCCGCAGCCCGCGCTCGCGGACTTCCTCGAGGTGGGGCGGCTGATGCGGGAGTGGCGCATCGACCATCCCGCGTACCTGCCCTGGCGCACCGATGCCGCTGAGGCGCTGCTGCGCCTGGGCCACGTCGAGCACGCGGCGCACCTGGCCGGGGAGCAGCTCGCGCTGCCCGACGCGCGGCACCCGTGGACCGACGGCCAGGCGCTGCGCGTACAGGCACTCGCGACCACCGTGCCGCAGCGGCGCGCCGCCCTGCTGACCCGGGCGCTGGTCCTGCTGCGGCAGTCCGGGGACCGGCTGGCGACGGCGCGCACCCTGGCCGACCTCGCCCGGCTGCACGCGCCGGGGACCCCGGCCCGCACCGCGCACCTCGAGGCCGCGTGGCGTCTTTCCGAGGAGTGCGGGGCCGCCGCGCTCGCGCACGACATCCTTCCGGTGGCGCCGGCCCAGGTGGTCCGCGAAGCCGAAAACGCGCGGCCGCGTCCGGCGTCGGGCGAGACCCGGCTGACCGCGTCGGAGCAGCGCGTCGCCACGCTCGCCGCACAGGGCCTGACGAACCGTGAGGTCTCCGCGAGGCTCTGTCTGACCGTCAGCACGGTCGAGCAGCACCTCACCCGCGTCTACCGCAAGCTCCACATCACCTCGCGCCGCGACCTGCCGCTCCAGATGACGCCGCTCACCCCGGCGGCGAGCGGCACGGTGTAGGGGGCCGGGCGGCCTCTGGACCGGTCAGACCGATCCGCCGCGGCCTGATCCGCCGGACAGGCCCTCGCGCGGCACCGGCAGGATCTGGCGGGGCCCCACCGCGGGGTGGCCGGGGCGCTGCCACTCCCGTGGGTAGCCCACCGAGACCTCTTCGAAGCGGACCCCGTCGTACCAGGTGGTACGCGGGATGTGCAGATGCCCGTAGATCATGGCGCGCACCGGGAAGCGGACGTGCCAGTCGGCCGTCAGTTCCGTGCCGCACCACTGGGCGAACTCCGGGTAGCGCAGGATCCGCGTGGGATGCCGGGTCAGCGGATAGTGGTTGACGAGGACGAGCGGCAGCTGCGGGTCGAGCTCGGTCAGCCGGGCGTCCGTCTCCTTCACACGGTCCAGGCACCAGGCCTCGCGCGTGGGGTACGGATCGGGGTGGAGCATGAACTCGTCGCTGCACACGATGCCGGACTCGTAGGCCCGGTCCAGGGATTCCTGTTTGGTACGGGCCTCGGGCACGCGGAAGGTGTAGTCGTACAGCAGGAACAGCGGGGCCACGACGACCGGCCCGCCCTCTGCCGTCCATACGGGGTAGGGGTCCTGCGGGGTGAGCACGCCGAGGGAGCGGCACATGTCGACCAGGTGCGCGTAGCGCTCCGCGCCGCGCAGTTGGAGCGGGTCCCCGCGCGGGGTCCACAGCTCGTGGTTGCCCGGTGTCCACAGAACCTTGGCGTAGCGGCTGCTGAGCGTGCGCAGGGTCCATTCGATGTCCGGGGACATCTCTGCGCAGTCGCCGGCGACGATCAGCCAGTCGTCGTCCGAGCGCGGACGCATCCCTTCGACGAATGTCCGGTTGTCCGGGAAGGCAACGTGCAGGTCGCTGACGGCCCAGAGTGTCGCGGCTTTCCCGTGCGGCATGAAATCAGACCCTAGACCTCGAACGGCCCCGTGCAGAAGTCCTGCTCCGGCACGGGGACTTTATCCGGACAGTCGGTCACGGTGCGCTATTCCGCGACCCAGGTGTGCTGGGCGTAGCGGAACACGCGCAGTTCGCTGTCGCCCCGCCGGACGAACTCCTCGGTGGGGGTGAAATGGTCGTAGCGGTTCTCGACCCGGAGCTTGAACGTCTCGCGGTGGTCCGGGACGAACGTGACGATCTCGTTCTCGCGCGGCTGGTAGGGCATGCCGACCAACAGGGCGTTGGGTTCGGCGGTCATCGTTGGCATGGGGAACTCCTTGTGGTCGTCCACGGATTCTTCGGTGGTGGCCAACCTCGGGCCCGCCGTGGCGCAGCGGTCCGGAGCGCGGGGAACTGCCCGCGGGATGGCCCGGTGGAGGTACAGGAGCGGGGTGGTCACCCCGCGGCCGATCCGGTGTCACAGCATTTCCGGGACGGCCGCGGAGAGGTTCCGTACGGCGTCGGAAATGATCGAGGTGATCTCCTGGAGGTGCTGGTCGATGAAGAAATGGCCGCCGCGGAAGACCTGGCAGGTGAGGTCGCCGGTGGTGTGGTCCGTGCAGGCCTCGGCCCCGGCGAGCGTGGTGTATGGGTCGTTGTCGCGGGTCAGTGCGGTGATCGGGCAGGTCAGCCGGGCGTCGGAACGCGGATGGGTCTCGATGGCGGTGTGGCCGGCGCGGACCGGCGGCAGGACGGCGGCCGCCGGCTCGGCCGGCCAGACGGGGTCGGTGCCGCCCCCGGTGCGCAGCTCGTCCGGGATCCCGGCCGTGTCGCGCTGGTGAACGGTGCCGCCGCGCAGCCGGGACGGCGCCGGATATCCGGACGCGAGCGGTCAGACGGGCGGCGTAGCCGTCCGCTCCTGACAGCGGCGGGCCACCTCGAAGGCGAGGACCGATCCCATGCTGTGTCCGAAGAGCACACAGGGGCGGCCGTCCTCGGCGTCGCGCAGCGCCGCGTACGCGTGGCCGGCGAGTTCGGCGAGGCAGGTGACGCACCCCTCCGCCACCCGGTCCTGGCGTCCCGGATACTGCAGCGCGAGCATGTCCGGTCCCGGCGCCAGGGATTTCGACAAAGCGTAGTAATAGCTGGCCGAACCGCCCGCGTGCGGGAAGCAGACAGCCGGAATGTGCTTTCACCGGAGGGACGGAAGCGGCGTATCCATTCCCCGTCGAATGTCGTCGGCCCCGTCATGCCGATCCCTTCTGTGCATTCCTTGGATCCGACCCGCGGTGCGGCAGTGCTCCGGGACCGGAAAGGCCGAAGGGCAGTGGTGACCCGGGCGATGCCCTGCCCGGGGCGCCCTCGCGGGGCGTCAGGCCGCGGCCGGCACGTCGCTCGCGCCGCCCGGCACGTCGCTCGCGCCGGCCGGGACGAGGCGCGGCACGTCCGGGGCCGACGGCACACGGCTCTCGGTCAGCGGCAGGTTCTCCTCGGGCAGGGGCCGCGGCAGCGGCAGCGCTCCGCCCTCGGCGGCATACGCACGGGGCAGGTCGGCGGCGGTGAGGGTCCTCGGGTTCATGGGGCATGCCTCCTTCTCGTGTCGGGTCGTGCGGGCACCTGCGGCAGGCGGGCAAGGCCGCCGCCCACCCCACCTTCGCGGCACCAGCTCGAGAAACGCTCGAGATTCGGCCCGGTCGCACCGGAGCAGCGGCGCCGCGCCGCTCGATCGCGGACCGGCCGGGCGGCCCCAGGGGCCGGTTCAGGGCTGCGGGACGCGCTGGGGCGCGAAGGGCGGACGCCGCGCTCGAGTCCCGCCCTACCACCACGGGCCACCATGGAGCTCCGGCGCACCGGACCGCCGGACGTGTGGCTCCCGGGCCGTCCTCGAATCCCCCGCCAGGACGGCTCGGGACCTTCGCGCCTACGCCGCGAACAGGTCGAACGTGGACTTCCGCGGCGGCCCCGCCAGTACGTCGAGCAGCGGGTCGACCGCCAGCATCGCCTGGTGCAGCCGCTGCAGCTGCGGAGAGGGCTCGACGCCCAGCTCCTCGATGAGACGGCCCCGCAGCCGGCGGTAGACGTCCAGGGCCGAACTCTGCCGCCCGGAGCGGTACAGCGCGACCATGACCTGGGAGTGCAGGCCCTCGTGCCGGGGGTGCCGGGCCGTCAGCTCGACCAGTTCGGCGATGAGTTCGGCGTGGCGCCCAAGGCGCAGGTCCGCGTCGATCCGCCGCTCCACGGTGACCAGACGGCTCGCCTCCAGCCGCATCACCTCGATCTCCAGGACCGGCCCGAGGCGCACGTCGACCATGGTCCGCCCCCGCCACAGATCGAGCGCGGCACGGAAGCGGTCGGCGGCGACCTGATTGTCGCCGGTTTCGAAAGCGGCCTGCCCCTCACGCGCCAGCGTCTCGTACTGGCGTACGTCTATGTCGGCGGCGGGGATCTGCAGCAGATACCCGCCGTGCCGAGTCGCGAGCACTTCCTTCACGCTGCCCGCGCTGCCCGGCCCCATGGCGACCCCGATGCGCCGGCGCAGTTGCAGAATGTAGGTCTGCAACGTGGTGAGCGCGCTCTGCGGAGGGTTCACCGACCAGATTTCCTCCATCAGGGTCGGGACCGGGATCACACGCCCGGGCGAGAGCGCCATCAGCGCCAGGATCTGCCGCGGCTTCCCCGCCGACGGCACGACCGATTCACCATTGACCTCGGCACCCAACGGGCCCAAGAGCTGAATCTTCACGCGAGCACCTTCCCCGTCGATCCGCCACGTGCGCGGTCCGTAATGTTTCGCAGAAAAGCAAGCTATCGGACCGCTAACCAGCCGATCACTTTTCTCCAGCAGATCTGTAGCGGCCTTCTAATTTTAGAGATCTTCGGCTTTTGTCGAATTCATCCGCATACTTCATCGGCGTCTTTCGGACAGAGGAAATCAGTCAGGAGATGAGCAGGCCGTGGCCGCCGTCGCGCACCGGCTCGGGCAGGGAGAACAGCTGCGGCTCAAAGCGCTTCCAGGGAAAGCCCTGGTACAGCTGGAGCTCCGGCAGCGGCCCCCGGTCGGCCTGGACCGCGACGGCCACCAGGACGCCGGGCAGCGGCTCCAGCTCGATGAAGATCCAGGCGCCCGCGGTGTCGTCGGCGGGCGCCTGGAAGCCGAGCACGCCCTGTTCGTCGGCGAGCGTGAAGGCGAAGGAGTCGAAGTCGAGCCCGAGGCCGAGGCCCCGCGCCTTGCTGTAGGCCTCTTTCAGCGTCCACAGCCGCAGCACCCGGCGCTTCCACGCCGCCGAGGCGACCCGGGCCTGCCCCACCCAGCTCTGCTCCCCGGGCGAGTACGCGCGTGCGATGGTCTCGAGCGCGCCGGCGTCCCGGTCCAGACGCTCGATGTCCACGCCGATGCGCTGGCGGCGCACCACGCCGAGCAGGTTGTAGCCGCTCGCGTGCGACAGGTTGAAGTCCAGTTCCGGGCCGCCGCGCGGCAGTCCGCCCGCCGGGTACTGCAGCGAGGGCCTGCCCCTGGGCGAGCGCCAGATCAGCAGCTCGGGTTCGACGAGGCCGACCTCCATGGCCAGCGCCCTGCGCACCAGGGTGTGCGCCACCACGTACTGCCGCCGGTCGCGCTCGAACATGAACCGCTCCGCGGTCTCCTTCTCCGGCCCGTCCAGCCAGTGCGTGGCGAGCACCCCGGCGATCGCGTCCGGCAGGTCGTCGTTGGCGCACAGCCACAGCTTCACCGCGGAGGAGGCGCCCGGGGCCGCAGCGGGCGGCACGCCTGTCACCGGTCGCTCCCGGCGTCCGCGGAGCCGTGCGGCCGCACGGCCGTGCCGGGCAGCCGCACCACGCGTGGCGGCGGCGGGGCCTCGGCGCCCACGTCGACACCGGCCAGCCAGAGCCGGGCCAGCTGTTCGTTGCGGCCCGACTGCCACAGGGCGCGCACATAGGCGCGGGTCTCGGGGACGTCCTCGAGCAGCGGCGGTCGGCCCTCGCGGCCGCGCAGATCGGCGCGGCGGACCGCGCCGGGACCCTCGGGATCCGGTCCCTCGCGGCCGAACTCCTCGAGCAGCGACGTGAGTTGAGTGAGATCCCGGACGATCACCGCGAGCCGGCAGGGCCCCGCGGCCCGGCCGGTGCGCAGCTCGGCGGCGACCTCGGCGGCGGTCGGCTCGGACTTGCCCGCGTCCTGCAGCGCGGCCGCCCAGCGGGCCAGCTGCCGTGCGGTACCGGTGAGATGGCGCGGGGTGGGGGCCGAGAGCAGCACCAGCTGCTCGCCCTCGGCACGCGGCGCCACGGCGTCCGCGGCAGCGCCCTCGCCGTCCTCCTCGAGGACCAGCTGCCCGCACACCCCGCCGCTGCCGTGCACGGTGACCGCGGCCCTGCGGCGCACCGGGGCGCCGTCGGGCCCGCTCGGCGCCCAGGGCACCGCCTCGGCCCCCGGCAGGTTCGGCGCGAGGGTGGCGTGGTGCAGCTGGAGCACGGCCCGGGTCAGCGCGGCGCCCCCGGTGGCCGCGCCGGCGTCACCGACGCAGCGGGCCACCGACTGCGGGGTCTCCCACAGGGTGATGTCGTCCGGGGTGATGCCGGTGCGGTGGGCGGTGGCACGCAGCAGCCGGTCCTCGGCCGCGGCGCGGCCGCCGCGGCCGCGCTGGGCGACGACGCCGGCCCGGATGACGGCGTGCACCAGGTCCCCGTCCGCGCGCGCCGCGGCGAGCGGTTTGAGCAGGACGGCGCAGACCGCCTCGCCGTGTTCCGGCCGCGGCGCGGGGCGGGGGCCCAGGTCGGCGGCGGCGACGAGGGCGGCCGCGCACTCGCCCGTGGTGAGGGCGTTCAGCGCCTGGTGCACGGCGGTCAGGAAGGAGGACTCGGCGGTGTCGACGGTGCAGCTGGGGCCCCGCAGGTCCAGCAGTTCGGGCAGCCGGTCGGCCATCCGCCAGGGCCCGCCGGGCGCGGCCGGGCCGGCGGCGGGCAGGCCCCGGCCGGCCGCGACGTACACGCCGAGGCTGCGCTCCGCGCCGTCGGCCGCCTTGAGCCGCTGCAGCCGCGCGCCGGTGTGGCCGCAGCGCTCGAGGACGTCCCAGGCGACCTCCAGGAGCAGCCGCTCGCGCGGATCGGCCGCGGTGGCCTCTTCCTCGGTGAGGCCGAAGAGCTGCGGGTCGAACGCGTCGATGTCGCCGATGAGGTGGCCGGGGCCCTGCGACGCGGTGTCCCTGGCCTGGAGCACCCCGTGCCAGAAGGAATCCACGTCCTCGACGCCCGGGTAGCGCCCGGCGATGCCGATGACCGCCCAGCCCTGCGCCGCGGCCGGCTCGGCGGAGCGGGCCGGCCCGGCCCCGGGGCGGGGGCCGGGCCCGGCCACGTCGGTGAGCTGCGCCGGCTCGGGCGCCGAGAACAGCGCTCCGCGCAGCAGCGTCAGCGCGTGTTCGCGCTGGAGCGTGCCGTCCTTGTAGTGGGTGAGGATCTGCCGGTTGTCCATGATGCTGGGTTTCCGTCCCGTCAGGTGCGGGCCCCCAGCAGCGCCACTGCCTCCTCGATGCTCAGTACGTCGTCGCGTACCGCGTCGAGCAGCGTCTCGAGGTCCCCGGCCGTCCGCGGGGCGACGGTCACCAGGGTGGCGAGATGGGCGGCCAGGGCGGCCAGGCTTCGGTGGTCGTGGAGGACGGAGGCCGGTTCGGCCAGTCCGTAGGTGTGGTTGAGGCCCGCGATGAACTCGTTGGCGAGCACCGAGTCGAGGCCGAGCTCGGCGAAGGCCCGCTCCGCGTCGATCTCCTCGGGCTTGTGGTGCAGCAGCCCGGCGAGCTGGCGCCGCAGTTCACCGAGGACGAGCGTGCGGCCCACGGCGGAGGGCGACGGCGACGAAGCGGGCGGGGCCGCGTGCCCCTCCCCCACCACGTGCCGCACGAGCGCCCGCAGCGTCGTGTGCTCCAGCAGGTCGGCCGGGCCGATCCGGGTGCCGTAGCGCTGGTTGAGCGCGGACGTGAACGCGACGTTCAGCATGGAGTCGAACCCGAGTGCCCGGAAGGGCCGTTCGGGATCGACGGCCTCCGGCGGGAGCTCCAGCATCTCGGCCAGGACCGCCGTACAGGCGGCGAGCGCTTCGGGTTCCGTGGCGGGCAGGCCCTGCCCGGGTCCGCGCGGATCACTGATCGTCACAGGTGTCCCCTCCCGGGAGCCGTCAGCCCATCGGCACGGTGCTCAGGACGGCCTGCGGGAGCGCCGGGTCCTCGCCCGTCACGCGCAGGCCCTCGCCGGAGGCGGCCAGCAGGGACTTGTGCAGCCGGATCAACCGGGCCGACGGTTCGAGACCGAGCTCCTGGACCAGGGTGGTGCGCAGCCTGCGGTAGATGGCCAGCGCCTCGCCGCGCCGCCCGGAGCGGTAGAGGGCGATCATGAACTGGGCGTGCAGGTTCTCGTGGGTGCGGTAGCGGCTGACCAGGACCGTCAGTTCGGCGAGCAGCTCGCGGTGGTGGCCGAGGCGCAGGTCCACCTCGATGCGCTGGTCCAGGGCGCACAGCCGGCTCTCCTCGAGCCGCTTGACCTCCATGGACAGCTGCGCACCGAGCTGTACACCCGCGAACGCGGTCCCGGTCCACAGGTCGAGCGCCTCGCGCAGCGCGGCGGCGGCCTTGGGGAAGTCACCGGCGTCCATGGCCCGGTAGCCCGTGCCCGCCAGGCGCTCGAACTCCCGCACGTCATGGGTGCCTTCGCCGCCGACCAGCATGTAGCCCCCCGGCGCCGTCACGAGTACGTCCTTGGGGGTGCGCAGCGGTGTGCCGGCGTCGTCCTTCACCAGGGCCTCGGCGATGAGCTCCCGCAGCTGCAGGACGTACGTCTGCAGCGTCGTCCGGGCGCTGCGCGGCGGTTCGCCTCCCCACAGCTCCTCGATGATCACCGACAGGGGCACCACCTGATCGACGTGCAGGGCGAGCAGCGCCAGGACTTTGCGCGGCTTGGGCGCGGTCGGGGTGATGGACACCCCGTTCTCGCGCACCTCCAACGCACCCAGAACCTCGATGTCCACGCCGCCTCCCGAGTTCTCCCGTAACAAGCTCCTCGATTAAAAAACAGCACGAGCGGTTTGTCAACGGTTTTCTATTGCCGCACTACCCGTCATCGAGAGGCCGTTCCCGCAGAGAAGGCGAACAAATCGGACCTTTGGGGCCGATTTGTTCGCCTTCTCTTCGCCGAAAATGAACCGAGCGGACTCTTTTATTGGCTGCTGCCTTATTGCGGGGGGTTGCCGTGCTTGCGGGACGGCAGGTCGGCGTGCTTGGTGCGGAGCATCGCGAGCGAGCGGACGAGCACCTCGCGGGTGCCGGCGGGGTCGATGACGTCGTGGACCAGGCCGCGCTCGGCCGCGTAGTAGGGGTGCATCAGCTCGGCCTTGTACTCCTTGACCATCTTCTGGCGCATGGCCTCGGGGTCCTCGGCCTCGGCGATCTGCCGGCGGAAGATGACGTTGGCCGCGCCCTCGGCGCCCATCACGGCGATCTCGTTGGTCGGCCAGGCGTAGGTGAGGTCCGCGCCGATGGACTGGGAGTCCATGACGATGTAGGCGCCTCCGTACGCCTTGCGCAGGATCAGCGAGATCCGCGGGACGGTGGCGTTGCAGTACGCGTACAGCAGCTTCGCGCCGTGCCGGATGATCCCGCCGTGCTCCTGGTCGACACCGGGCAGGAAGCCCGGCACGTCGAGGAGGGTCACGATGGGGATGTTGAACGCGTCGCACATCTGGACGAAGCGGGCCGCCTTCTCCGACGCCTTGATGTCCAGCACCCCTGCCAGGGTCAGGGGCTGGTTGGCGACGATGCCGACGACATGGCCGTCGAGGCGGGCCAGGGCGCAGATGATGTTGCGCGCCCAGCGCTCGTGCACCTCGAGGTAGTCGCCGTGGTCGACGAGCTCCTCGATGACCCTGGCCATGTCGTACGGCCGCGAGCCGTCGAGAGGCACCAGGTCCAGGAGCGCGTCGCTGCGCCGGCCGGGCTGGTCGTCGGGCTCGACGCGGGGCGGGTTCTCACGGTTGTTCTGCGGCAGCAGCGACAGGAGATAGCGGACCTCGGCGATGCAGGTCTTCTCGTCGTCGTACGCGAAGTGGCACACGCCCGAGGTCTCGGCGTGCACATCGGCGCCGCCCAGGCCGTTCTGGGAGATCTCCTCACCGGTGACCGTCTTGACCACGTCCGGACCGGTGATGAACATCTGCGAGGTGTCGCGGACCATGAACACGAAGTCCGTGAGGGCGGGCGAGTACGCCGCGCCGCCCGCGCACGGGCCGAGCATCACGGAGATCTGCGGGATGACACCCGAGGCCTTGGTGTTGCGCTGGAAGATGCCGCCGTAACCGGCAAGGGCGCAGACGCCCTCCTGGATCCGGGCGCCCGCGCCGTCGTTCAGGGAGACCAGCGGCGCGCCCGCCGCGATGGCCATGTCCATGATCTTGTGGATCTTCGTGGCGTGGGCCTCGCCCAGGGCGCCGCCGAAGATCCGGAAGTCGTGGGCGTAGACGAAGACCGTGCGGCCCTCGACCGTGCCCCAGCCGGTGACGACACCGTCGGTGTACGGCTTCTTGGCCTCCAGGCCGAAGCCGACCGCGCGGTGCCGGCGCAGCTGCTCGACCTCGTTGAACGACCCCTCGTCGAGAAGCAGCTCGATGCGCTCGCGCGCCGTCAGCTTGCCCTTCTTGTGCTGGGCCTGCGTCGCCTTCTCGCCGGGTCCCGCCAGGGCCTGGGCGTGGATCGCGTCCAGCTCGGCCACGCGCCCACGGATGTCTCCCGCCTCCGGCTCGGCTAGGACGAGGGAAGTTGTCGCCGTCATCTGTGTTCAATCCCCTTCCTGGGACGGAGAACCGCTTCCCCGTCACTTCCAGCTGCCGGGCGCTTGGTACGCCTCGGGCCCGCGCCACCGCCGCTTCCGCGCCTCCGCCTGCTCTTCGAGCATCTGATCGGACTGTGCGCGCAGCCCGAGCAGCACGACGAGTACGGCCGCCAGCTCCTCCGCGCTGGCCCGGCCTCGCTCGACGCGTACGACGTCACGCGGTACGAGGGGTTCGACGATGCCCGTGTCCGTCATGGGGCCTCCTCCGGCTTCCCGGCCACCGTCGTCCACAGCGCTGGAGAAGCGGTCTCACTCCGCTCGAACCCGGCTCGCGGCCCGGCCCTGGTCGCCCCGGACCGCCTCAGCGGCTGCCCGCGAGCACCGACCTGAGCCCCGCGGCCAGCGCACTCGCGCCCGCCTCCGCGCTGCCGGTGCCCGTCATCACCACCACGACGTCGCGCCCGTGCGCGGCGGAGCCGGCGATCTCGTACGCCGTCAGCGCCCCCGGCCCGCTGCCGCACAGCAGCAGCCTGGCGCTGCCCAGCACCTCGACAAGCTCGGCGGGCAGCGTGTGCCCGGGTCCCGGGCAGCGCCATTCCACGATGTGCTCGGGGCCGTTGTGCCGGCCGACGAACCGCTCGTGGGCCCGGGGCGCCGCGGCCCCGTCCGCGACCAGGCAGATGACGTCCGCGCCGGGCTCCCCCGTGCGCAGCACGGCGAACTCCGGCGGGATCGCCCCGGGCGGCCGGGGCGCGACGCGCGGCACCTCCGCGCCGTCCAGGACCTCGAGGACCTGCGCCACGGTGGTGTCCGGGTCGGTGAAGTCCGCCAGGGCGCACAGCAGCCGGACCGTGTGGGCGAGCGTGCGGGCCGCGTACACGTCCCGCAGCGCCGCACGGTCGTACAGGGCGGTCAGGCCGAGGCTTCCGTCCGGCTCGTGGCGCGCGACGAGGGTGACGTCATGACTCGTGCCACCACCGGCGAGACTGGGGGGTTCGACATGGACGCCCTTCGCCGCGAGTTCCCCCCGCAGCGCCCTGGGGTGCTCGGGAACGCTGTCGAAGACGAGCACCGTGTCGACGCCGTGCTCGGGCGAGGCCGCCCCGCTCCAGCGCAGCAGTTCGTCGTCGACCCACGGGTAGGCCACCATGTCCAGCACGGCGTTGCGCAGCTCGAGCGCCAGCTCCCGCATCGGCGCCTGCGGGTCCACGGTGACGGTCAGCGGCATCACGCATCCCAGCAGCCCCGGCACGTCGGCGGCCCCGGGCAGCGCGATGTCCCGGCCCGCCAGGTGCACCCCGAAAGCGACCCGGCCGGGGCCGCTCACGCCCGTGGCCCGGTACAGCAGCAGCGCCCACACGAGATGCAGCGCGCTGCTCTCCCCGAGGCCCCACTCCGCGGCCCAGGACCTCAGGCGCGCCGTCTGCGCGCGGCGCAGCCGGCGCCGCACCCGGGCACTGCCCCGCTCCCCGGTGGCCTTGCCCGGCCTGCCGGGGCTGAGACCGGTGGCCGGCGGCGACGCGGCTCCCGCCCAGAACGCGCGGGCGGGCACGGCCGGCCGCCCGGCCAGCCAGCGGGCGTGGTCGCGCAGGTCGGGGCGGCGCTCGCCGCCCGGCAGCACGCCGCCCGAGAGATAGGCGCGGTAGAAGGCGCGCAGCAGCAGGTGCACGGACCGCTCGTCGAGGAGCGCCCGGTGGTAGGTCAGCAGGATCCGCGTGGAGCGCCGGGACACCGTCTCGCCGTGCACGGGGTCGTCGAGCAGCGTCAGGCGCAGCAGCGCGGGCCGGTGCAGGTCGAAGCCGCGCTCCCGGTCCTGCTCGAGCAGTTCGCTCCAGGACTTCTCGAGACCGGAGCAGCGGGTCACGTCGACCGTGGCGTGGGAGTGCACCACCAGCCGCGGCACCCCGACCCAGTCGGGGCTGGTGCGCAGCACGGACTCGCGCTCGACGACCGACTGCCAGGCGGCGACGAAGCACAGCAGGTCCAGCTGGCCGGTCCAGCGCCACGCCACCTGTTCGACGTGGAGTCCTGGATCGTCCTGCTCGCGCACGGCGGCCCGGACCCGGGCCCGCTGCGCCCCGAGCAGGGGCACCGGCTCCGCGCCCGGCGGCACCAGCAGCACCTCGGTGAGCAGTTCGGGCACCGGGTCCTGGTCCCGCGCCGAGGCGTCGTGCGGGGTGAGGGTGAGGGTGTGGTGGTCCACGGCGTGGCGTTCGAGCTGCACGCTGAAGCCGCGGTGGCGGATCGCGGCGCGCGCCGCCACGCGTTCCGCCTCGGACGCCGTCAGGTGTCCGCACAGATCGAGCACATGGCGCTCGCCCCGCCGCACGCCGTCCGGCAGGGACACCACGCACAGCAGGTCGTCCTCGAGGGAACGATGCCAGTTCATACCCAGCCCCGGCCGTCCCCCGGCGGGGCCTGGGAGGCCGCCCGGTCCCTGCGGTGCGCCTCGCTCACCAGGTACCGGCCCTGGACGCGATGGGTACGGAACTCCCAGTCCGCGGCGTCGGAGACCGGCGCCGCCAGCACCGCGGCACCGGTCTCCTCCTGTGCGAAGCCGACCGTGCTGAAGCGGCGCCGCAGCCCGTACCCGAGCGCCTTGGTGTACGCCTCCTTCAGGGTCCACAGCCGCAGGAGCCGGGAAGCACGCTCCGAAACCGGCAGCGCGGACAGCCTCGCCTCCTCCTCGGGTGTGCACACATGGCCGCTCATCAGGTCGAAGTTGATGTCGCGGTCGGCCAGTTCGGCGTCCACCCCGATCGGGCCGGTGCGGCTCACCCCGACCACGAGGAGCTCGTCGGTGTGCGCGAGGCTCAGCGTGATGTCGTCCCGGCCCCGCAGCCCGGGCCGTCCCCCGGGCTGGTAGACGAGGTCGATCTCGTCGACGCAGGCCTCCACAGCCGCGGCGGCCGTGTACTTCATGACGTAGCGCGAGGCGGCGAAGCCGAGCCGCTGTTCGGCGTTGGGCAGCTGGCGGTAGCGCGGCCAGTCGCGGTCGAGCAGCCGGGGCAGCGCGGGGTCGAGCAGCGCCGCGGGGGCCCAGGCGCCCCACGTCGTGTGCACGACCAGCCGCCCGTGCTCGCGGAACCGGTTCTGCGCCTCGGTCCATGGGCCGTCGGGGCACGCCACGTACAGCGGCTCCGTGGCGTCGGCCCGTACCGCCTGCCGGCCGCTCACCACGGGGTCCTGGTGGCGTGGAGATCGCAGTCGAGGTTCTTCCACTCCCGTGCCTCCAGTTCCGCCGCGACGTCGATACGCGGATCCTTCACCGGGTCTGCAGAGGTGACGCCCAGCCGCTGAACGGTCCGGGACAGGGCGAGGAGCGCCCACTCCGGGCGGGCCAGGAAGCCGCTGCCGTGCGCCGCCGCGTCCCGGTGCACTCCCAGCGCCGTGCAGGCCAGCACGATCCGGGCGTACCGGTCGGCCAGCGCGGGCGTCGGCGGGCGGGACACGGCCCGGCCGGCGCGGCGGCCGGGCCTGCCGAGCAACCGGTACTCGGTGAGCAGCCGCCGGGCCACTCTGGCCAGATCGTGGGCCGGGTCGGCGGCACTGCCCTCGCCGACCCCGGTGGCCGTGTCGACGAGGACGCCGAGCAGGGCTCCCCCACAGTCGACGGGTGCCGCCGCGTCGTGCCCCCCGGTCCCGCCGAACAGGCGGCCGGCAGCGCCCGCCGCGCCCGCGGCGGCGAACGCGGGCGCTTCGCTCACCAGCTCGGTCCTGCACGTGGTCCCGGACCCCGAGGCCTCCCGTACGTAGGCCATGTCGGCCACCGCCTTCGCACACAGCCGCATCTCGTGATCGCCGACGCCGAATCCGCACTCGGACAGGGTGAGGGCCACTTCGTCGAGCACCTCGCCGAGCAGTCCCGGTACGACATGGCCGGCGGCGGCCCGCACCAGGCGGCCCGCGTCGGGCGGCAGGTCCAGGGTGCGCAGCGCGACCGCCAGCAGGCTCTCGCAGGCCAGCAGGTCGGTGAAGGCCCCCGCCAGGGACAGGCGCCAGCGCGCGGAGCTCTGCCCGCCCCGCACGACCGCGCGCACCGCGCAGCGCAGCGTCGTGCCGACCGCCGCGCTCAGCGCCACGGGGGCGAGCAGCCGGGCCAGGTCCACCGCCTGCGGCAGCATCGGGGCGTCGGCCTCGTCCGAGGAGAACAGGACCGCGGTGGCGAGGGAGTGGCCGAGCGCCGCATCGCGGCGCAGCAGGGGCCGCAGCCCCGGCACCGCGAGGTCCGCGCTGACGAAGCGACCGCCCCGGGACGGCGGCAGGAGCTCCGCCGCGACCCGTTCCCGCAGGGCCGCGCTCCCTGTCGTCCCCGAGGCGGCCAGCGCCTCGTACGCACGCAGCTGGGCGGGGTCGCGGGGGTCGCCGAACAGTTCCTCCAGCTGCCACGCGCGCAGGACGATGTCGGCGGGCAGGCGGCTTCCGGCCGCCGCGGGGCCGGGCTGCCCTGGACCCGTGCCCGTCGGGGCCGCACCCGCGTGCCGCAGGAGCGAGCCCTGCCCGGTGTCCGCCATCGGGCCGTCCCTCCCAGTCGTCAACGCCGTCATGGCACGCCCCGTCATCCGACGCGGCGGAGTGCGCTCTCCGCGTGCCACTTGGCCAGGCCGAGGACCTCCCGGCTCGCCCGCCCCAGGCCGGCCCGCACCTCGTGGCGCGCGTCGACGAGGGTGGCGTCGGAACCGAGAGCGCTGTCGAGGGCCGCCTCCTTCAGCATCACCGAGTGCGAGCAGACCACGATCGTCCCGAGCGGCCCCGGCAGCACGGACCACTCGGTGGTGTGCCCGGCGAGCAGCCGGGACAGGCCCGGCCGCTCCTGAGCGCCGTCGGGGTCCGTGGCGAGGAGGTCCTTGTGCACGACGCGCCCCGCGGAGGGGAAGCACAGCCGCACGGCCCGGGAGACGACGGCCCCGGCGCCGTCCCAGTCGCAGCTGCCGAGGTCCGCGACCTGCACGCCCGGGACGTCCTCCTCGACGTCCACCCAGTCGATGTGCGGGACCAGCTCGGGCCAGTCCTCGATGCGGTGGAAGAAGTCGTAGACGAGTTCGTGCGGCCCCGACACCCGGATGCTGTCCTCGAAGCCCAGCAGCAGCTGGTCCAGCGCGGTCCAGCGCTCGGCCACCGCCTTGACCTCGTCGAGCCTGGTGACGACCTCGGCCTCCAGGGCACTGTCGTCCGTCTCGGGCGACGAACCGAACCACGGGGGCGGATCGTGCTCCCTGCGCAGGCTCAGCACGCAGCGGTCACCGTCGGGCGTCACACGCCACAGGCCGCTGGTGACGACGCCGGGCGTCACCGGGTCGATGCGCTCGGTCGCCACGGTCCTGGTCCGCGGGTGCAGCCGCCGGCGCACCCGCAGCGGCCGGACCCGGCCCTGCACCAGATCCCACAGGTGCAGCCGTTCCTGGGTGCCGTCGTGGTCCATGCGCTCCACATGGACGTACGAGGGGAAGAGCACCGGCCAGCGGACCGCGTCGGCGAGCAGTCCGTAGACCACCCCCGCCGGTGCCGCCACGCCCACGGCGTGCTCGGCTGCGTGCACCCGCTGTGACGACATGAGCGGTCCCCTCTCCGGCCCCGGTCAAGGATGCGAGGCCCTCCTGGAGTCCGGCTGGAGGCGGACACGGGAATCCGCCCTGTGCGGACGGGGCGGCGCCGCGACCGCGGTGCCCGCCCGCAAGATGGCCTGCTGCAGTTTCGCCAGGTCGAGGGAGGGCTCGATACCGAGGGTGCCGACCAGGGTGTCGCGCAGCCGGCGGTAGGCGTCCAGGGCCTCGCTGCGCCGTCCCGACCTGTGCAGCGCCAGCATGTACTGCCCGCACAGACTCTCGTGCTGCGGATACCGGCTGACCAGCACGGACAGCTCGCCGAGCAGTTCCCGGTGGCGGCCCAGCCGCAGGTCGACGTCGACCCGCCGGTCCAGGGCGCACAGCCGGTCCTCCTCCAGCTTCGTGATCACCCGCCCGAGGTGCTCGCCGGGCGTGATCTCCGGCAGCGGCGGTCCGGTCCACAGCGAGAGTGCCTCGCTCAGCAGCTTCTCGGCGGCGATGTGGTCCTCGGCGTCCATGGCCCGGTGCCCCATTCCGATCAGCCGTTGGAACTCCTGCGCGGCGTGGACGCCCCCGTCGGCCTTGAGGAGATAGCCGCCGGGCAGGGTGAGGAGCACGTCCTTGGCGGTCCGGGGCGGTGCGCCGGGCGGGTCGAGCCGAAGAGCGGCTGTGATCAGTTCACGCAGTTGCAGGACGTACGTCTGCAGGGTCGGCCGGGCGCTGCACGGCGGGTGCTGCCCCCACAGCTCCTCGACGAGCGTGTCGGCGGGCACGAAGCGGTCGGCGTGCAGGACGAGGAGGGCGAGTACCTGGCGGGGTTTGGGAGCGGTGGGCGTGATCGAGACCCCGTTCTCCCGTACGGCGAGTGCTCCGAATATGTCGCTGTCCATGCCGTCTCCCGCCATCGGCGAAGCCTGTGTTCTGGTCCGGAGCCTCAGTAAAAAACAGCGCGTGCGGTTTGTCAAGAGGGCGAGCGGCTGCGGCGACCCGCCGACCACCGCGATCCGCCGAACGGACAGGCGGGCCGGGGGTCCCGCATGGCCGGCCTTCACCTGAGGCAGTAACAAACCACACGAGCGGTTTTACCCGCAGGACCGCCGTTCCCCGGTGACCACCGGCGCCGGCGCCTCGTGCGGCGACGCCGCCAGGTGCGGCGCGAGGAACGACCACAAGGGCGCGACCCGGTCCACCGAGAGCCAGGCCCGGTCCACCGCGCCCAGCACCCCGAAGCCCACGGTGGAGGACACGAGCACCGTCGTGGCCGCGTCCTCCGACACGGCCTCCCCCAGCTCACCCGCGCGCCGGGCCTCGACGACGAGCGTGCGCACCCGGTCGTGCCACCAGTCCAGCAGCTCGGCCCCGGCCTTGCGGGACGGATCGGCGCTCAGCCGGAAACCGGCGCGGACCACGGGATCGTCCGCGAGGGCGTGCAGCAGGCCGGAGCAGACGTCCAGGAGCGACTGCAGCGGCGGACCGGCGGACCGGGAGCGCTCGGCCAGCCGGGCGGCCGCGGTGGCGGCCTCTCTCTCCACCGCGCCGGCGAGGACGTCCTTGCTCATGAAATGGAAGTGCAGGGCGCCCGTGCTCACGCCCGCGCGCTTGCTGATCGACGGCAGCGAGGCGAGAGCGTATCCGTCCTCGGCGAACACCTCCGCCGCGGCGCGGATCAGGGCCTCACGTGTACGCGCCGCCCGGACCTGCTTGACCATCGAGACCGCCCTTCAAAAACCGCGCGAGCGGTTTGTTTCATGATCGCACCTCTGCCCCATAGGCCGCCGAGGCACCCACGGGGCAGCATACGCCTACGCGGGAAAGATATTAAACCGCACAGATGGTTTGTTGTAAGTGTCTACTTCAAGACACCCGCGGGAAGGGGCGACGGCCTGCCGGACAGCCGGCAGGCACGTCCGGGAGCCGGATCAGGCAGAAGCCCCGGCCACGTCGGCGGCGACGGCCACCTCGGCCGCGTCGGCCTCTGCCTCATCCGCCGCCACGGCAAGACGTCTTCCCTCTTCGGCGACCTGGAAGCCCCGCTCGGGACCGTACTGCAGTCGGCTCAGGACCGCGGGCACGGCGATGCTCGGCAGCAGATGGGCGAAGAGCGACGAGATACGGGCCTCCAGGTCTTCCCGGCCCGACAGCTGCTGGGAGTAGATCTGGACGCCGGTCCAGGCCGCGGAGAAGATCCACGCGGACTCGGCGGGATCGACATGGGGAAGCAGCTCGCCCTGCGCCGCGGCCTCCCGGAACACCTGCTCGGTGACCGCGACCCAGGCATTGGTGTATCCGGTGCCGAAGACCTCCACCATCTGCGCTTCGAGACTGAGCCTGGCCGACGCTCTGACCATCGGGTCGTGCCGCATGCGGTAGGCCAGGCCGAGCCCCATGTCCACGACCTCCTGCAGCTTGCTCGCCCGGGGTGTCAGAGCTCCGTACCGGAACTGTTCGTCGAGGACACCCTGAGCCAGCGCCTGCTTGGACGGGAAGTGAAAGTACAGGGCTCCCTTGGTCACGCCGGCGCGGCTCAGCACCTCGCCGATCGTGGCGGCCTGGAAGCCCCGCTCGTCGAAGACCTCTGCAGCCGCTTCCAAGATGGCTTTACGGGTGCGCATCGCCCGCTCCTGTCGCACCACCGCGAACCCTCCATAGATCGTTTCCGTGTCGCAATTTCTTCCAGCATCTAGAACCAAACCAGGTAGTCCGTATATTCACAAGCCCGGTTCGCTTCTTCGCGTGTGGCCACTGGCTCGTTCGCAAGCCTTCGTGTACGGCGGAGGGCATCGCTCACGGCGTCGCCGTCGCCTCTGACCGGGGCAAGCTGTCGCCTCCACCGGGATGCCGTCCGCGGCGCGGCACGAAACCGGAGTCCCCGAATCGACTTGTTCGGTACCACCGTGTGCCGGACAGGACCCGGCCCCTGCGGTACGGTCGCCGCGCAGAGGCCGTCGAACGGGATTCGAGCGGAATTCGAGTGGGATCGGGGGGACCGTTGATCCTCGTAACGGGCGCTACAGGAGCGGTGGGAAGCGCGGTGGCCCGGCAACTCGCGGCGGGGCATCCCCTCCGGGTCATGGCGCGCCGGCCCGAGCGGATCTCCGTGACCGGCCCGCGTATCGAGACGGTCGCCGCCGACTACGGCGAGCCGCCGGCACTCCGCCGGGCGCTGCGGGGGGTGCGTGCCGCGTTCCTGGTGACCAATCACCCCACCGCACCGCACGACGAGAGGTTCCTGGAGGCCGCCGTCGCCATGGGCGTCGCCCACGTGGTCAAGCTGTCGGCCGCGGCGGTAGAGGACGGCCTCGACGATGTGGTGACCCGTCGGCAGCGGGCGATGGAAGCGGCGGTGCGCTCCGCCGGGGTGGCCTGGACCCTGCTCCGACCGCGTGCGTTCATGTCGAACACGCTGGCGTGGGCCCCCGAGATCCGCAGGACGGGAACCGTGTGCGCGCTGTACGGCGACGCGGCCAACGTTCCCGTCGACCCGCGGGACGTGGCCCGTGCGGCCGTCCGGGCCCTGACCGAGCCGGGCCACGAGGGGAAGGCCTACACCCTGGCCGGGCCCGAACGGCTCACCGCGAAGGACCAGACCCGCATCCTGGCCGAAGTCCTGGGCCGCCCTGTGGAGTTCAGGGAATGGACGCCTGAGGAGGCCCGCGGCCACCTGGCCCGGCGCTTTCCGCCCGCGGTGGTCGAGGCGCTCCTGCAACGGGCGGCCCTGCAGGCGGCCGGAGGCAAGGCGCTGCACTGCGATGCTCCGGCCGGACGGCCGCCGACGCCCTTCCGCACCTGGGCGCAGGATCACGCGCACCACTTCTCGGCAGACACGCGCCGAGCGACCTGAGGGCGGCTGGCGCCGGTCGCTCGGCGGGATGGGATCGTGCTCCGGCAGCGGCAGGCGCTCCCCTACGACGCGGCTTCGCCGAGCAGCACCGGCAGTTCGCGGTAGCCGTTGGAGATGAACGACTCCACCGGGCGCAACGCGTCGAACGGCACGGCCAAGGAGAGGTCGGGGAAGCGGGTGAACAGGGCCTGGAGCACCACCTCCGCCTGCAGCCGGGCCAGCGAAGCCCCGATGCAGTAGTGCGTGCCGTGGCCGAAGGAGAGATGCTCACGCCTCGCCTCGCGGGTGACGTCGAACTGATCCGCCGTGGCCCCGTGGACCTCGGGGTCGCGGCCCGGCGACACGAACGAGATGACCAGTGGTTCGCCCTGGGGGATCACCGTGTCCCCCACCGCGATGTCCTCGACCGCATAGCGCAGGATCCCGTTCGCCCCCGGTGCCTTCATCCGCACCGACTCCTCGGCCGCGTCGCCCCAGCTCGCCTTCCCCGTGCGGATCAGTTCGAGCTGGTCGGGGTGGGCGAGCAGCAGTGCCGTCGTGTTGCCGAGGAGGTTGACCATGGTCTCGTTGCCCGCGCTGAGCATCATGATCAGGTTGTCGACCAGCTCCTTGTCGGTCAGGCGCGTACCGCTCTCCTCGTCACCCGCCGCGAGGAGCACGCTGGTCAGGTCGTCGCCCGGGGTACGCCGTTTGAAGGCGACGAGGTCACCCATGGTGCGGTACAGGTCCCGCAGGGTCTGCTGCGCGGCCTCCAGTGACATCCCCGTGTCGAAGAAGCCGTTGATGATCCGCTGCAACGGCTCCCGGAACCCCCCGGGCACGCCGAACAGCTCGACCATGACCTCACGCGGCAGCAGATCCACGAACCTGCTGCGGAGGTCCACCGGCACGTCCGGCGCCTCCTTGGCCGCCAGTTCGTCCAGCAGGACGTCCGCGATCTCCTCGATCCGCGGACGCATCAGGGCGATGCGCCGGGCGGTGAACGCCGAGGCCACCAGCCTGCGCAGACGCTGGTGCCGCTGACCGTAGGCGGTGTACATGTTCTGCACCGAAACCCATATGCCCAACGGCCAGGTCTCGGCTATCTGGCCGTTGTTCCACGCGGGCCAGTGGCGGTAGGCGTCCTTGGAGACGCGGGGGTCGGTGAGCAGCTGCCTGATCGTGCTCGGGTCGGTGACGGCCCAGGCCGTCACGCCTCCGGGCAGCTCGACGGGGGTGACGGGTCCACGCCGGCGCAGTTCGTCGGCCTCTGCGTGGATGTCTCTTCCGGACGGGTCGATGGCGTACGGGCACCGTGCTGCGGACATCGATGACTCCCAAGGGGGCAGTGATCTTTCCCGACAAAAAAACCGCAAGACCGGTTTACTGTAGTCACAGAACACGGCCTTCCGCGAGACCTTCGTGCAGTCCCGCCTCCGCCGCCCCATTCATGATCGAAAGAGAGAAAGCGGAATATGAGCTGCCGCTTTCTCCAGGATCACCGGCCACCAGACCCGCGCCGCGCCTCTCATAAGGATCAAGAAGTATGGATCGATGCGATCTGCGAAGGGCTTGAAAAGAAAACCGGTAGGTTCGTATCTTACAGGAACCGCACGGTCTTTCGGCGAATCACCAACGGCGAAATGGAGACAAAGGTGTCCGTCCTGGCGTTCTCAGAGGAAGACCGTTCCACACAGGTACAGATCGGCGACCCACCTGGTGGACCGGTCGTCGCCGCCATGCCGCGGCTCACCACCACGGTCCCGCGCGAGTACGTGCACCGCTCGAGTCTGGCAGAGGTGTTCCTGAGCGGCTGCGAGAAGCTGGACGACACCCACTTCGCCCTTTTCGGCCAGTGGCCTCGTGCGCACACCTTCTTCACCAGCAACGACGGGGTCCGGCACGACTCGATGCAGGCGGTGGAGACCATTCGTCAGGTCGGGCTCTACCTCGCGCACGCAGAGTTCGGCGTCCCTCTCGGCCACCAGTTCGTGATGTGGGACATGACGGTCACGACGTACGCCGAGTACCTGGCCATCGGCACGGCGCCCAGCGAGCTGAACCTCACCGCGGCCTGCACCGAGATGAAGTGGAAAGGGAAGCGTCTCGCAGAGTTCACCATGCACGTCACGGTGGAACGGGACGGGATGCTCTGCGCCGCCGGCGGCGGCCGTTTCACCTGCATCGCACCCGCGGCCTACCAGCGGTTACGCGGCCCGTCGACCCAGGCACGGCGCACTCAGCGGCTGCACGCCGTGAGCTCCGACGCGCCGTCGGCTCTGGGCCGGGTCACCCCCTTCGACGTGGTGCTCGCCGCCACCGACCAGCCCGGTCGCTGGCTGGTCGATCCCGATCCGCGTCATCCCATCCTGTTCGACCACGACGCCGACCACATACCCGGCATGGTGCTGATGGAGGCCGCGCGGCAGGCCGCCTGCTCCCTCACGCAACCGCGCCCGCTCACCCCGTCGCACCTGCACGCCGAGTTCCTGCGGTACGCCGAGTTCGACGCTCCGTGCTGGATCGAGGCGTCGCTCGAACCCGCCGCGGAATCGGGCGCCGTGAGCGTTCGGGTGATGGGGCGGCAGAACAGCCAGGACGTCTTCGCTGCACGCATTTCCGGCACACTCGACGGACGCTAGAAATACGGTCGAGGGTCCCATGAGAGGAGGTCGGCCAGAAGAATCTCCGGCAATTCCAAGAGGGCACGGGAATTCACCGTACTTGGCGGATCCCATGCCCTCTGTTTCCGCCTCACACCCCTCCACTTTGCCGTTTGTTTACAATGGGGCGTGCTACGCAGGCGATCGCTCCCGGTGGACGGAACCCTACTTCCGCCAAGAAAAAACCGACTGATCGGTAGGTGAAGGGGGCTGGGGCGACCCCGGATCAGACGGAATGCGTGGCCGAGCGTTGCGGTACGCCCTCGGAACGCTCGGCCTTGCGCCTTTTGCTCCGGGGCTCGATCATGCGCGGGTCCACCGCCTCCACCCGGCGCCCCCGTCGTATACAGCCCGTCGGGGACCGCGTCCCGGTCGTGCGGCAGCAGCCGGAAGACCCGGCGCCGGAAGGTCCCCGAGGAGCGGGACGGCTTGGCGTCGGGACCGAGGACCGCGTAGCCGACCATGCGGCCGTCGCGGTGGTACACGGGCGTGCCGCGCCGGGTCGGCAGCCGGTCCAGGCTCTGCAGCGACTGGAGCACGAGTCGACGGGCCGGGGGGAAGGTCCACGGACGGCCCTCCAGCGGCGCTCGATCGGACATGAGGCGTTCCTCGAGGCACCGTCGGCATCTTCTGAGGTGCGTCCCTGCGAGCACGACCGGAGATCCCCTCCCGGGTGGTCCCGCGAGGTCTTTTTCTGGCGGACCACCCGCACCCGCGCCGGCAGAGCAGCGGCGCGGCGGCCGGATCCCGGGATCGAGGTCCATCGGGTCCTCGAGCCACATGATCTCGACCTCATGGACGACATCGCCTTTTGAGCACGTCGCCCGCCATGAGGACCACCGAAGACCACCGAGGGCTGTCCGGGTGTCATTCTATTTACAGACCGCTCGTGCGGTTTGTTAAATGGTGGCATGGTGAAACAAGAACGGGCTGCGCGTACCCGTGAGGCCTTGATCAATGCCGCGGCCGAGGTCTTCGACCGCGGCAGCTTCGCGGAGGCGTCGCTTGCCACGATCAGCTCGCTCGCCGGGGTGAGCAGCGGGGCACTGCACTTCCATTTCGCGACCAAGGCCCTGCTGGCCGATGCGGTCCAGGACGCGGCGCTGCGCCGCCTGGACATCATCACGGCGCAGTCCGTCGCCGTCCCCAGGCCGTCGTTGCAGTCGCTCGTGGACGCCTCGCACGACCTGATGCGCGCACTGGGCACGGACGCCGTACTGCGGGCGGGCTTCGGCCTGAGCGCGACCAGCGCCTGGCCCCCGGAGCAGAATCTGCGCGGCCGCTGGCAGTCGTGGGTCACGCAGGCGATCGAACTCGCCGACCGAAGGGGCGAGTTGAGCCGGAAGGTCGCGCCGGAGTACGCGATGACCGCCGTGGTGGCGGCGATGGTGGGGTTCGAGGTGCTCGGCGGCACCGCCCCGCACTGGCGCTCCCGCCCGGTCATCACCCGGTTCTGGGACCTGCTGCTGCCCGGGATCGCCGCTCCCGCGGTCCTGGGGGGCCTGGTGCCGGCGGGACGTCAGCCCCATGACGCGATGCGCGTACCGGAATAGCCGCACCGCGCTCGAAAACGGACGCTCTTTTGGCTCGGGATCGCCTTGAGACGGCCTGGGAGACAGCCCGAACTCCGCTGGATCCGCAAGGTCACTTGGGCGGGAGCACCGCCGCCGCGCGCAGGCCGCCGCCGTCCGCGCGGCCCAGTTCGAGCCGGCCGCCGCCGGCGGTGAGCAGGGCGGCGGCGACGGACAGGCCGAGCCCCGTGCCCGCGCGCTCGCCCGCCGTGGCGCCGCGTCAGAACGGGGCGGTGGCGCGGGCGATCTCCTCGTCCGTCATACCGGGGCGGGTGCAGCTCTGTTTGAGGGACGGTGATCAGCGGGGGTTTCGCGTTCCGGTGGTCGGGAACTGCTGACGTTGCTGAAGCAGCGTGAGGAGGCGGCCCGGCATCGGGTGGAGGGGCTGCGGGCTGAGCTGGCCGCGTTGAACGAGCGAACAGCTGCCGCCGAGGAAGAGCTGTCCGATCTGGTGGTCACCCAGACGACCCTGGCCCGCGTGTTCGCCGAACGCGACGCTTACGAACCGGAGTTCGAGCAGCGGTCCGGCGGCACCGCGCGGCTGACGACCGCCAGCAGCTCGTCGTTGACGACCACTTGGCCCCGCCAGGGCGCGCGCATGACGGTGCCGAGGCTCGCGCCCTCCCGGACCGCGAGCCGCACGTGTTCGACGACCTCCGGTGGCACGATGCTCTTCTGCTCTCCCCGTCCGGCCTGCCAGGCCTGCAGGAACGCCAGCAACGACGCCTCACACGCCCGGCGCTCCAGACGGGTCAGGTGCAGATCCGGGTCGTGCCGTGCGGCGTCCACCAGGGTGTCGCTGATGGCGGACGCGGTCTGGACCGCCCACCGGATGACGTCCGCGCCGAGTACGCGTTCGGCCTCGGCGATCGTCTCGGGGCGGCTGAGCGGCTCCGGAACGGCTGCTCCCGGATCCCGGAGGGAAGGACGCAGCTCGGTGATCCAGCTCGCCATGGAACGACCGGTCTCCTTCCATACCGCTCATGCCCGGCTCACGCACCAGTGCCCGCGGCCGGCGCCTCCCGGCAGCTCTTGGGGTCACCTCGGAAGGTGGACACCGGTTCGCGGTGTTGTGCGGCGAATGTCACGGTAGCCGGTGCTGACCTTGGGAAGACCGGGCGGCCCCGCGATCGCACTGTACGTGAACAAGGTCAGCGGGCCTTCTGAAAGGTCCGCCGGTACGCCTGCGGGGACACGCCGATCGCCGCCTGCAGGTGCTGCCGCAGGGAGGCGCCGGTCGCGAAGCCGACCTCGGCGGCGATCCGGTCCACCGGCAGGTCGCTGGACTCCAGCAGGTGCCGGGCGCGGGCGAGGCGCTGCTGGATCAGCCAGCGGCCGGGGCTGAGGCCCACCTCGTCGTTGAAGCGGCGGGCGAAGGTGCGCAGGCTCATCCGGGCGTGCCCGGCGAGGTCGGAGAGGGTGAGGGGCTCATCGAGGCGCTCCAGGGCCCAGGCGCGGGTGGCGGCGGTGCTCGCGGCGCCGCTGACGGGCACCGGCTGCTCGATGTACTGCGCCTGGCCTCCGTCGCGGAACGGAGGCACAACACAGCGGCGGGCGACGGTGTTCGCCAGGTCGCTGCCGTGGTCGGTGCGGACGATGTGCAGGCAGACGTCGACGCCGGAGGCAGCTCCGGCCGAGGTGAGGATGCGGCCGTCGTCGACGAACAGGACGTCCGGGTCGAGCTCGACCTTCGGGTACCGGCACCGGAACTCGTCGGCCGCCTGCCAGTGAGTGGTGGCCTTGCGGCCGTCGAGGAGCCCGGCCTCGGCGAGGATGAAGGCGGCGGTGCAGATGGAGACGATGCGCGCGTCCGGGCGGATGCGGGCGAGGGCGGCCGTGACCTCGTCGGGCAGCCGCGGCGGGATGTAGTCGGGCGGCATGGAGGTGACCACCACCGTGTCCGCCGTGTCGAGGATCTCCGGGCCGTGCGCGACGCCGATCGTGAAGTCGGCGTTGGTGCGCACCGGCCGGCCGTCGACGGTGCAGGTCAGCACCTCGTAGCGGCCGTCGGCGGCGCCGAGGATGCGGCTGGGGATGCCCAGCTCGAAGGGGTAGACGCCGTCGAGCGCCAGGACGGCCACGCGCTCCGGTTCCCGCTTGCCACTCATGGCACGATCCTATCGAGTGTTGGCAATCATGCCGTTTCCGGGCCGGGCGGACCTTGGCAGGCTGGGTGAC
>NZ_JAVACL010000045.1:0-58689 GCF_032658145.1 Streptomyces sp. MK7
TTTGTACAGGCCGATCGCCGATTCCATCAGGGCGCTGTCGTAGGCGTCGCCGACCGAGCCGATGGACGCGGCTATGCCGGCGGCGTCCAGGTGCTCGGCGAGCTTGAACGATGTGTACTGCGACCCGGCATCCGAGTGATGGATCAACTCACCTGGCCTGATGGGTTGTTGGTCGCGGTCGCGTTGCCAGATCGCCATCTCCAGGGCGTCCAGGACGAAGAAGGTCTCCTTGACGGTGGCCGCCGACCAGCCGACGATCCGGCGGGAGAAGGTGTCCACGACGAATGCGACGTAGACGACTCCCGACCAGGTCTTGACATGGGTGAAGTCCGCCACCCAGCACCGGTTGGGGGCGGCGGCGACGAAGTCGCGGTCGAGGCGGTCGGGAGCCCGCTCGACCTGCCCACCGGGAAGCGTGGTGATCACACGCTTGCCGCGGACCGCCCCTGGATGCCCATCTCGCGCATCAGGCGTTCGATGGTGCAGCGGGCCACGACGTGTCCCTGCCGGTTCAGCTCGCGCCAGATTTTCCTCGCGCCGTAGACACGATAGTTGGCGGTGTGGACCTGGTTGATCAGCTCTTTGAGCTGAGTGTCCCGCACCGATCGTGCGGAGGGGGCGGCCAGTCGCTTCTTGTGGGCGTAGTAGGTGGAAGGGGCGATCTTGCAGTCGTGCTCGGTGAGCGTCCTGCAGATCGGCTCGACGCCGCCGAAGCGGCCCCGGTGCTCGTCGATGAACGCTACGAGCGCGTGTGTGGCCGGTCGAGCTCGGCCGCGAAGAAACTCGCCGCTGCCTTGAGGATCTCGTTGGCCCGCTTCAGCTCGGCGTTCTCCTTCTTCAACGCCTTGATCTGGGCGGACTCCTCCGTCGTCGTCCCCGGGCGCGTCCCCGCGTCGATCTCGTGCTGCTTCACCCAGTTCCGCAGCGTCTCCCGCGAGCCGATGCCGAGCTTGTCGGCCACTGCCTGCAGGGCGGCGGTCTCGTTCGGGTAGTCGTCGCGGGCCTCGGCGACCATGCGCACCGCACGACGGCGCAGCTCAAGGGGGTAACGGGAGGGTCGTGCCATGACTCGATTCTTTCATGAAATCGAGCCTCTATTCGAACCGGGGCGGTTCACCGCTCGGTCCGCGCCGCGGTTGAGCCGGTGGCGGTTGGTGCGGCCGGAGGAGGCTGGGACCGGTGCGGCTCCGCACAGGTGGGCGAAGGCGGCTTCCGAGCGGAGCCGGTCGGGGTTGTCGCCTGCGCTGGCCAGCAGCTGGCCGGCGGTCTCGGGACCGACGCCGGGCAGAGCCACCAGTCGCGGGGCAGCCCGGGTGGCCAGCGGGCCGATCTCCCGGTCCGCTTCCCTTGATCTCCTCGCAGAGGGCTTGATGACGGCGGGCGAGGCGCCGCAGCGCGATCCTCACCGCACAGGCCGGATCAGCGAGTTCTCCTGTGGGACGGGAGCGGGCCAGGGTGTCGACCAGTTCCTTCGCGGGCAGGCCGCGCAGCCGGTCCCGGACCCCGGCAGCGCAGTGACGAGGAGGTTGCGGATCTGGTTGATGGTCTGGGTGCGGGCCTTGACCGCGCTCTTGCGGACCACCCGCAGAATCCGGATCGCCTCCACGATCCCGTTCCGTGTCTTCGGGTGCCGCCGGCGCGGCCGGACAGGACCGCGGTCGCTGGCGTAGGCGTCGAGGGGGTCGGACTTGCCGTTGTCCCTCCTCGCCTTGCGGTCCGGCCGGTCCACCTCCACCTCCACCTCCGTGACGCCGTTGGCGGTCAGGAACCGCGAGATCTCGGCTCCGTAGGCGCCGGTCCCCTCGACGCCGACAGCCAGGACCTCTCCGTGGGAACACAGCCAGTCCAGCAGCCGGTGGTAGCCGTCCGGGGTCGTCTCGAACTGCTCGGTCGCCAGGTGCCGGCCGATGCCATCGATGACCGCGGCCTGGTGGAAGTCGGCGTGGGTGTCGATCCCGCCGACCACCGCTATGTCCTGTGCTGCCATGCTGTTGTGTGCTGCCCTTCCAACGCGCGCCGATGGGAGGGCGCGAGCCGGTCGGGCAGACGGACAAGACAGTGATGGGACCTTTGGCCGGGCTCATATGAAGTCACAGATGCCCGACCGGCCACGCGCCAAGTGGCACCGCTCGGCGGGCCGACGATTCCCGTCAAGGACAACCGAAGCGTCAGTCAGTCGGAGAGTCAGACCCCGAGCGGTGCCATGGCCAATCCTCACTGTCAGTCGTCCTTTTCCGACTTGGTGCCTCGCCGGCTCATCATCCTTGGGTCACACCGCCCTTCGGCGTTGTACCGCGCTGACCGCAAAGGGCCTGCGGCGGACGGCCTCGAGGAACGAGCGAGATCGCGACGTTGACGGTAAGACGGCGTCGCGAACCGACACTAACCAGTCGGGCCATGACCTGGTTCGTTGTGCCCATTTGCACCGAATGCCGCACTGCACAGAGAAGGAGCGACGAAAAGGTGAACGACACCGAGCAGCCGATCGAAGATCTGGCGATCCTCGAGGGATCTCGCTGTGCACGACGTCAACGTCCGCATCCTCGGTGACATTGCTCTGACCCACGGACGGCCGCAGCACATGGATCATGCTCACAGATGGAGTAGATCAGGCAGCTCTGTACGCGGACACGTACCAGAAGCGTGAGGGGACCTGGGTCTGTGACGCAGCCTGTGCAATCGCTCCGGGCGCCTAACGGCGCCTGCGAAGCTGCTGGCCGCGACGTGACAACAAGCCGAGACCGTCCGGTGAACTGACTTCGATGCTCATCACGGACGAGAAGGGCTACGAACAAGATCAGCTGAGTCGATGCGGTGTAGCGCCTCTTCGTGATCCTCTCCGGCACGCAGGGCTCCGGACGATGGAACAGCCCCGAGGACTTAGCTGAGGAAGCGCGCAGGCGTGATGTGACGCCAGGACGCGCTAAAGCACACCTGAGGGTTCATGTCCGACATCGTCTCAGCGCAGCCTGGCTCACCGCACGGTGTGCGGCTACGTCGACGTTCGTACCCCGAAACCTCCAGGAGTGTCGGCATGGTCGAGAACAAGAGAAAGATGGCTCGATGCAACACGTGACCCCAGCGACCGTCCTGGGACGCCGGGACGGAACGCTCCGGCTGGCATTCGTTTCCGCGGTGGTTTCCCTGGTGACCGTGTTTGCCGCAGTGGGTTCGACGATCCCTCTTTTCAACATTTACCGAGCCGAGGACGGGTTCACCAACGCCGGTATCTCACTGACTGTAGTCGCCTACTCTGCCGCTACTCTCAGCACCCTGCTGGTGCTGGGCCGACTGTCCAATCATGTGGGCCGACGGCCCGCCGCGATCGCCAGTCTCGGACTGCTCGTGCTGGGTTGTCTGCTGCTTTTGAACGTGCACCACATCGGCATCCTGATCGCAGGTCGGCTGCTGATGGGTCTTGGCGCCGGGCTTGCCAGCAGCAGCCTCACCGCCTACATCGTTGACGCCGCTCCGGCCAGGCCGACCTGGCTGGCCTCCGTCGCTTCCAGCCAGACAGTCATGCTTGGTCTTGCCGTCGGTGCCATCGCCTCCGGTGCCTTGGTCCAGTTCGGTCCCTGGCCGCGTGACCTCATCTACCTGGTTGTCGTCGGTCTGCTCCTGCTATCTGCCGCACTCGTCGCCATCAGCTCGGAGACCGTGGCTCCGGCGCCGGGCGGTTGGCGATCACTGCGCCCCAGCGTTCGCGTACCGGTCCGAGTCAGGCATCTGCTCCCCGTCGCGGCCTCGGTGTTCCTGGCCACCTGGGCGACCGGGGCCTTCTACCAGGCCTTCGTGCCCGCGCTAGTCGAAGATCAACTTCACACCAACAGCTCACTCGTCCTTGGACTGGTGTTCGCCGCTTACATGGGCCCCAGCGCTCTGGGTGCTCCCCTTGGGGGCCGGTTCTCGCCGGCGGCAGCTCAACGCATCGGAATGATCGCCTTCATGGTTGGATGGGTCGGCTTGGTTGCAGCGATCACCACCGGCACACTGCCGTTGTTCATCGCTGCAACTGTCGTCGCCGGGGCCGCTCAAGGCATCGCCATCAGCGCCGCCACCCGTGGCCTGCTCTACGGCAGTGGGCTGACCGACCGGGCACCGATCTTCGCCGTGGTCTACCTCCTCAGCTACAGCGGCGCGACCATTCCCAGCCTCATCTCCGCTCAACTCTCCAACGTCTTCTCAGTGCCGCACATCGCACTCGGGTACGGCGCACTTGCCGTCCTCTCCACCCTGTTCACTGTCATCACTGCACGCGACCCGCACACCGACACGACCAGTCAGCCCCAGGAGCAATCAGGCATTGAAGCTCCGTCGTCTTGAAGTGGCTGATCAGGGGACTGGTGTGAGGCTGTGGTGGACTCCTCGTGCTGATCGTGGGCGAGCGGGTGTGGCAGCCGGTGAGCGAACAGCTCGCCTACGAGCGGGCCCAGGCTGGATCGCCGCCGGCGACAGACCCTGACTCTGCAGCCGGATGGCCGCACGGGGGCGCGAGTAGGACGCTGGAAGCGCGGACGAGGGTGGCCGCGAAGCTCAGGCTCCGGCGGGCCACCCTCGAATCTGCACCCGCGCCCTACCAGCGCATGCCGAGCGCATCGAGGTCGGCCCGCCGCTGCGCGCTCAGTGTCCCGGCTCTTCTCCGGGCGTTGGCTATCCAGGTTGCGGATGGGCCTCATATCTTGCTCGGGTGCTGGGGGAGTGGACGAGACGGTGGCGACGGTGGCTGACATCGTCGCCGGCACGACGGGCGCTTACGAGAGCGATCCGGGAAGATCTTGAGGTCTTCGGTCTCCTGCCGAGCGATGCGGTCGGGGCGGATGGCGCACGCCGTAGGGCTGTGCTGTCCGCCTCCCTGCGGCTACGTGGGGCCGAAACCATAGCTACGCGCCGGATCCGGCTGAGGGCCGCTGTGTTCGTCGCTTTATTCGCGATCAGTCCTTTCATCCACATCGTCCGCGAAGCGGTGGCGGACTACGTGCCGCCGTCGACACTGCCGGGGGCGTCACCGTCAGCCACCTTTGACTCGGTGACGGCGCTGTTCTGTGGGATGGTGACCGCAATATTCGCGAACGTGCTGGCCGGCAGGGCTCGCCGCATTCCAGCCATCAGCTTCTCCCGCGGCCGCCGCCTGGCTGCGGCATGCGCGGTGCCTGGCTTCTCCGTGGCTGCTTCCTCGATCCCTTTCTCCCTGGCCGCACCACACACCAGCTCGTGGCACTACTGGGTGGGCTACTACTACGTGTGCGGGCTCCTGTTGACCATCCTGGTCGCCGTTGCTCTGTTCGAGCTGCCATTGCCCCGCCGTATCGCCGCCCGCTGCCGGCCCACCGACCGGCTCCTGGTCCACACGATGGTGACCGCGGCCGACATCCATGCTCGAACCCGTCGTCGCCTGACTGCGAAACAATGCCGCCTGTTGTGCCGCGACCTCGAAGACCTGGCCTACGCCGCAGAACGCGACCTGTCCCTGCCTTACCGCGCCCCCTACCACGTTCGTCGAAGCCTACGGCAAGACGCAGCGCGGGCCGCGGCCGTCTACCGGGCCCACGAGATACCGCTGGCACTGGTACGCAATGCAGGTGATGCGGATCCGCTGGTGGCTTCACTGCTGGCTGCCGCCGACGCCTTGGCTGCCGGCGACCGCGCCGCACTACTGGCCAACGCCCCCGACCACGTCGCCCAACGACGCCTGGCTCGCCGCGTGCTGTCGCGCGCTTGGCCCGCCGCGGCACTCATCGCCAGCGGCGCCCTGCTGCCACTGATCCCCTCCGTGGCGCAACAGCCCACGCTCGCCAGCAGCCTGCGCTGGACGCTGGTGGTCGCCGGAGCGCTCACCTTCGTGGCCGGTAGTGATGTCGCCAGCCGTGTCGCCGGCCCGCTCGACAAGGCCCTCCCCTGGCGATGAAGCTGCGCAAAATCCCGGCAGCAGTCTTTCCACCGGCCGCCGTGCAGCAGACTGTTTCCCGCGGCTCCCGCGGTAGCGGACCAGTGAGAGAGGCCAAGAAGCAGGCTTCGGCGGCCATCCTCGACACCCGCTCTCTACCAGCGCATGCCGAGTTCATCGAGGTCGGCGCGTCGTTGCGGGCTCAGTGTCGCGGCCCTCCGCCGGGCGCTGTTCACGAACTGGTCAGTTCCCTTCGGCGACGCGCGCAGCGTTCGCCATGGTCTCGTCCGTCTGCGGGATGCCGCCGCCGCGGCCGTATCAGGCGAGCATCACTACGACCTGACGGGCACGCCTATCCCCGGGTCGGACCGTACCTGTGCGTGACACGCCGCGTGAGGGTGTGATGGTTGCCACACGTTAGATCTGAGGCCCCAACTGACGCTATCTGCTGTACATCTGACGGGCCGACGACGCTCCCTGTCATCAGGATGCGCGACATTTCGGAGAGGAATCCCGTGCGATCATTCAAAAGGCTGCGCTTGGCGGGTGTGGCTCTTGCCGCTGCCTCCACTATGGTCCTACTGAACCAGGGCACGGCCTTCGCGGCACAGCCCGGTGAGGAAAACACCTGGCACGCCGAGTACCTGCCCGACGGGTCTCACCTCGAGGCACAGAACACGCTTCAGGAAGCCAGGCAGACCAACGGCGACCTGGCGCAGGCATGGAGGGCCAACGACGCCTCGGGCAATCTCTGGTTCACCGTGCGACGAACGAGCACGCTTGGGCCCATCCATCCCAACAACCAACCCGTAGCGGCCATCGGCTCTCCCTCAATCACACCTTGGGGGACGTCCAGTTTTCGAATCGCCTTCACGGGTACAAACCATCACATATATATAAGTTCAGCTTTCCAGGCCACCAACCTCTCATCTGTCCTTCAAGACATCACTTTCCAGGATACAGGTTATACGTCGTCCGCCGGCCCGCACATTGCTCAACTGGGTGATGGGCAATACACCGCCGGTATATCTTTTGTGGCGGATGACTCCACACGGCGGATTTTGTACTTCACTTACACTACAGCCGGCGGTCCCCAGGTTACTGGGTTTGCCGACCTGGGCGGGCAAACGACCTCTACTCCCGTCGTAGTTTATCTTCCGGTGACTGGGCGAATCTACGTTGCGCATGTCGGCCTAGACGGCCAAACGTACGTCAACAGTCGGTCGCGGACTCAAAACGCCTCTTGGGGGGCATGGGTCACCCTTCACGGGAGCGCGGTGGGGGCTCCCGCGCTTGCTGCCACCCCCTCCGGAGACCTCGTTTTGGCGGTCCGGGCCCCGGACACCACCACTTGGTACGAGCGAGTCAACCCTTCTCTGCAGGTTGTGAACGGCTGGTCCGTGGACATCGCTAATTACCGTAGCCAGTGGGACCCGGGTCTGAGCGTCAACGACAACGGCGACGTGTACGGGTTGCTGACGGGTGAGGACAACAACAATACCTACTACAAGAAGGTGGAGAACGGTTAAAGCGTGTAAAAGCATCGCGTAAGGCCCCGCTGAGGGAGGAGCCTTCCCCAGCGGGGCCCGCGCGATGCGGCAGAGGTCGACGAGGCCCGGGCGGACCGGTCCGGCAGGGGTGGCCTGTGCCACCCGCTCGTATATCAGGTGTGCGGAATGGGAGTTGTTGAGTCATGCGGATGAAGCTCGGACGGGCAGCGGTGGTGACAGCCATGACGGCCGTTGCAGGACTGGGAATGACGCAGGTCGCTCAGGCGACGGTCATGTATACCTCCTATGAGGGGATCCAGGGTCAAGTGGATGACGACCCGGGTAATGGGGCCGCATCGTGGGTGTGGGCGCACGCTAACTCGGATGCCGTAGGCGGCGTCCAGTACGAGTTCTACGACGGAAACATAGCTTCGATTAACGTGTCCTACGGGTCGAGTGCCGTCAAAAACACCGCCGCGGATGTGTGGCGATTCAGGGTATATTCCACCAACTCCAGTGGCAACACGAGTTACTCTGCCTGGAAGAACCTGTCGTGATCGTGCATGATCGCCGCGGTTTCCCGTCATAGTCCCAGGCCGACTATGACAGGCCGTTGATCCGTGGGCGGGGAATCTGGTCCTGCGACGTAAAGGGCCTCTCGAAGATGCCGCGACCGCGCTCGCCGTTACGGACCTTGGACATCGCGCGGTCGGAAGCGCGCGGGTTCGCAGATTCTCGGGCGGGTTACCGGCGGAACCCGCGCGCCGAACGGCCTCTGCGGGCGTTCGGCGCGCGGGTTCGGTGGTGGTGGCAGTGGTGCTGGTCGGGGCCCACGACTTCTTGCGCTCTGGGGCATGCCGATGTCGACGTCAGGAGACGAGTGCTGCCCAGGTGTTGGGGCCGACGATGCCGTCGGCGGTGAGGCTCTTGCTTGTCTGGAAGGTGACGACCGCGCTCCGCGTCGCCGGACCGAAGTCGCCATCCACGTTGACGGGGTGGCTGTGTGCGGTCAGTTCGTCTTGCACGGCCTTTACGGCCGGTCCACTGTCGCCCTCCTGCACTGTGATGATGAGCGCTTGCCAGGTGTTGGGGCCGACGATGCCGTCGGCGGTGAGGCCCTGGCTGGTCTGGAAGGCGATTACCGCACTTCGCGTCGCCGGACCGAAGTCGCCGTCGACTGTGAGGGTGGAGCCGTGGGCGTCGAGCAGGTACTGAATGGTTGTAGTGCTGTGGCCGGTGGCGCCCTGTGAGACGACGGGCCAGCCGCTGCCAGGAGGCGGCGGGGGCGGGGTATAGATGCCGTGGGCGAAGGTCTTGAGGTCCGCGGTGGTGCCGTTGAAGACGTCCTGGTCGCCGGGGAAGGTGCCGCTGTCGGCGTTCTGCCAGATGGTGTAGGTGCTCCAGCCGCCGGGGAGCGGGGTGGGCGATCCGCTGTAGTTGGCGATCCACAGGGGGTCGTGCTGGCCGGGTGTGGCGGAATTGCCGGTGCAGGTCGACCACCAGTCCCGGGTGGAGTAGACGATTGGGTAGCGGCCGGTCTTGGTGTGGTACTCGGTGCTGAAGGCGGTGATCCAAGAGACCATTGCGCTTTGGCTGAGGCCGTAGCAGGTGGCTCCGTAGGGGTTGTACTCGATGTCGAGCGCGCCGGGGAGTGTCTTGCCGTCGTCGGACCAGCCTCCGCCGTGGGCGATGAAGTAGTCGGCCTGGGCGCTGCCGCCGGCGGTGTTGGGCAGGGCGAAGTGGTAGGCGCCGCGGATCAGGCCCGCCGCTGTGGATCCGTTGTACTGCTGGGAGAACTGGCTGCTGGTGTAGTCGACGCCCTCGGTCGCCTTGACGTAGGCGAAGGACGCGCCTTTCGATGCCACCGACGGCCAGTTGATGTTCTCCTGGAACGCGCTGACGTCCAGGCCCTTCAGCGTTCCAGTGACGTTGGGGGCTGCAGGCGCGGTAACCGACTCGTGAACGGTCCTGGCCGGCATGCGGGCGGTGAGCCCGGAGCCCATGTGGTCGGCGTCCTCGTGCCAGGGGTGGGCCGGTGCCGGGATCGCTGCCGCACGGGCTACGTCGTGCGGTAGACCGGCCGATGCGGCCAGCACGGTGAGGCCGAGTGTGACGGCGGCGGCCAGGGTTCTGTTCATCGGTGGTTCTCCGTTTCGTAGGTCGGCGCAGGGCTGACCGGCGCCGCGAGGCACGTCGTGTGCCTCTGCGACGCCGGTCGGCAGGCGAGTGGAGATGTCGGTGAGGCCAGTGATGCTGGTCGTGCTAGGGCCGGACCAGCCCGTAGAAGACTGAGCTGGACAGGGGGTAGCTCTTGTCGTAGACGCCGATCTGGCTGGAGTTGCTCGGGTTGGAGGTGTTGCCCGAGATCACGTAGACGGTTGATCCGCTGACGTGGTCGACGATCCCGATGTGGTAGCGGTTGGTGGCGGTGCCGAAGATGATCATGTCGCCGGGGAGCGCCGAGTGCAGTTGGCTGGTGCCGTACCAGCGGTTGTGGCTGACCGCCCAGTCGTAGACGTTCGGCACGTAGGTCATGAACGGGATGTTCTCTCCGGCGTCCCGCCAGACCCAGGTGGCGAAGGCTGCGCACCAGTCCGCGCAGATGCTGTACGGCTTGCCGGGGACGCAGTTGCCGGAGTCGGCGCGGACGCCGAGCTGGCTCTTGGCCACGCTGACGATCTTGTCGCGCTGGGCGCTGCCGGTGTGGCAGCTCGCGACGAGTCGGGTGATGCCCATCGACTTCATGGTGTCCGGGCCGGCGATGCCGTCGGCGGTCAGCTGGTGCGCGCTCTGGTAGTTCTTGACGGCGGTGGTGGTGCCGCTGCCGTAGTCGCCGTCCTGGCTGATCCCGGCCTTGCCCTGGACCTCCTTGACAACGGTCTCCAGTTCACCGAGCGTCTGGCTGCCGATGATCCCGTCGACGCTCAGGCACCGGTCGGACTGGAAGGACTCTGCCGCTGCCTCGGTCTGCGGTCCGCTGACGCCGTCGACGGCGCCGGCGTTGTACGCCAGCCCGTTCAGATCCGCTTGCCCCAGCCTGATATCGGCCGAATCCGCCGACGCCGCGGTAGGCCCGGCCAGCACCGCGCCAGAGACGAGTACCGCCGTGAGGGCTCCGAGTACAGCCCTTCTCGTCCGCAGTAGTGCGGAATGCTTTACATCGCTGCTCATGGTCGTGCGTCCCTCTTCCCCGTGTGACCGGCACCGCCGCGTCTGCGGTGGTGGCTTGTTTGTAAGGGACGAGACGTTGTCCGCTGTCGGCCGCTGGACGCCGGACAACACGCTCCGCACAATGAGCACTCCGCGAGGACAGGTAGGAGGCGACGGTGCCCCGCAGCGAGCGGCCGTTGGACGACGAGGACACCGATCTGGGCAGGTTCGCTGCGGACTTGCGGAAGCTGAGGGACAAGGCAGGCGCCCCGCCGTACCGCAAGCTCGCCCGCGCCGCGCACTACTCATCGACCACCCTCGCCGACGCCGCCTCCGGCCGTAAGCTGCCGAGCCTGCCGGTCACCCTCGCCTACGTCCGCGCGTGCGGCGGCGACACGGCGGAATGGGAGCAGCGCTGGCACCGCCTATCGGCCGATCTGGCCAGCGCCGATGAGCTCCCGAACGCCGCCGAAGGGAACGACGACTGCCCCTACGCGGGACTCAGCCCCTTCGAAGCCGGAGACGCCGACCGGTTCTTCGGACGCGAACGGCTCACCGACGACCTAGAAGGCCGTGTCCGCGGCCACAGGTTCGTCGCGGTTTTCGGCGCCTCGGGCTCCGGGAAGTCCTCGCTCCTGCGGGCCGGCCTGATCCCGCGGGTGTCCGGTGGCGAAGCATCGTGGACCGCACTGGTTCTCACCCCTGGCCCGCACCCCTTCGAGGAATGCGCGGCGCGGCTCGCCGCGCTCTCCGGCTCCTCCGCCGTCGCCCTCCACGACGAACTGCGGGCCAACCCCCGCGCCCTGCATCTGACCGTGCTCCAGCTGCTCGCGCAGCAGCCGCCGGAGATCGAACTCCTCCTCGTGATAGACCAGTTCGAGGAGATCTTCACCCTCTGCGCGGACGCGGACGAACGGGCCGCATTCATCGCCTCGCTGCTCACGGCTGCCGGTGCGGCCAACAGCCGGACGCGCGTCGTCCTCGGCGTGCGGGCGGACTTCTACGCTGCCTGCTCACAGCACGCCGACCTCGTGGCCGCGCTCCAGGACTCGCAACTGCTTGTCGGCCCGATGACCACGGATGAGCTACGCCGGGCCATCACCCAGCCCGCTGTCCAGGCCGAGTCCACGGTTGAAGGACCCCTGCTCGCCCGAGTGGTGGCCGAGGCAACTGGGCAGGCCGGCGTTCTGCCCCTGGTCTCCCACGCGATGCGCGAGACCTGGCGGCGAAGGCGCGGCAATACCCTGACCCTGAGCGGGTATGAGTCGGCCGGCGGCATCACCCACGCCCTGGCCAACACCGCCGAGACCGTCTACAACAGCTTCACCGGGCCGCAGCAACGCCTCGCGCAAGGCATTTTCCTGCGCCTGGTGTCCCTCAACGACGGCACCGAGGATTCCAAGCGCCGCCTGCCCAGGGACGAAATCGATCCCAGCGCGGAAGCCGTCGTCGACGCACTGGCCCGCGCCAGACTCGTCACCCTCGACACCGACAGCGTGGAAATCACCCACGAGGCACTGCTCCAGGCATGGCCGAGACTGAGCCACTGGATCAGTGAAGACCGGGCCGGCTTGCTCATCCAGCAACAGCTCACGGACGCCGCCACGGCCTGGGAGCGCGAACAGCGCGACACGAGCGCGCTTTACCGCGGCTCCCGGCTCTCCGTCGCTCAAGAGTGGGCCCAAGCGCACGCGGACGGCGGACGGTTGAGCCGGCGAGCGACGGAATTCCTGGCCGCCTCCACCCGGCACCAAGGCCGGGGGGTTCGACGCCGCCGCGCGGCAGTGGCCGCGCTCTCGCTACTGACCGTGCTCGCCGTGGCCGCTGCCGGAATCGCCCTCCAGCAGCGATCGACGGCCCGGGCTGAACGCGACAGCGCAGTCTCGGGCGAAGTGCAGGCCCAGGCCGAGCAGTTACGCGGCACCGATCAGTCGCTCGCAGCCCGCCTCGATGTCGCCGGATACCGCATCCACCCCACCAGCCGCCTTTCGACCGACCTGCTGGGCACCCAGAGCGCACCGCTGTCCACCCCGCTGACCGGGCACACCGCAACCGTCTACGCGGTCGCCTTCAGCACACTGGGCCACGTGATGGCCACCGCAGGCAAAGACGACACCGTCAGGCTGTGGAACGTAACCGACACCAGGCACCCGGCGCCGCTCGGCAACCCGATCCGTGCACACGCCGACGGCATCATGTGGCTGTCCTTCAGCCCCGACAGCCACACCCTCGCCGGAGCGGGCCGCGACCACACCGTACGCCTGTGGAACCTCACCGACCCGAAGCACCCGACGGCGTTGCCCGCATTGCGCGGACACTCGGGCATCGTCTTCTCGGTCTCCTACGCCCCGGACGGCCGCACCCTGGCCAGCGCGGGCGACGACGGCACCGTGCGACTGTGGAACGTCACCGACCCCGCCCGTGCGAGCGAACTCGGCAAGCCCCTTCGCGCCCAGAAGGGCGCCATCGCCTCAGCTACCTTCAGTCCCGATGGCCGCACCCTGGCCAGCGCCGGCCACGACCACACCATCCAACTGTGGAACGTCACCGACCCCGCGAACCCGAAGCCCTGGGGTCCGCCGCTGCACGGCCATACGGACACCGTCTACGCGGTCGCCTTCAGCAAGGACGGCCATGTCATGGCGAGCGCCGGAAACGACTTCAGCCTGCGGCTGTGGAACGTCTCCGACCCGGCAAAACCAGTCGCCCTGGGCACGGTCCCTGGCGCCGCGACGAACACGATCTACGCAGTGGCCTTCAGCCCTGACGGGAAGGTGGTGGCCACCGCGGGCGCTGACCAGACGGTCCGCCTGTGGAACGTAACCGACCCCTCGGCCCCGATCGCGCTGTGCCCGCCCCTCACCGGCCACACCGGCTACGTATGGTGGCTCGCCTTCAGCCCAGACAGCCGCTCCCTGGCCAGTGTCAGCGCCGACAACACCGCACGGCTGTGGAACCTGCCCCGAACCGTGCTGCCCACCCCCAGCTACGAGAACACCGTCGCCTTCAGCCCCAACGGCCGCGTCTTGGCAGCAGGCGCCACCGACGGTGCGATCCGGCTGTGGAACACCGCCGACCCCAGCCGACCCGTGCCCACAGGCGCCCCGCTGCTCGGCAACACCAAAGCCGTGAACATGCTCGCCTTCAACCGCGACGGTCATCTACTGGCCAGCGCCGGCCGCGACGGCACGCTACGGCTATGGGACCTCACCTCCGCTGCGCACGCGCAGGAGCTGAGCAAGCTGGCCACCGATCCGACCCACGCCGCCGTCACCACGGTCGCCTTCACCCCCAACGGCCGCATCCTGGCCAGCGCCGGATACGACCGCAAGGTGCGGCTGTGGGACGTCACCGACCCCACCCGCCTCCGCGAGATCGGCGCCCCGATCACCGCGCACAGCAACACCGTACGAGCGCTGGCCTTCAGCCCCGACGGCCACACCCTCGCAAGCGCCGGCGCCGACGACACCACCCGCCTATGGAACGTGACCGACCCCACCCACCCCAAGCCGTGGTGCCCACCGCTGGCCGCGCACACCGGAGGCGTTGGATCAGTGGCCTTCAGCCCCGACAGCCGCACCCTCGCCACCGCCAACGACGACCACACCGTACGCCTGTGGAACGTCAGCGACCCCCGCCACCCCACCACCCTCGCCGCGCCACTGACCGGACACACCAGCTTCGTGCTGTCCGTAGCGTTCAGCCACGATGGCCGGACCCTCGTAAGCAGCGCAGACGACGGCACCATCCGGCTCTGGAACGTAACCGATCCCACAGCACCCACCGCCTCGGGCGGCCCCATCAGCGGCCACACCGGACCCATCGACCAGGCGGCACTGAGCCCCGACGGCCGCACCCTGGCCAGCGCCGGCGACGACCACACCGTCCAGCTGCAGTCCGTGAACCTGGATGCCGTCATCCACCGGGTCTGCGCCACCACGACCGGCGCCCTGACCCGCCAGGCGTGGAAACACTACGTCTCCGCGATGCCGTACCGGGAGGTCTGCGGCTGACTGTTGCCCAGATGAGTCGGCGGAAGCCCGCAAGTCCGGCCCCGCGGCCCTACCGTCCGCTGGTTTGTCCGCAGCCTGTTGTCCGATCTCGCCGGGCCGACACCGGACAACCCCACGGGACGTAGACAAGTGGTCACAGCGCTCCGACTGGGGCCTGGAGAACTACCGAGGAGGCTCACCATGTCGAAGTCCCGCATGCGGATGCCGCGGACGGCACTCACGGTCGCCGCGCTGAGCGCCGTCGCGGTCGGCGGGCTGGCCCTGCCGGCCCACGCCATCAGCGGCCACGCCTACATCGTCTACGGCAACTCCGGCTACGGCGTGAAGTGCGTACAGGAAGGCATCGACGACTGGTCCAACCGCGTCCACCACACCTGGCCGCTGACCGTCGACGGCCAGTTCGGCTCCAACACCCTCACCTACCTCAAGCAGTTCCAGACTGCCAGCCACCTCACCGCCGACGGGGTCGTCGGCCCCGCCACCGCGAACGCGATCACCGACAACCTCACCGGCGATGGCAGCTGGCGGGCCAGTTGCTACACCTCCCTGCCCAGCACCTACAAGTGACCAGCCAGGATCGCTGTGTGGTGGGCGCCGGGCCGGGCAGATCAGCCCCGTCCGGCGCCAGGTATGGTGACGGGTCGGTAGGGTGCCTGGCCGCCTTTGTACACGGGCCAAGGGGACCGAGGCGAGCAGCACGCACGGTGGCCGTAGACAGCAGGATGGACCCGCGCGAGATTGCATGCCCCGTGCGCGCTCTGGCAGAACCCGCCTGAGCCTTTGGCGACGGCTTCGCCAGGATGGCGAACATCTCTGCGCCATCCTCGACGCCTCCCGGCTGCTGCTGAAGCCGCACCGCGAAGCTGCCCTGACTACCGGGGCAGCTTCGTGGTGAGGTTGCTCCCGGGGAGTGGACACCGGGTTTCATGCGACGAGTGACATCTTACGTATCGTGATCAGTTGTTGTTCGAACTCGGCCGGTGTGAGGTAGCCGAGCGCGGAGTGGCGACGGCGCCGGTTGTAGTAAGACAGCCAGCGGAACAGCTCGAGCCGGGTCTGTGCCTTCGAGGTCCAGCGCCGGCCGTGGAGCAACTCGCGTTTGAGGCCCTGGAAGAACGACTCGGCGAGGGCGTTGTTGTAGCTCGAGCCGACCCGGCCCATGCTGCGGCGGATGCCATGCCGTCGGCAGACGTCGGCGAAGGCGGCCGCGCTGTACTGCCCGAGTTCAAGGAGTCGTCGCAACACTGCTTGTCAGAGAGCATAATGCTCGTTGAGAGCCTCGGCGGGAGTTCTCCATCCGAGCGTCTTGCGTGGGCGGCCGTTGAGGGCTGCGGCGACCGCGTCCAGATCTCCTCTGCTGTGCCTGCTCAGATCGGTTCCTTTCGGAAAGTACTGTCGCAGCAGGCCGTTTGTGTTCTCGTTGGTGCCCCGCTGCCAGGGACTGTGCGGGTCGGCGAAGTAGACCTGCAAGCCAGTGTCGATACGCAGTTGGGCGTGCTGCGCCATCTCCGCACCCTGGTCCCAGGTAAGCGACCTGCGCAGTTGCTCGGGCAGGGTCGTGATCGCGGCGGCGATGGCATCGCGGACGGCCTCGGCGCCGTGCCCGGCGAGCGCCGGGCCGTTCTTGACCCTCGGGCCGCCGTGGCCCTGCATCGGGGGCAGGTGCAACAGCATCGTGTATCGGCTGGCGCGCTCGACCAGCGTGCCGATCGCGGAGCTGTCCAAGCCGATGATGAGATCGCCCTCCCAGTGCCCGGGCACGGCCCGGTCCTCCGCCTCGGCCGGGCGCTGGCTGATCATCACTTCCTCCGTGACGAACTTCTTCCCACGGCCGCGGGTCCTGGCCCGGGGCACCCGCAGCGCGCGGCCGGTGCGCAGGCAAGCCGTCAACTCCCGTTTCAGCGCACCGCGGCCTTGGATATAGAGCGCCTGGTAGATGGCCTCATGCGAAATCCGCATCGTTTCGTCCTCAGGGAAGTCGATCGGGAGCCGGCGCGCGATCTGCTCCGGACTCCAGGCCGTGGCCCAGCGGCGGTCTTGACGACGCCCGTGGCGCCGCCCGATCCAACGCACGTCCGGCCCCGCGATCTCGCTGCCGTCCGGGCCAGTGACCGTTCCGGCGAGCCGGTCCTGCACATACTCCCGCAGCACATCGTTCAAGGCGAGCTTGCACGGCTTGGGCCGACGCGCCTGCCGGTCCGCGTGCCACTGCGCGACCGAGGCCCGGTAGTCCAGCCGGCCGCCGCGCGTCGCTGCGTTGCGCCGCAGTTCCCGGGAGATCGTCGACGGGGACCGCCCCAAGTGGCGGGCTGTGTCGCGCACCCCGCGCTCCTGGGCTCGTAGCAGGGCTATCTCCTCGTGCTCGGCGAACGACAGGTAGCGGCCCGAGGGCGGCTCCAGGCTGATCAGCGGCATCCCGCCACCCTCACGGAACCATCGCGGCCCCAACGGCATCGACACGCCGCAGGCCACGGCAGCGTCCTCGCTCGACAACCCCTGCGCGATCAGCCGCCAGAACTGCTGCCGCTCCTCCCGCCGGTTGACCGGAGGCCGTCCCGGAGACCGAAGCGCCGGACGACCAGCCAAGATCGCCGCGCGAGCCCTTCCCTGCGCCACAACATCCTCCCTGCAATCGAGGTGTTGCGACGATCAGTTGAATCCGCCGACCGCGACGTGAATGCGGCACGCAACATCCTGGCCGCCGGGCCGGCGGTGTCTGCCTGTGGAGACGGTGTGAGACCTCAACGGGAGTCCTCCCGGACGGGGCGGTCGTCGGTGAAGCAGGAAACCCAGCGGGCGACCGCTGGAATCCCCCGCCTTTAGGCGGGGGAGGAAGTCAAGCGCAAGTCGGCCGGGGAATTCCGTCCGGCAGCCGGGACTGTGGCTCAGGACTGCAAGAATCGCGGGGTCAGCCGTTCGGCGTACAGTGACCGGCGCGTGGTGTGCCCCGGTGCTTATGCCTCCGACGAGTGGGAAGCCCTCTGCCATGACCGCCCAGCGCAGCCCCGGGGAGCGCACTGCTTCCGTCCACCAGCTCAAGGCCGCTCTGGTGGGGATGAAACCTCCGGTGTGGCGGCGGCTGGTGGTGCCTTCAGACCTCACCCTTGGGTCGCTGCACGACGTGATCCAGGTGACGTTCGGCTGGGAGGGCATGCACCTGCACGCCTTCGAGGGCCCCTCCGGCGGGCGATACGCCCCTCCGGAGGACCTCGACATCCCGGTCTTCGACGAGGAGGAGGCCTCCCTCGCGGACGTCCTGCCGGGCACCGGCGACCGCATGGACTACACGTACGACTTCGGCGACGACTGGCTGCACCGGATCACGGTGGAGGCGGTGCGCCCCGCCCGTGAGGGCGAGGGGGAGCACGCGGCGTGCACGGGCGGGCGTCGGGCCATGCCGCCCGCCGAGGACCTCGGCGGTGTGTGGGGACTGGCCGGGCTGCTGGAGCGGTACGCGGACGGGGAGCGGCCGAGCCCCATGCTGGTCCGGCACGGCGGTGAGGAGTGGGTGGAGTACGACGGTCTGCACGACGAGGTGCTCGCGGGCCTGTACGAGGAAGGCTTCGACCCGGCCGCCTTCGACCCCGCCGAGCTCACCGGGGAGCTCGCGCAGGTGCCGCTGCGCCGGGCGGTGGGCACGCAGCGGAAGAAGCGCGGCGGGCCGGGCGGACGCCAGACTCCGCCGGGGATGTACCGGTGCGAGTGCGGCGCTCTGCATCCGCTGCCCGGCGGTGCGGGGCCGCTTGCCGAGGGCGACGGGCCGGACGACGAGGTGTCGCTGTCCGATGTCCTGGATGCCGTGGGCCTGCGGTTGCCGGCCGTGCGGCTGCCCGGCGAGGTGGAGCTGGCTCGCGCGGTGCGCGAGGTTCCCGCCTTCATGGCGGCGGTACGGCTCGGTCACTGGTGCGGCGATGGTCGGGAACTGACCCCGAAGGAGGTGCTGCGGCCGAAGCTCGCCCGGCAGGCCGTGGAGGAGGCCGAGCTGTGGCGCGTCGACCCCGACGAGTGGGGTGATGCCGAGGAGCGGGCCTCGCGGCTGGCGAAGGTCCGCAGCGCGGCTGACATGGAGCCGCTGGCTCTACCCTGGGACTGGGCGCTGAAGTGTGGCTTCGTCGAGGTGGAGGGCAACCGGGCGTACGCCGGCGACGAACTGCCGGACAGGGGCGACGACACGGCGCTCCTGGCTGCCTGGCAGGAAGCGGTAGCGGGCGCGGCGGTCGAACTCTCCCTCGCTTTCCCCGCGTTGGACGCGTTGCTGGGTGGGCTGCAGCCGCTGCGGGAGCTGACCGAGGAAGCCCCGCCGCTGGTGTTCCTGATGCTGATCACGGCGTACGGGCTGCCCGACGGGGAGTGGCTGGATGTCGCCGGCTTCCTCACCGACGGCATGGAAGGGCTGCCTGAAGGCCCGGCCCGGCGGCTGGTCTCGGCGCTCCTTGTCGACCAGTACCACGACACCGCCGGGACTCTGGAGCTGTTCGGCGCCGCCGAACGCGAGGGCCACGAGCCTTTAGTGGAAGGCGCCGCGCTCACCCTGCTGCTCGACGGGCCCGACGGCGGCACCTGGGGCACGCCGTCCGCCGGCCGCTTCCAGCTCACCGCGCTGGGCCGCTCCGGCCTGCGCGCGCTGCTGGTGGCGGCAGGCGTCCCGGCACCGGTGATCGGCTCGCTCGCCCAGACGGATGCCTCCGCGTTGCTGGCCGCGCTCGGCTCGTACCGCTCCGAGGCGGACGCGGCGGCGGAGGTGGCGGGCTGGCTGGCGGCCCGCCCCACGTCGGACGCGGCCGTACAGGTGGTGGACGCCTGCGACGGCACGGACCCGGCCGACGCCCTGCGCCGCCTGCAGGCCCCGCGGGTGCTGGCTGCCGTACTGGAGGCGGACCACACCGGGCGGGCGAAGGCGGTGCTGCGCAAGGCGGCGGTCTCGAAGGTCACCGGCTGTTCGCACGCGGCGGCTTCGATGCTGCGCCGGATCGGTGAACCCGCCGAGGGGGAAGAGGCCTGGGGTCTGGAGTGGATGCTGGTGGACGGTGCGCTGCCGTTCGCCGGGGCGGGCGAGCAGGCGCTGCGTGAAGCGCTGCTGGCGGGCGCCGAGGAGGGCCGGCGTCCCCTCGATCAGCTGGCCGAGCGCGCCGACGACCTGTGGCGGGCCGGCCACCCGCACGCGGACGAGGTGCTCGGCGTGCTGGCCGATGCCATCAAGCCCGTCGACAAGGCCCTGGCCAAGCGGCTACGGAAGGCCGCGTTCAAGGCGGGGAGCGCCAAGTGAGCCTGCTCGTGAGGGAGATCGGCGCCGAAGCCGCACCGCTCGCCGATCCCGCTGCCATTGCCTGGGTCCGCGAGCACTGCGTTGCCGGCGGCTGGGCGGCCGTGTTCGCCCCGGCCGAGCCGGGACAGCCGGCCCGGTTCGGCCGCCTGGTGCTCTACCGGCCCGCCGCCGACACTCGCCGCATGCCCGCCCAGGCCGCCGCGCCGGAGACGGTGGAGCGGGTTCGGCTGCCGCTGGTCCTGCCGCACGGCGGCGGGGTGCGCACCCGCACTGTCGAAGGGTGGGCCCTCGGCCCGGGCGTCGCGCTCGCCCTCCTGCTCGACCTGCCCCGAACCGGTGTCCATCCGTCGCTCGTCGCGTGGTCGGCCGTGGCCCGTCTCACCCTTCGGCTGCTTGGCGAGGGGCGGCTGTATCCGGCGCTGACCTCCGACACGTACACCACCTGGCGGTTCGGGCCGCCCGGTGCGAGCGGCAAGCGGGACCTGGACGCACTGGCCGCCGCCCTGCCGCCGTACGCCCACAACCTTCCCGCGCCCACCACGGACGACAAGGTCGTACGAATTGCCGAACCGGCTGCTCTGGTAGGCGAGTTCTGTGACGCGCTCGCGGATGCTCTGCCGCGCACCCCGGCCGCCGGCCGGGCCGTACCCGGAAACCCTTACGCCGACCGTGCGACCGCCCTGCATCCGCGCCTGGCCCAGTGGGCGGCCGAAACCGCGGCTGAGCGGACCGCACAGACCAGTGTGGAACTGCGGGTCGAACCCCCGGCCGGGCGGCGCCGCGTCTTCCACGCGGTGCTGCAGCTGCGGACCGCGGCCGATCCGGCCCTGGTCCTGGACGCCGCCGAGTTGTGGGCCGACCCGGTTCGCGCGCAGCACCTGCTCGGTCCGCACGCGGAGGCCGAGGCGCTGCTCGCGCTGCGCCGCGCCGCGCGCGCCTGGCAGCCCCTGACCCGCCTGCTCGCCGAGGCCACCCCCAGCACGCTGCGGCTCGACGACGAGGAGGCCATGGAACTGCTGGGGGACGCCACCGACGCGCTGCGTTCGGTCGGCGTGCGCGTGCACTGGCCGCGTGAACTGGTCAAGTCCCTTCAAGCGCGGGCGGAGATCGGGGCGGCCACCGCGCCCGGCGCGACCGTGGACACCCTGCTGGGCCGCGACGCCCTGCTCGACTTCTCCTGGCATGTCGCGCTCGACGGAGAGAAGCTCACCGAGGCCGAAATCGACCAACTCGCCGAAGCCCGGCGCCCGCTGGTCAAGCTGCGCGACCAGTGGGTGGTCGCCGATCCGAAGCTGGTGGCCCGCCTCAAGCGGCAGCGCAGCCGCGAACTCGCCCCGCTGGACGCACTCCAGGCGGTGCTGACCGGAGAGGTGGAATGGGACGGTGAGCGCGTCGCGGTGGAGGCGGCCGGCACCTTCGGTGAACTGGTCGCCCGGCTGCGCGCCCCCGAGAGCCGCGCCCCCGTCCGAGCACCACAGGGCCTGGCCGCCACCCTGCGCGGCTACCAGCAGCGGGGCCTGGCCTGGCTGGCGGACATGACCCGCCTGACCCTCGGCGGCGTCCTCGCCGACGACATGGGCCTCGGCAAGACCGTCACACTGCTCGCCCTCCACCTGCACCGCCAGGAGGAGCCCGACACCGCAGGTCCCACCCTCGTGGTCTGCCCGGCCTCGCTGCTCGGCAACTGGCAGCGCGAGGCCGCCCGCTTCGCCCCCGCCGTCCCGGTACGCCGCTACCACGGCGGCGAGCGCACCCTGGACTACCTCGCCGGAAACGAACTCGTCCTCGTCACCTACGGCGTGCTGCGCCGCGACCGGGAGCGGCTCGCCGCCATGAAATGGTCGCTCGTCGCCGCCGACGAGGCCCAGCACGTCAAGAACCCGTACGCCACCACCGCCCGCGAACTGCGCGCCCTGCCGGCCCGCGCCCGCGTCGCACTCACCGGCACCCCGGTGGAAAACAACCTCTCCGAGCTGTGGGCACTGCTCGACTGGACCACCCCCGGCCTGCTCGGCCCGCTGTCCGCCTTCCGCGACCGCTACGCGAAAGCCATCGAGCGCGTCGCGCTCGGCACGGACGGCGACACGGAGACCACCGAACAGGCCCGGCAAGCCGCCGAGCAGCTCACCCGTCTCACCCGCCCGTTCCTGCTGCGCCGCCGCAAGTCCGACCCCGGCATCGCCCCAGAACTGCCGGCCAAGACGGAGACCGACCACCCCGTCGCCCTCACCCGTGAGCAGGCCGCCCTGTACGAGGCGCAGGTGCGCGAGGCCATGACCCGGATCGAGAAGGCGGACGGCATCGCCCGCCGCGGCCTGGTGCTCAAGCTCCTCACCGCGCTCAAACAGATCTGCAACCACCCCGCCCACTACCTGCGCGAGGCCGGCCCGCTGCCCGGCCGCTCGGGCAAGCTGGAACTCCTCGACGAACTCCTCGACACAGTGGTGGCCGAAGGTCACAGCGCCCTGGTCTTCACCCAGTACACGCAGATGGGCAAGCTCCTTCAGCGCCACTTCGCCGACCGCGGCGTCCGCGCCCGCTACCTGCACGGCGCCACCGCCGTCCACCGCCGTGAGGAGATGGTCGCCGCCTTCCAGCAGGGCGAGTTCCCTGTCTTCCTGCTCTCCCTGAAGGCAGCCGGCACCGGCCTCAACCTCACCCGCGCCACCCACGTGATCCACTACGACCGCTGGTGGAACCCCGCCGTCGAAGACCAGGCCACCGACCGTGCCTACCGCATCGGCCAGGACCGCCCGGTCCAGGTCCACCGGCTCACCACGCAGGGCACGGTCGAGGACAGGGTCGCCCGCCTGCTCGGTGCCAAGCGCGCCCTCGCGGACCAGGTCATCGCCTCCGGTGAGGCCGCCCTGACCGAACTCTCCGACGCCGACCTCGCCGACCTCGTCGCACTGTCCCACGGAGCCGACGCATGACCCCCGCCCGCAAGGCCCCCCGTACCGGCAGCCGAGCCTTCGCCGCCACCTGGTGGGGGCAGGCCTGGGTGGACGCCCTGGAGACCTCCACCCTCGACACCGGCCGCCTCTCCCGCGGCCGTACCTACGCCCGCAAGGGCATGGTCGGACCGGTCACCGTCACCCCCGGCGTGCTGCGCGCCGAGGTCGAGGGCAGCGCCCCCTGGCCGTACGACGCCGCAGTGAACCTGCGTGTCCTCACCGACGCCCAGTGGGACACCCTCCTCGACGCCATCGCCGCCCAGGCCGGCCGCACCGCCGCCCTCCTCGACGGCGAGATGCCCGCCGACGTCGTCGAGGACGCCCGCACCGCCGGCGTTCCCCTGCTGCCGGAGGCGAGCGAACTCGACCCCGAGTGCTCCTGCCCCGACTGGGGCTACCCCTGCAAGCACGCCGCCGCCCTGTGCTACGCCACCGCCGCCCACCTCGACGACGACCCCTTCTGGCTCTTCACCCTCCGCGGCCGCACCAAGGACGCCGTCCTCACCGCGCTGCGCACCCGCCGCCAGGCCCACACGGGCGCCACGCCGAAGACCGGCGGCACACCCCGCGCCCGGGGCGTGCCCGCCCGCGACGCGTTCGCCTCCTACAGCGGCGTCTTCGCCCCGCCCACCCCACAGGCCGAGGGAGCCGAGAGTGCTCCCGCCGACCCCGGGCCGGCCCCTTCCCCCCTCACGACCACGCCCCCGCCCGACGCCCCCTTCACCCTCGACGACCTGGAAGCCCTCGCCCGGGACACCGCTCAGCGCTCCCGCGCCCTCACGGCCGGCCACACAGCCTCCCTCACCTGCACCCCGCTCGACGACGCCGTGCGCCTCGTCGCGAGCGGGGTCGGCGAGCACTGGTTCCACCAACTCGTACGCGCCACCGGCCTGCCCCCACTCGACTTCGCCCTCCTGGTCCGCGCCCAGCGCCACGGCGGCCCCGCCGGCGTCGCCGTCGCCCGCACGCCCCTCACCCCCGACGCCACTGCCATGGCCGCCGCCCGCGCCGCCCTCTGCGACCCCGACACCGCCGACAACGCCGAGACAGGGGACGACGCCGCGAGTACCGTGCGGGTACGCCTCTGGCGCAACCGTCTCACCGCCGATGACGAGGGCGTCCAGATCCGCCTCGGCCCCGACGGCCGATGGCATCCCTACACCCGTGAAGGCAGCGGCTCCGCCACCCAATGGTGGCCCTGCGCCCCCGCCACAGCCGACCCTGTCGCCGCCCTCGTCGCGGCTCGCACCGCCGCCACGCGGAACTGACGGATTAAGCTGACCGGGCGCCAGAAGGAGGACACGATGACGACCGCATGGGACGCGCTCCCGCCCTGGATGCTGCCGCCTCGGCCGAGTGGCTGGGAAGCCGATGACCTCGACAACGCACCCGACCTCCCACGACACACCGAGCTGATCGATGGAGCGCTGATCTTCATGATGTCCCCCCAGCGGTCCTGGCATGCCCGCGTCGTCACCCGGCTTACGACCGCACTGGACGATCAAGCTCCCGAGGGATTCGTGATCGACCGGGAGATGACGATCAAGCTGAACGAGAAGAACCGGCCCGAGCCTGACGTCCTCGCTGTCACAACCCCATACGCCCCAAACCGTACGTACTACCTTCCCGACCAGGTAGCCCTCGCCATCGAAGTCGTCTCAGACGAGTCCGCGGGCCGCGACCGGTCGTTGAAGCCGTTCAAGTACGCGCAGGCGGGTATTCGGCAGTACTGGCGTGTTGAGGAGGAAAACGGCCTCCCCGTCATCCACACGTACGAGCTGGACGACACCACCCGCGCCTACGTAGCCACCGATATTTGCCGCGAGCGCATCAAGACCGTGATCCCTTTCGGCATCGACATCGACCTGCGCCATCTCGTCCGCTGATCACAATGCCGTTTAGGACTCCTGGCAGAAAGAGGTCTTCAGGCGGCGTCAGCATATGGTGCTGCTGCCGAGGGTGAGGAGGGCTTCGTGGAAGTCGTCGCCCCTGCACCCCGCGGAAGTCGCCACCACCGACGTATCCGCAACCTGCCACTGGCATCTCAGCGGCGGCATCGCGCACTCCCACGACGACGGCAGCGGATGGTGCCCCATCCCGCACGCCGCCCTGTGCCCCCAGCGATCCCTGCACTCCCGACCGGGCAGTCACCGGCTGGTACCCCTGGCCCGTGAGCTGCACCCACCGGGACCGAGAGGTCACAACCCTACCTGGGTGGGCTGCAGGAACATGGTCGCCCAATGAGCGGTCTGGTCCCCCGGCCGACCAGCAGGGGCACGGTTCTGACGGGACTGTACGGTCACTGGCTCTGGTCCGTAGTCGGTGGTGACGTGGAGTAGCCGTCGTGATCATGATCTTGTGATGGATATCAACTCCCTTGTGTGAATGGTGTTTTCCGGACTTTCGGTCTGGTGGTCGAGGACGTGGCGGACGGCGGCGACGCAGTGGTGGTCACGGCCCGGACTCGGGATGTAGCCGTGCCATGTCCGGTGTGCGGGACGCCGACGGCGAAAGTGCACGGGTATCACCATCGGACCGTGGCGGACGTGCCGGTCGACGGCCGCCAGGTCGTCGTCCATCTGCGCGTACGGCGATGCCTCGGAATCACCCTCGTCGTGCGTCAGGGCTCCGTTGTCGTGGTCTGTCATGGCACGGTGCTGGTCACTGCCGGGCTTGGAGATCCAGCCGGCAGCAGGGGGCGTAGCACGGCCAGGCTGCTGGACAGTATGGGGGCGGCCAGGGTGACCACGGTCCGGTTGCGGCCGAGGACGGCGGCCGCGAACGCCACCGGCGCCGCCGCGCCCGCGAACACGCCCGGCAGCATGCGCAGACCCACCCGGTACAACTCGCCCTCACGGCCGCCACCCCCACTGCAAACAGTGACCCGTCCGGCGCCCCGACCGCGTCACCGCAGCCGACTCCTGCCGTCGGACAGTCTCCGTCCATCGAACCCGACGTGCAGCAGGCACGCTCTTGCCGCGTCCCCCGCCGGCGCTTCACCTGGCGATCACTCCTGCCACGCCGCCGGCATCGGTGACGAAGTCCCGACCACGCTGCTACCGAGCCGGCCACGGCAGGTCACAGTGTCCCCGCAGCCGGCCGGTCACCGCTGCGATGGGTTTCCTGCGGTGCCGCCCGCCCCCTGACCGTGCGGGCAGGGTCTATCCAGCCGACGTCCCTGGATCAGCCGCGGCAGGATCTGGCGGACTCGTTGTTCGGGCTGCGGCCGTGTTCGTGGCGTCGGACGTGGAGAACACGGCGCCGGGTCAGGCGCTCAGGGTGCGGAAGGGGGAGACCGTCTGGGGGGCGAGTAGGCGGTACGCGCGGGCGATGGAGGCGCGGACGTCGAGTACGGGGGCCTCTTCGTTGGCGAAAGCATCCAAGACGCTGTGCTCGGTCGGGGCGTATTCGTCGGCCAGGCTCGCCAAGGACATCTGGGGGCGGTAGGCCGCGCGGGCTGCGAAGTTGGCCAGCGCGAGGGGCAGGCGCGCGGCATCCTGGATGATGCGATCGACGGCGTCGGGCTCAGCTGCCGTCCTCGTTGCTCCGAGGCGGCGGGTGAGGAAGCTGCGTGCGTCGGCCTGGCTCAGTGGCAGCAGGATCAACGGGAGCGCCTGGTAGGCAGCTACAAGGGCGTGAAGCTGCATGCGGCTGGTGATGAGGGCCATGGAACCGGGGCTTGCCGGGAGGAGGTTCTTGAGCTGATCCGTGCTCCAGGCGTTGTCGAGCACGACGAGCATGCGACGCTTGGCGAGCAGGTCCCGGAACATGCGTCCGCGGGCCTGCGTGGTCTCGGGTATGGCCTTGGGCTGTACCCCTAGAGACTGCAGGAAGTCCGCGAGGACCTCTGCCGGGTCCCTCGGCTCGGCTCCCGGCCTTGCACCGTGCAAGTCTGCGAAGAGCTGGCCGTCGGGGAAGCGCCCTGCCAGGCGGTGGCCGGTGGCTGTGGCGAAGGCCGTCTTGCCGACGCCTGCCATCCCGCCGACCACGCAGATGGCCACCGAGGACGATGCCTCAGCTTCGTCCGCCAATCGCTCGGCCTGCTCCAGTTCCTTCTCGCGCCCGACGAGGCTGGGCAGAGCCGCGGGCAGCTGCGCCGGCGGCTGGGACAAGGCGGGGTGCTGCCTGCTGGCCGGGCGGTTGGTGCCCTGCGGGAGCTGGAGTCGCCCGGAGAGGATGCGCTCGTGGACGTGCCGGAGTTCCGGCGAGGGGCTGACGCCAAGGCGCTGACGCAGCAGGTGGCTGGTCGTGTGGTAGATCGTCAGCGCCTCCGACTGCCGCCCCGCACCGTACAGGGCTTTCATGAGGAGCCCGCAGAGGCGCTCACGCAACGGGTGCTCGACGAGGAGGGCGGACAGTTCCGCAGCGGCCTCGCCGTAGCGCCCCCTTTCCACCTCGCACGCCAGCTGCTCCTCAAGGCAGGCGAGGCGCAGCTCACCGAGGACGCTGCGCTGCCGGCCTGCGAACGGTCCCGGGACGCCGGCGAGGGCCGCTCCTTTCCACATGTCGAGGCTCTCGGACAGCAGGTCCGCCGCCAACGTGAGGTCGCCTGCGCTGCGCGCCTGCCGCGCCCTTGCCGCCGTCTCCTTGAACCTGTTCAGGTCCAGAGCGTCCGGTTGGATGTGGAGCAGGTAGCCCCCGTCGACCAGGCGCAGGGAGCTGTCGCTCTGCTCTGCGAGTGCCTGTCTGAGCCGGTAGATGTAGGTGCGCACAGAGCCTACGGCCGACGGTGGGGCCTCGTCGCCCCACACATCGTCCACCAGTTTTGAGAGGCTGACCGGCCTACCTGCTCTGAGCAAGAGCGAAGCGAGGACCGCGCACTGCCTTGGCTGGCCCGCTCTCTCCTCCATCCCTTGCTTGTGCAGTCGGAGCGGGCCGAGGACTGAGAACTGGATGCCTGCGTTCATCGGGTCTCTCCTTCGTGGATACCCCGGCCTTAAGGCCGGGGTGGGGGTACCTCCCGCTTGCGGGGGAGAAACTAGCCTCCTGCGGAGCAGGGCAGGGGAAGCCGGTTCGCCGCCAGGGCGGAGGGGCGGGCACCGTTCACCGGCCGACATCCGCCGCTCAGACGGAACCTGATGCGGTGTGAGGCGTGACGCAGCAGGTCAAGCGGGCGTTCAGGTACCGCTTCTACCCCACGGGCGAGCAGGCGGCTGAGCTGTCGCGCACGTTCGGCTGCGTCCGCCTCGTCTACAACAAGGCGCTCCAGGAGCGCACGCGGGCCTGGTACGGCGAGCAGCGCCGCATCTCGTACGCGGAGTCGTCGGCCGCGCTGACGCAGTGGAAGAAGACGCAGGAACTGGCCTTTTTGACGGAGGTGTCCTCCGTGCCGCTTCAGCAGGCGCTGCGTCACCTTCAGGCGGGGGAGTCCTCCCGGACGTGGCGGTCGTCGGTGAAGCAGGAACCCCAGCGGGCGACCGCTGGAATCCCCCGCCTTTAGGCGGGGGAGGAAGTCAAGACTTCTACCGCCCTGAGCACTCTGCTAGGAAACGGTCGATGCCCAGTAGCGCACTCTCGCTGCCTGCCGGGACGGCCTCGTGGGTCTTGGTGATCCATGTCCTGACCGGAGCGACGGGGCCTTCGAGGCGGGCGTAGCCGTCTGGAGATCCAAGTTCGATGCTGAAGCGTTGCCCCAGGGACCGCTCGACGGGAGCGATCCTCACGTCGCCGAGTCCGGCGGCGGCCTTCATGCCCTGGTCGAGTAGTGCTCGGGCGAACGTCCAGTGGACCACCCGGTCAGGCGCGAGGTGAAAGGAGACCCGAACGGCGTACGGGTCGGCACGCACATACGAGAAGCGTACGGGCACACGTACGTGCAGGTCGAAGGTGACGGCGAGCGTCAAGCGGATGTTCAGTTCCAGCTCAGGAGAGCCCATGATGAATCCTTCTCTGTGGTGACGTGCAGGTGGGAGCGGGTCGGCGGTCGACAGCACTCTCGCGCCCCGGACACATCCACCCGCATCCGGTGTGCGGTCCCGGCCCTTACCGGGGCGACGCGCTGCGGGTCCGTTTCTTCTCGAGGGACCCGCTGACCTACGCCTCTACGAGAAGCCGCACCTCGCCATCGCGCGGAGCAGCCTGCGCTGCCAACCTCGAGCCTCTGGGTCCCGGCGGCCGTCAAGCGGGTCAAGCGACTGCGTCCCTCAAGAAGAAACGCACCCTGTGCTGAGTTCGGGCGCAGACTCGTCGCTTGGCGGTCGGCCTCAGTGGAGCCTCCCCATGTTCTGGGTCTGTGCAGTGCGAAGCGCGAAAGGCCGCGCCCGGCTGGCAGACCGGGCACCTGCGGCGGAGCACCTAGGCACGCTGTTCACGCTGCCGCCGTAGGGCGCCGCACTCTTCGGGCGCCGAAAAGAAGACGAAGCTGTCCATGCCTCGGCAGGACGCGAAGCCCTGCCAGTCCCACTCGCTGACCAAAGGCCTCACGCGGAACGGTTTCCTGGCATTGCCTTGCCACTCAGACCTGCACGAGCGAAGTCTCGACCAAGCTCTCCACCAGGAACCAGACCCGACGCTCGTCGGTGTGGATGACCTGGGAGACGAGGAGGTCCTGGGTACCGTCGTCCCTGGGTTCGAGCGCACCGGCGGCCACGTCGCAGGCGTCGGTCAGGATGCCCTCGTACCCCTCCAAGAAGCGGGACAGCATCCCGGACGCCCCTTCGACGGGGGCGCGCAACGGATGCGAACGCGGCGGCGTGCCGCGGGTCGCCTACAACAACGCCGCCTTGTGACTGCACGTGCTCGGCGATGTCGTCGACCAGGACGAACCGCTGCTCGACTGTTCGCGACGTGGGCGCTCCCGCTGGTTCTGCCGGGGAATTGCTGATCATGCTCCGACCATAAAGGCCGGCGCTGGTCCATAACCTGCGTCAGATGACGTAACCGCGGGCCGTCACCGATGGCAAGATCGGTCGGCGAGCTGCCGCCAACCTTCGGGTGGATCCGGTACGGGTGGGTGCTGATCTTCCGCGCTGACAGGAAGAGCCGCGCAGCGATCTCCCGGTTGGTCAGCCCTCCCACGACCAGGCACGCGAGCCGGCTTCTGTGGTGTGAGCCGGTCGATGCCGTCGGCTGATCGGCGCCGGGTTGTCCACGGCGGGTGAATCGTGACCCCGTTTGGCCGCGTGAGTCGCCGCCAGAGGGTCGAAGTTCGGCCGTCGTCGAGACGGGTTTCCCCGGAGGCACGCAGCATGACGTGCACGCGGTCGTCCCAAGGCCGTGCGCCGACCTCGTGAAACGAGGACGGCGGTGGCCACGTCCGTCGACGGTGCTGGGTTTCAGGCCCAAGTCCGCGCCCCCGTCCCGGCTTTGAGAGCCTGTGGCAGGTCAGTGGGGGAGGTGGCGCTGTACAGCTCCGAGGTGAGTCCCTGCACCTGCTGCATTGCCCGACGGATGTACGGCTTGCCTACCGCCTCGAGTGACAACGCAGAGGCGTCTCGGCGACACCGCCACCTGGAAGGCTCAGGGGGGATCTGCCTTCAAAGATTGCGGGCCATCACTGAGGCGAGTTCGGTCCGCGAACTCACGCCGGCCTTCGGGTAGATCCGGTAGAGGTGGGTGCTGATCGTCCGCGGTGACAGGAAGAGCCGGGCGGCGATCTCCCGGTTGCTCAGCCCCTGTGCGACCAGGCGGGTCACCTGCAGCTCCTGCGGGGTGAGTTGGTCAATCCTGCTGGACCGGCGGCGGCGTGTCTCGCCTGAGGCGCGCAGCTCCGCGTGTGCGCGGTCGACCCACGGTCGTGCGCCCAGTGCGTCAAACGTGGCGGCGGCGGCGCGCAGTACGGGCCGGGCGGCGGACGGGCGGTCGCGCCGCAGCAGGGTGCCGTGGGCGAGCTGGAGTCGGGCGCGTTCGAACGGCCACTCGGTGAGACCGGCTTCCAGCGCCTTCCCGAGCACCTCCACCGCGTCCTCGCCCGTCGCCAGCAGCGCCTTCGCACAGTGCAGATGCACGCTCAGCAGCGGCGATGCGCCGGTGGCGCCGATCGGTTCGAGTTCGCGGATGCGGGCCGCCACCTGGTCGTGGCGGTCGCTGTGAGCTCCCGCCTCGGCCAGATGGGCGAGTACGGACAACCGCACGTGCGGGTGGTATCCGACCGCGGACGGATCGAAGAGAGCGTCGAGCTCGTCGTGGGCCTCGTGATAGCGGCCTTCGGCGAGCGCGCAGACGCCGCGGGCGACCCGGACCAGGCAGAACATGGGGTGCGCGCCGTGCATGAGGAGCACGCGTTCGCTCTGCTCGAGGAGGTCGCGTACGGCCTTACCGTCGCCGCGCAGGGCCTCCGCGTGTGCGTGATTGAGCATATTGGGTATGCGCAGGCTGCCCTGGCGGGTCTCAGCCAAGAGAGTGTCGGCCTCGGCCGCAGAGGTGCGTCCGAGGGAGGCGTCACCTAGCAGGACGGCGTTCCAGGCCTGGTAGCCGAGCGCCCAGGTGAGCGTGCCGAGGTTGCCCTCGCGGCGGCTCTGGGAGACGGCGGCGGCGCCCAGCCGGGCCGCCGACCCGAGCGCGCCGACCGCGGTCGCCCCCGCGGCGAGGTTCGCCAGGTCCGAACTGGAGAGGCCGGGCTGGGCCAGTAGAGCGTTCAGCCGTTCGACGACCACCGTGCCCCGTTCGACCGGCGCGGCCAAGCCGAGGGTTGCGACCAGCTTCGGTGTCAACGGTGACAGTGCGAGCCGTTCGAGCAGTCCGATGATCTCGCCACGCAGTTCCTTGTCGTAGCAGGCGAAGTACGAACGCACCGCGACGCGGTGGACGACCTCAAGCGCCCGTTCGTCCTGGCCGGACTTCCGCAGCCGCTCGGCTGCGTCAAGATGCCCGGGCAGTCGCGCGGCGCCCGAATAGATGGCGAACTCGACCTCCGTCAGCCACTGCCGGACGACCCGGTCCTCGGGGGTCAGGTCGTCGGGGACGATCGAGCGCAGCAGCCGGTCCACGTTGTCGCGGTCGGCGAGCTCCAGCGCCACTTCCAGGGCCCGCATCAGCAGGTTCGCGCGCCGTCTGCGGTCGCCGGTCAGCCGGGCGGCCTGCTCCCAGGTCCGCGCTGCCTCGCCGGACGCGCCCCGCCGGCGCAACCGGCCGGCGAGGTCGTCGAGTTCGGCGGAGACCTGCTCGTCCGTACCGACGGTGGCGGCGGCGCGGTGGTGGACCGCCCGGTCGGGATCGGCGATTGCTTCGGCGAGCGCGGCATTCGCCTGCTGCCGCTGGGACAGGGTGGCGCCCTGCTGGATGGCCGACCGGATCAGGGGATGGCGGAATCTCAGCAGGAACGCGTCATCGACGTCGACCAACCGGGCGGTGATGGCCGGTTCCAGGCACTCCACCGATACCGGGGTCCGCATCATGATACCGGCCGCTGAAAGGATCTCCTCCAGACGGTTGCCTTCGTCGAGCGCGGCCATCAGAAGGAGTGTTTGGGTCGCTGGCGGCAGTCCCACCACGGCGGCACCAAAGGTACGCTCCAACCGAGCCGTCAGCGGCAGCGAGATGGGAAGCAGGCCCTTCTCGCCGATGCGGGCGGCGACGGCCGCGAGTTCGGTGAGGGCGAGCGGATTGCCGGCTGCTTCGGCGAGCACCCTGGCGCCCAGCGAAGCGGTGAGTTCGGGTGCGCGTTCTTCCAGCAGCATGCCCGAGGCGTCGTCCGGCAGCGCTTCCACCCGCAACTCGTCCGCCGGCAGGCTGGTGAGGCGCGCTTCGGTCTCGGTACCGTCACGCATCGCCATGATGAGCGCGACCGGGTCCGCCGACAGCCGGCGCCCGACGAACGCCAGGGCTTCCCAGCTCGGCGCGTCCATCCATTGCGCGTCGTCCACCAGGAGCAGCAACGGCCGCCGCGCGGACCGGGCGGTCACCGCCTCGAGTAGAGCCAGGGCGAGCTGGAACCGATTGTGCTCGTGGCTGCCGGCCACCGGCAGCGGCACGGTGGCGCCGAGAAGGTCCATCATTGCGTGGGCGGTGGCGAAGGGGAGACGGGTCTCGGCCTGCACCGCGGTGAGAGAGAGTGTCTCGATGTCCAGAGCCGCTGCCTCCCCGGCCGCCGCGCCGAGCAGGGACGACTTTCCGATCCCCGCTCCGCCGCGCACGACCAGCATGCCGCCTCCGTCCGGCAGCCCCGTGAGGAACCGACGGAGAGCAGCCAGTTCCGGCTCACGTCCGTGCAGCTGGGTGACAGCGTGAGGCTTTTCCGAACCGCTCAAGGTGTTGTCCCGTCTCCTTCCCCGGCTGGCGAGACCTGGAAGCGTTCGGCCGCCCGGCGCAGGGTCCAGCCCTCCTCGACGATGCAGCGGGCCAGACGCAGACGTCCGGTCTCGCTCAGGGGTCCATTACGGTGGGGCACGAGGGCCTTTCTGTCGTACGGCGTAGATTGGACGAGGATCTTGGACAGGCCCCGGCCACGACAGGCCTCGTCGGTCTCTGTGCGGCCCAGCACTCGCCGCCGCCCGACCATGCGGTACGGACATCGTCCCCGCCTGTGCCCCCTCCACGTAGAGCGCATATCGACGATCCTCCCGTCGTCGACGACCCGGACACACTGCGCGCTGTCGTCGAACAAGACCTCGACCACGACGTCACCCCTTCGCACGGCCACCTCACCTCACCCCCGTCCGCGTCACGGCAGGCCGGACCAACCGGCACGCCGACCCCAGACAGGTCTCGAGAGTCCAGTATCCAGCTCCGGCGGAGACACTTCACAACCGGGTGAGCAGCGTCTGCACCAGCCCATAGCCGCAGCGTGTACCAGGTCCGCCGGGCCCGAGCCTGCTCAGCGACCGGACCCTTTCTCGAGCACGCTCAACCCCTCCGGTAGAGCGGGTTCAGCCGTCAGGGCACTCCGAGGTCGGCGCCCCGTGGATGCCCCCGTCGCATGTGAGAGACCGCGGCCCGGGCAACCGCCGACGAGTGCGTGCAGATACCGTTACGAGGCAGCCCCCGAGAAGACTGCGGCCAGAGAACTGGATGATGAGATCCATCGATAGCGTGCTGGCGGTGAACACCAGAGGAACCCTTCATGCGGCCGAGACCTCCGCCGGCTCTGCGGTCCCGTCCGTTTCCGCTGGTCGCTAGGGGATTCTTCGACAAAGCAGCCGGGCCGGGCCCATCGCCATGGCAGTTGCCCGCAGTCTGGGCGGACTCGTTGACTGTACGATCCGGACTAAATAGTCCTCTTTTCTCGACGTTTGCAGGCAGGAGATTTCGGTGGGGAAACGTGTCGATGCCAAAGGCCCGTACGCCTACTACGGGATGTTCCTTGCCGTTGCCGAAGTGAACTTGTCGATCGAAGCCTGCAGCGTCACCGCGTTCATAGGCCCGTCGGGGACGGGCAAGTCGACCGTCTTGCGTACGCTGAACCGCCTTCACGAGGTCACGCCCGGTGGGCGCGTCGAAGGCGCCGTGCTCCTCGACGGCGACGACATCTACGCCCCCACAACCGACCCCGTCCAGGTGAGGCGCACGGTCGGCATGGTCTTCCAACGGCCCAACCCCTTTCCGACCATGTCGATATACGGCAACGTCGCTGCCGGCGTCACGCTCAACAACCGACGCATGCCTAGATCGGAACTCGACGGCATCGTCGAGGAATCACTGCGCTCGGCGAATCTCTGGGACGAGGTCAAAAACCGGCTGGACCGTCCCGGTGTCGGGCTCTCAGGGGGTCAGCAGCAGCGGTTGTGCATCGCCCGGGCCATAGCACTTGAGCCTGAGGTGCTGCTGATGGATGAGCCCGCTTCGGCGCTCGACCCGATCTCGACGCTCGCCCTCGAGGACCTCGTCCGAAGCCTCAAGCAGCAGTACACCATCGTGATCGTCACCCACAACATGCAGCAAGCCGCACGCGTCAGCGACAGGACGGCCTTCTTCGACCTCGAACAGGCGGGACAGCCAGGCCGGCTCGTCGAAATGGACGACACCGTAAAGATCTTCTCCAACCCGAGCCATCCACGCACGGAAGCCTACGTCTCAGGCCGCTTCGGATAGCCGCTCCCAGATGTGCTCGCGGACCGGGTAGCCGTGGTCGGAGGTCTCGCTTACCGCCTCATACGCGCTGCGCTGGGACAGAGAAGACCCCCAGTCGCCGACCGACATACGCGGCCCGTCGGCGTCCGGGCCGAGGTCCGCCCCGGCCCCCACCGTGTTCAGGCGATGATCGTTGGCACATCCACCTTGGGAGCGCCCGCCGAGATCTGCTCGATGCGGGTGAAGCGAGGGGTGACAGGGGACATGAGGGCTCCCGTGCGTGAGGAGGTGCTACCCGTCTGGGAGCGCTGGGACGCCTTGCCGCCGGGCGTGGCATCACCCGACCAAAATTCCGGCCGCTGCTATAAGCGCTATAGTGCACACCGTTCTTAGGAACCAGGCGAACGGAACCAACCCGGATGACCCGAGCGCCCGGGCGGTAGCCACCGTTATGACGTTTCACGATGGCCGCCGTCTGAGAAAAAGTTGGAACGGTGTTCACGAGCGAACACCCCCGTCCTGGACGGTCCCGGACTCCAGCGCGGCGACTTCCCACCGGCCCGAGCGGGACCTGAAGACGAGCTCGTAGGCCAGCGGCCAGCGCCCGGTGCCGTCGCGGGCCTCAACTGCCGCGCGGATGCGGACCGTGGTTCCGTCGGCCGGCACCTGCTCGGCGGCCGCAGCCTTCTCGACGGCCATCACCTGCTGGACGGTGACCGCGGTGTAGGGGGCGGGGGAGACCGACGCCAGCTTCACCCCGGGGGCGAGGTAACGGTCCACCTCACCCGCCCCGGTCAGATACGCGCCGAGGAACTCTCCGACCGCGGAGGCCAGATCACTCCCGGACGGCACGGCCACGCCGTACGGCGACGTCGCCACCGCCGCCCCCGCCGGTCCGGCCACCACAGCGGGCACCCCGGTTACCGTGAACGAGCCACCGGTGTGGTCGGTGGCCACGGGGACGACGAAGTAGCGCACCGCAGCGTCGGCGTACTGCGCAGCTACCGTCACCGCCCACCGGCCGCCCCCACGCTGCACACTGCGCACCGCGGTCACGGACTGAAGCCGCGCCTGCGCACCGGCGACCAGGTCGACGTTCGGGGCGAGGGACTGCGCAAGCCGCGCCTGCGCACTCGTGGCGTCATCCGCACTGCTGCGCAGCCACGCGCTGACGAACAGCTGCGCATAGCCTGCCGGGTCGGCCGCAGCGGCCGCGGTGCGCACGGCGGCCGGTTTGGTAGTGGGGGCAGCTGCAACGGTGGCTGAGCCGGACATCACGGTGACGCCCAGGGCGACCGGCCCGGCCGCGATCGCGGTGAACAAGGCCAGGCGCGACAGGCGGACGCGCCGCCGCATCTGCTGCAGTGCGACGCCCGCGGCCATCGGAGCAGCAGCCTGACTCTCCGGGACGTGCTTGCCAGGAGACATGGTCAAACTCCCAGGTCAGAACGTGTACGTGCTGACCTTGAGAAAATCCGGCGCCCCCGACCCGACCATCGACCATGAAGGCCCGACCACGGTCACGATGGAGAAACGAAACCAGTGGTCGGGCCGACCACGCCCCGACCACGGGCCCTGACAGGGACGGGCGCGCCTGAGCCGACGGCCGCCGTGAAGACGGCGGCAACCGGAGAGTTGGCTGGAGCGATGCGGAGAGCGACACGGACGAAAGGTCGCCGATGGACCGGGCGCACCGTCTCCGGGAGTCAGCCGTGGCAGACCGGTCGCGCATGCTGCGCCGAGTGCGCAGTCCCAGGACCGACGGCGCCTCCTGCTGTGCGCAGCCGGCTGCACATGCCGACTGCGCAGGTCCCCAGACTCGCTTGCGCAGCCGCCTGCGCTAGCGGGCGCCGCCTTCCAATGCTGACGCACTGCGCATTCAACCGGAGCATGGTCGGGTTCATGGTCGGCCCGACCACGAACCCGACCATGAGCCCGACCACGACAGTCCGGTGCGCATGTTGCCGGATCGTGACCGGTGGTCGGGGGTTGTGGCCGTCAGCCTGGTCGGGGGTGCCGGTTGAGCTGACCACTATGGATCTCACGCACCTCTCCTCGAGCAGACGACCCGCGCGCCCGCGGCTCGCCCCAGGACATCAGCGGCTGCCCGCTCAGGGCGCGCGATGAATCCCGATGAGCCGCTTGGGGACGGGGAGCCGGCACAGGAGCATGGCCGTGAAGCAGTTTCCCCAGGCCGCCAACGGTCTCTGCCGCGTGGGTCAGTCGGGACGGTCATCGCTGCTCGCCTGCGCGTCGCCCAGGCCCATCCGCCACCTGCCGCTCTGGCCAGCCTTCACCGCGGCACGTCTCTGGAGGATGTGCCGCCTGAGTGTCTTGAGGCCGAGGGGCCTGCGGTCCTGCTGTTGGACCGTGACCGAGGTCCTGACCTACCGGGTGCTTATCGAGTGCGCCGGCCGCGGTCGTTCCACAACGCCCCTCGGTTAAGACCTTTGCTCAGCTTGCTTGGGCTGGCTGCCCAGCCGTACCTGCCTTGACCTGATCACCACGGCGCGGCCACCCCGGCGGCGACGGCGGCTTCACCCCCCCTGCACCACCGCATCGCCTGTGCGGAAGGAAGACAACGTATGAACGAGCCGATGAACCCCGTGCCCCCGATAGAGCACCGGCGTGTGCCGGACGGCCACGCCAGCCACCAGCCGGCGGCCATGGCCCTGTATCTGCTGTTCGCGCACGAACCGTACTATCCGCTGCCTGCCCGGGAGATCAACACCTCCGTCGTCGCCGCGGCCTGTCTGCTCCACCCCGATGTGAAACAGCCCGACGGGATGCGCATCCACCAACACCTGGTCCGAGGCCGCCGACCGGGCGAGATCGTCCCGCTGGCCACCCTCACCCAGGAACTGGGCGGCGGCGCCCACTGGGGCGAGGCCGGTGACTGGGAGGCGGTGGTGGCCGACCTCGTCCGGCTCATCCGCAACGAAGGCTGCGATGCACTCAGCCTGGGCCTGCAGCCCATCGAGCGGGCCCTTGTGTGCAGCGGCCCCGACAGCACGGTCCGCGTCGTCGACCCGGCCACCCTGGAACGCATCTCATACGGCCCCCAGGACCGCAGGGCAGTCCTGGCTCAGGTACGCCAGCACCTCGCCTGGGCCGAGGCGGGCGGTGCCTTGTGGCCTGGCGAGCATTTGCTCAGCCCGTCCGGAACCAAGCCGTGAAGACAGTGCAGGGCTGGAGGTGAAGCCCCGGTCCGCAGCCTTGATCGGGCGGCAGCGTCGGCCCCTCTCCAGGCGCTTCGGAGAAAGGCCGACGCAAATGGGCTGATCAGCGCGCCGTGTAGCCGCCGTCGATCGGCAGGTTCACGCCCGTCACCCAGTCCGCTTCGTCCGAAGCCAGGTAGAGGACCCCGTAGGCGACATCGATCGGACGGCCCAGGCGACGCAGAGACTGGTTCCCCGTCATGTACTCCTCGTAAGCCGGCAGGCCACCGGGGAACTCAGCCGCGATGCCTTCGACCAGCGGGGTCAGGACCGTGCTCGGGTGTACCGAGTTCACGCGAATGTTGTACTTGCCGTAGCTGGCCGCGTCCTGCTTGGTCTGCATCGAGACCGCGCCCTTGGCAACGTGGTACGCCGTGAACTCGTCGTTCCCGATCATCCCGTAGATGGACGAGTAGTTGACGATGCTGCCCTTGCCCTGCTCGATCATGTGCGGGATGGCATGCTTGGTGCAGAAGAAGACACCCTTCACATCGACAGCGAACAGGGCGTCCCACTCGGCCTCGGTGAGCTCGTGGGTCGGCTTGTCGACGCCGATGACACCCGCGCAGTTGACGAGGATGTCGAGACCACCGAACTCCTCTGCTGCTGCGTTGATCACCGACTTCGCCTCGGCCTCCCGGGCGACATTCAGTCTCCAGAACTCCGCGGTCCCGCCCGCCGCACGGATCCCCGCCACGACCTCCTGGCCCTTGACCTCGTCCAGGTCCGTGACTGCGACCTTGGCGCCCTCAACCGCGAACAGCTCTGCGGTCGCCCGTCCCATGCCCATTGCAGCCCCGGTGATCAGGGCGACCTTGTTGGCCAGACGTCCCATGCCGATTCCCTTTCCCCGGTTTAGTTCTCAGGCCTTGTCCGACTGGTTGGCCAGGAAGGAGCGGTAGCCGTCCGCCTCAGCTGCACGGCAGAACTGCTGATACACCTGTCCGCCGCCCATGTAGACCTGGAACTCCTCCGGCTTGCCGGGGAGGTTGTCGCCCAGGAACCACGCCTTGGCCTTCTTGCCCTCGGAGTACATGACGGTGGCCTTGCCGGCCCGCTCGGTCTCCTCCATCCACCAGGCCTCCGACTCGGGGGTGGCCTCGAGGAACGGAACGTCGTTCTCACGCGCCCACGCGATGGCCCTCTGGAGCCACTGGGCACCGAGCTGGATCGGGACCGGCAGGTTCGAGTACGGCGTCTGCGGGCCGAGGGACATGAAGAAGTTCGGGAATCCGTTGGCGTTGATCCCGAGGTTCGACTTCAGGCCGTCGGCGAGCCACTTCTCGCGCAGCGTCCGGCCACCGCGACCCACGATGTCGATGTTGGTCAGGGTCCCGGTCATGGCGTCGAAGCCAGTGGCGAAAATCAGCACGTCGAGCTCGTACTCGGTGTCGCCGACCACCACGCCGCGCTCGGAGATCCGGCTGATCGGCTGCGAGGCGACGTCGATGAGGTGCACGTTCGGCTTGTTGAAGGCCGCGTAGTAGTTGTGGCCGGTCGGGACGCGCTTTCCGTTGAACGAGTAGGTGGTCGGCGAGAGAAGGTCGGCGACGGCCTGGTCTTCGACGATCTCGTGGATCTTCTTGCGGATGAACTCTGAGGCGAGCTCGCTGGCCTCATGGCTGGTGGCCAGATCGGTGAAACACTCGTTGGCGAAGTGGAATCCGCCCTCGTTCCACTTGCTCTCGAAGATCCGGTCGCGCTCCTCTGCGGAAACTTCGAGGGCGCTGTGCTCGGCCGGCTCCATCGCAACGCCGAAGGGGTGGTTAGCCGCCTTCTCGTAGATCTCGTCGTAGTGGTCACGCAGGTAGGCCATCTCCTGCTCGGTCACCGGGTCGTTCGTGGTCTCGACGATAAAGTTCGGCGTGCGCTGGAAGACGTAGAAGTCGCCGGCGACCTTGGCGATCTCAGGCACCATCTGGATGCCGGAGGCACCCAGCCCGATGAGGCCGACACGCTTGCCGGTCAGGTCTGCGCCGCCGCGGGGCCACATCGAGGAGTGGTACTTCTCGCCCTGGAACGTGTCAATGCCGTCGATGGCAGGGAAAATCGCCTGCGAGAGGACGCCCATGCCAGAGACGAGGTAGGTCGCGGTCAGGGTGCTGCCGTCGCCGAGGTGGACGGTCCACGTGTTCGCATCCTCGTCGTAGACGGCCTTGTTCACGCGGGTGGACAGGCGGATGTCCTTGCGCAGGTCGAGCCGGTCGGCGACGAAGTTGAGGTACTTCAGGACCTCCGCGCCGGCCGGGTACCGCTCGGTCCAGGTCCACTCGTCGCGGACCTCCTTGGAGAAGGAGAAGGAGTAGTAGCTGTACTCGCTGTCGGTGCGGACGCCGGGGTAGCGGTTGACCCACCAGGTGCCGCCGACGCCGTCCTCGCCGTCGACCACCAGGGTCGAAAGACCGATCTCGCGCAGGTGGTGGAGCATCGCCAGGCCGGAGAAGCCGGCGCCGATGACGATGGCGTCGTAGTCACGCTTGCTGGTCATGTAAATGTGGGTCCTTTCACCGAGTGATGACAGGTGGGCACTCAGGGAGGAGCGCGCAGTAGGAAAGGGGGATGAGTCGTGGTCAGAGATCTGGCCGGGGCGCCGGTGGGAGGCTGGTCAAGACCGGTACCAGGCGGCCATGGAAGCGATCTCCTCGTCGGCGCGCGCGAGGCGCCCGGCCTGGAACGGGAAGACGTGCTGCATGCCCTTGCCGATGGAGAACGTCACGTCGACGCCGGCGCTCTCGGCCAGGGCGACCAGGCGCTCAGAGTCCTCGAAGAGGGATTCGGTGTCGGCCGCGCAGACGTAGAGCCGCGGGAAGCCCTCATAGGTGGCGTAGAGCGGGTTGACGTACGGGTCCGTCGGGTCCGCGCCCCCGGAGAGGTAGCGGCCGATGTTCCCGGCGAGGCCTTCGCGAGTGATCAGGAAGTCGGTGTCGTTGTTGGTCTCGATCGTGGCACCGCTGTTCTCCATGTTCAGCCACGGCGACATCGTCAGGACACGTCCGGGCAGCGGGCGGCTGTCGCGGCGCAGCGTGAGTGCCATCGCTACCGCGAGGTTTCCACCGGCGCTGTCGCCGACGAAGCACACGTCGTCGGCCTTGATGCCCTTATCCAGGAGGGCCTGGTAGACAGCGAGGCCGTCCTCGATCTGCGCCGGGAACGGGAACTCCGGCGCGAGCCGGAAGTCGAGAACGAACGCATGGGTGCCGCAGGCCTTGGCCAGGTGCCCGGCGAGCTTGCGGTGGCTGGCAGAGGAGCCGAGGGCGAACCCTCCGCCGTGCATGACCACCATCACCTGGGAGGGATCCGCGTCGAGGGGGGTCACGAGGACCCCTGGCACGCCACCGATGGTGGTCGTGGCGTAGGTGACCCCTGCAGGCTCCGCGGTCGCTCGCTGCCAGTCCTCGAAGACCCAGCGCATCAGCTGGAGCGACATCTCCGGGTTGGCGTCGAACTCCACGCTCCACTCGGCGTAGATCTCCCCAAGCGGGTCTGAAGGACGGGGAAGGGGCATCGGTGCTCCTCAACGTCAGGGTTGGGGGTACTGGCTGTTCCTCGGGCCGGCTGACGGCCAGCCCGGCCAATCGAGGATCTCCACGCCCAGGCGTCGAAGGTGAACGCTGTCACAAAATGAGGCACCGCCGTCTCACAGTGACTCGCGTCATACGGTCCTGCTCGCGACAGCCTTCTTCCGGGGCCCTCACCGAGCCCGTTTCCGTCACCCAGGCGTTCACGTCACTCCGATCACGCCGGCGATCCCGCCCTCGGAGTCGGACCAGGTGCTGCGCTCTCCCGGCTTGGTGCGTGCGCACACCTGGTGCTCCCGGGCCGGCGAGGTCCTTCACAGCTCTCAATGAGGAGACACTCCATGCACATCAAGAAGCGGGCCGTCGCGGCGACCAGCGTCGCAGCTGCCATGGCCATGGCGCTCAGCGCCTGCGGGGGTCTGTCCACCAGCTCCACCGGCTCCGGTGGTTCCGGCGCCTCCGTCGGCTCCAGCGGCCCGTGGCCGACCGTGAAGGTGGGCGGTGTCGGAGTGCAGGCCGACATCCAGGACATCAGCAAGTTCTGCGGCACCAAGCCGATCAAGGTCGGCTACGCCGACGGCAACAACAACAACACCTGGCGCAAGGCCACGATCGCGCTCTTCAAGGCCCAGGCGGCCAAGTGCCCGAACATCACCCAGGTCGTGGTGACCGACGCCCAGAACAACACCCAGAAGGCGATCTCGGACATCAACTCGATGGTCGCCCAGGGCGTCAAGGTGATCGTCACCTTCGGCGACGCCGGACAGGCCCTCCTGCCCACCATCCAGAAGGCGACCGCGGCCGGCGTGGCGGTCGTGCCGATCGTCTCGGGCATCGGCGGTACACCGGGCAAGGACTACGTCGACTTCGTCTCCGAGAACGTCGAGACGTACGGCAAGAACCTCGCCGACTGGACCGTCAAGGCGATGCACGGCAAGGGCAACCTGGTCATGCTGGGCGGTGTCGCCGGCAGCGCCTACTCCCAGACCGTCTACAACGGCGTCAAGAAGGCGGTCGCGGAGCATCCCGGTGTCCACCTGCTCAACGCGGACGGGTACGTCGCCACCGACTGGGACGTCAGCAAGACGCAGCAGGTCGTGGCCGGTCTCATCACGAAGTACGGCAAGATCGACGGCATCGTCTCCGACTTCGGCGGCGGTTCGGTCGGCGGTATCCGGGCGTTCATCGCCGCGAACAAGCCTCTGCCGGTCTGGTCGGCCAATGACTCCAACGAGTTCGCCTCGCTCTGGTACCAGTACCACAAGCGGTACCCGAGCTATCAGATCGCGACGGAGTCGTCCCGCAACTGGGTCGTCGAGGCTGCTTTGAACAAGGCTCTCGCGGCCTACAACGGCATCACCGACACCGAGCCCTCGACGTACAACCTGGAGATCATCGAGGACTCGACCAACCCGAAGATGATGCCGAAGTACGACAAGTCGCTGCCGGCTGACGCGATTCTTTCTTCCGGCCTGACCACCGAGCAGATCAAGGCTCTCTACAAGTAGGCCCTGCAGAAGCCCGGTCGGCTTCGAGACCATCTCGGCCAGGCCATCGCCCCTTTCACAGACGTCCGCAGCTCCGGCAATTCCCAGCAGGTGCCCGGGCCTCTAGGAGTTTCTTCAAGGCCCGGGCGGCCGGCCTCATCGCCTTTCCAGGCGGTTTTCCCGTCCGAATCCCGAACTACGCAGCCACGTACGGATATCCGAGGAGCACTCATGAACCGACTCGACGGCAAGGTCGGCATCGTCACCGGCGCTTCGCGAGGCATCGGCCACGCGATCGTCGACGCCATGGCGGCTGAGGGCGCGGCCGTCGTCGCGACCAGCCGCGCTGCCGCCGACGACTCGTTCGGCGACGGCGTCACGTACGCGTCCCTCGACGTGGCCAGCGAAGCCGACTGGCAGCGTGTGATCGCCGAGGTCATCGACCGCCACGGGCGCCTCGACTTCCTCGTGAACAACGCTGGCATCATCGCCTATGAAACCGTCCACGAACTCACCAGTGAGGAGTGGAACCGGGTCGTCGCGGTCAACCAGACCGGCACCTGGCTCGGGATGCGCGAGGTGATCCCGCAGATGATCACCCAGGGCGGCGGCAGCATCATCAACGTCTCCTCGATCTGGGGCAGCGCCGCTGTCGCCGGTGCGCACGCCTACCACGCGACCAAGGGCGCGGTACGCAACATGTCCAAGAGCGCCGCCGTCAGCTACGCCAAGGAACGCGTCCGCGTGAACTCGGTTCATCCCGGTTTCATATGGACTCCTCTGACCGAGGCTCAGGCACCGGAGGTGAACGAGTACGTCATCTCCCAGACCCCGATGGGCCGTGCCGGACGCCCCGAGGAGATCGCCGCCGGAGTCGTCTTCCTTGCCTCTGACGACGCCAGCTTCGTGACCGGTTCAGAGCTCGTCATCGACGGCGGCTACCTCGCCCAGTAAGGGGTCCGTCAACGGGCCGAGGCGCCGGCCCGACCACTCAGGTCCGCGCCCCTCAATCTTCCAGGAGTCCGACGTGACCAACTTCGGCAGCAACAGACCTGCGACTCAGGTCCGGCCACCGCAGCAGGGTGCGAGCCCCGACCCCTCCCAGTCCCATCGCGCGGCAAGTCAGGCGGCAGGCCAAGTCGCTTCGGTGCTCTCCATGCAGGGCATCGGGAAGTCCTTCCCGGGCGTGCGCGCGCTGGACGAGGTGAGCTTCGACGTCCGCCCGGGTGAAGTCCACGCCCTGGTCGGCGAGAACGGCGCCGGCAAGTCCACCCTGATGGCCGTGGCCTCGGGCGCATTGGCGGCGGACGAGGGTACCGTCCTCATCGGCGGTGTCCACCTCACGCATGCGCAACCCGAGCAGGCCCGCAGCCTCGGCCTCGGTATCGTGCGCCAGCACCCGGCGCTTCTTCCGGACCTGACGGTGGCGGAGAACATGGCGCTCGGCGTCGGGTACAAGCGTGTCGGCGGACTTCGCCGTGCGGTCGCCTGGGCCCGTGAGACCCTCGCGCCGTGGGAGATGGAGATCGACCCGCGCGCCCGTGTCGCCGATCTGTCGATGGAGAAGCGGTTCATCATCGAGATCGCCAAGGCGCTCGCGCTGAACCCGAAGGTTCTGATCCTCGACGAGCCCACCGAGCACCTCAACACCGAAGAAGTACAGCGTCTGTTCACGAAGGTCCGCGAGACCGTCGCGACCGGCGCCGGTGTCGTCTACATCTCCCACCGCATCCCGGAAGTCAAGCAGATCGCCGACCGGATCACCGTCCTTCGCGACGGCCAGACCCGCGGAACCTTCGACGCCGAGGCCGTCACCGAGGAGCAGATCGTCGAGCGGGTCGTGGGCCGCAAACTGGAGACGGTCTTCCCGGCCAAGGAACCCGTACCCGCGGGCACGGCCGAGCGGCTCGTCGTGACCGGGCTGTCCGGTCACGGCTTCGACGACATCTCCCTGACCGTCCGCTCCGGCGAGATCGTCGGCCTGGCCGGGGTTCAGGGCAATGGCCAGGCTGAGCTCGTCCGTGCCCTGGCCGGCCTGGTATCGACGTCGGGCGAGATGGTCGTCGACGGGCAGCGGGTCCGCGGCTCAAACGCGGCGGCTGCGAACGCCGGTGTCGTCTACGTGCCGGCCGACCGGCACGGCGAAGGTGTGTTCCTGCCCCTTGGCGTGAGCGAGAACATCGTGGCGCGCACCCTGCACAAGGTCTCACGATGGGGCCTGGTCAGCGACGCGCTGACGCAGTCCACCTCGAAGGCCCGGATTCGCAGCCTCGCGATCAAGACCCCGACTCCCGATACGCCGATCAGCTCGCTGTCGGGAGGCAACCAGCAGAAGGCCGTCATGGCCCGCACGCTGCTGGCGGCACCGAAGGTCCTCGTGGTGGAGGAGCCCACTCAGGGTGTCGACGCCGGCGCGCGCGTCGACCTGTACCAGATCCTGCGCACCGCGGCCGATGACGGTGCCGCCGTCATCGTGCTCTCCTCCGACAACGTCGAGCTGGAGGGCCTGTGCCACCGCGTGCTGATCATGTCGCGCGGAAGCATCGTCGAGGAGCTCACCGGTGAGGAGATCACCGAAGCGGCCATCACTCGCGCCGCACTGACCTCGACGAGCGTGCGCGGCCAGGAGAAGACCCGACCGGCAAAGCGTCGCCGAGTGCGGGCCTGGCTGGCCGGCGACCAGGCCCCTGCGGCGGTGATCGCCATGATCGTGGTGCTTCTCGGTCTCGGGACCGGGCTGCACAACGGCGACTACTTCGGCCAGCTCAACCTGAACAACCTCCTGCTCATGCTCGCGCCCCTGCTACTGGTCGGTGCCGCGCAGCAGGTCGTCGTCATGGGATCCGGGTTCGACCTGTCCGTCGGACCCCTCATGGGTTTTCTGGTCGTGATCGCGTCGTACTGGATCGTGGACGGCGGGAACCTGGTCCTCGGTCTGCTCCTCATGGCCCTCGGCGCACTCGCGGTGGGCGTGATCAACGGCGTCATGGTGACCTGGTTCCGCATCAACCCGGTCGTCGCGACCCTTGCGGTCTACATGGCCCTCCAGGGCACCTACCTGTCCCTGCGAGACACGCCGGGCGGCACGATCTTCCCGTCGGTGGCAGCCGACATCCAGGCCCACTTCGGTGCGGTTCCGCTGGTGACCGTCATTGCGGTGCTCCTCGTTGTGCTCCTTGAGCTGGCACTGCGTCGCACCAGGTGGGGCGTTGAGCTGCGGGCTCTGGGGTCCGAGCCGGACGCCGCAGAGCGTCTCGGGGTGAAGATCCGACTGATCCAGTTCACCTCGTACGTGATCTGCTCGGTTCTGGTCCTGCCCGCCGGCATCATCCTGATGGCTCAGATCGGTATCGGTGACGGGCGTCCCGGTCTTGCGTACACCCTCAACTCGGTGACCGTGGTCGTGCTTGCGGGAGCGAGCATCTTCGGTGGTCGCGGTTCGTTCATCGGGATCATCGCCGCCGCTCTCCTCACTCAGCAGCTGGTCAATGTCTCCCCGTTCCTCAACCTTTCCCCTGCCTGGGGCTACTGGCTCCCGGGCCTCATCACGATCGGCGCCGCGGTGCTGTACGCGCAGCTGCGCCGTACTCGCCGGACGGGAGCACACGCATGACCACCCGACCCACCAACACCTCGCGCCGCACTCCGGGTCATGAGGGGAACGTCATGGACGCCCTCGACGCGGGCGCCACCTGGCGCCGTCTCCTGTCGGGCAGCTGGGTGGGGATCGTGGTCGCCACGATCATCCTCTTCGCCCTCAGCCCCGCCATCGCGCAGGGCAGCCTGGGCTCAGCCCCGCTGCTGAGCATGCTGCCCTTCGCCGCCGTGCTCGCCATGGCAGCCGCCGGGCAGACCCTCGTCGTGCAGCAACGCGGCCTCGACCTGTCGGTGCCGGGCATGATCGCGCTCGCCGCGGTCCTGTGCACCTGCATGGTCCAGTCCCACAGCTGGCCGACGTGGCTCGCCGTCACCGTCGCCGTGGTCGCCCCCGCTCTCGTCGGCCTGGTCAATGGGGTCCTGGTCGCAGTCGCCCGTGTCATGCCGCTGGTCGTGACGCTCGGCATGAACGCGGTCCTGCTGGGCACCGTCCTGGCGATCTCCGGCGGTTCGCCGGCCACAGCGCCAGGCGGCCTGAGCCGGTTCTCCGTCGACCGGACCTTCGGCATCCCGAACACGTTCATCATCGCGGTCGTCATGCTCGCCGTCGGCGGCATCATCGCCAAGCGCTCGGCGGTCGGGCGCCGATTGACCTACATCGGTGTCAGCGTTCCCACCGCCTCGGCCCTGGGCATCCGAGTGACCCTCTACCAGGTCGTCGCCTACGGGTTCGCGGGCCTCGCCTACGGCGCCGCCGGCGTTCTCCTGGCCGGCTACACCCGCACCCCCGGGCTCTTCATCGGGGACAGTTACGTCCTTCCGACCGTCGCGGCCGTAGTGCTGGGCGGCACCGCCATGACCGGCGGCATCGCGAGCATCGTGGCCAGCGGCGTCGGGGCGCTGTTCCTCACGCAGCTCGGACAGCTGCTTCGCTCTCTGGGCTGGAACGACGCCCAGCAGCTCATCGCCCAGGCAGCAGTCCTGGCCGCGGTGGTCCTGCTGCGCCAGGCCGCCCCCGCTCTTCGCGGGCGGGCACAGCGTCGGCGCCGACGGGCGCTGCCCACGGCCGGCTGACGAGCGAGCCACAGGTATGCACGCGTGGCCCGGGAGCAGAGTCGGAGTCCCGGGCCACGCGTGCATACCTGTGGCTGCGAAGGGGCTGTGCGGTGGCAGCGTCGAAGTCGTCCGTCACGAGTCGGTGATCTTGTAGGCCTTCATCTTGCGGTAGATCGTCGCCCGGGACAGGCCGAGAATCTCCGCGGCACGGGAACGGTTCCCGTCCGCTTCCCGCAACGCCCGGGAGATCGCCTCGAGCTCGGCACGCTCGATCATGGTCAGCGCGCGCGAACCCTGGATCCGCTCCGGCAGGTCACTGGGCAGGACGTATCCGCGTTTGCCGGCAAGGGCCAACCCCTCCACGACGTTGTGGAGTTCCTTGAGGTTGCGGGGCCATTGGTATCCGGTGAGCAGGTCGAGGGTCTCCGCATGGGGTTCCAGCCCGACGCCCGGCATGGCCCGGTCCGTGAAGTAGCGCCACAGAGCGGGCAGGTCGGCGGTGCGCTCCCGCAGCGGCGGAACCCACACGTGTGACGCCCCGAGACCGACCGCCGTCTCCTCGGCCTCCGCGGCCGAGCGCAGCGTGGCGGTGAGCAATACGGGGCCCTTCAGAACGCTCATCTCCAACAGCCCGGCCAGCGCGAGTCTGGCCGCCGGGTCGAGGGCGTCGATCCCCTTGACGATCACGGGCGCTCCGCCTTGCAGCCGCTCCGCGATGCTGCGAAGCCATCGCTTCCCGCCGATCAGGGTCCGCTCCACCGTGTCGATCACGATGTGGGCACCTGGTCCGGGATCGCCGGAACGGAACGGGAGCCCCAGGGCGAGCGACGTCTTCCCGACGCCGGCCTCGCCGGCGATCACCACCGGCCGCGTCGCCTCCCGCCTCCGTGCGACCGCGTGCACAGCCGCCATCCAGTCCGGCGAGCGTCCGATCAGCTGCATTCGGGCCGGCCCCAGGGCGGTGGCAGTCGACGTCCTGCCCCGCTGCAGGGACACGATCGCCCCGGCGCCCGTCTCGACGGGGGCCAGCCGGACCTCGGTGAGGCCGCCGGAGAGCTCGATGATGAACCGGCCACCGGATTGCCGCTGGACCAGCTCGCCGAGCACCGCGATATCCGCGCTGGACAGGCGGGCAGCGCCCTGGCTCTGCATGATCAGTCCCTGTGGACCGAAGCCGACCACCGCGCCGGCCTTTGCCTTCGAGGCGTCCAGGAATGCCTGGAAGACCGCCCGGGCCTGAGGAGAGGCCACATCGAGGAGATGCTGCTGCAACTGGTCGGCGACCGTTTTGACCATGGGCCGCAGCAGCGAACGACCCTCGATGAGCCCGCTGGACAACGTCACCACAGCGACGATCTTCTGGGTCAGCGGGTGCCGGATCGGCGTTCCGGTACAGACGGCGTCGCTGTACATGTCCGCGTAGTGCTCCGCGCCGGTGATCTGCACGCACTGCCCGGTCGCCAAGGCCGTGCCGACGCCATTGGTGCCCACGAGCGACTCGTCCAGGACGGCACCGCGATCGGTTCCGACCCGCTCGAAGTGGCGCCACGCGTCACGGTCCGCGGCCCAACGACCGAGAATTCGGCCTTGGGCGTCCGCGAGCAGAAGGCCGACGCCCGTTCCCGACAAGTCGGCGGAGAAACGTGACATCGGCGCCTGAAACAGATCCAGAAGATGCTGATCGAGCTCATCCACCGCCACATGCGGCACCTCGCGGACGTTGGTCGGCACACCGAGCGCCTCCCGGGAACGCTCCCAGGATCTCAGCAGCGCAGGCGCCACATTGATGCGGTCGGTGTTGCCTGTCAACCATTCGTCTTTGAGTGCGTTGACTGGCCCAGTCGACATGCCCTTCCCTTCCTAAGGCAGAGCCGGAGCATAATGCGAAATCGCACACATAGCGCTATTTCGCGATCATCCTGTAATAATGATGAAGCTCGACGAGCATCGATCCCCGATCATGCGAGTCGCCGACGGCCTCAGGTCAGACGACGGCGATACTCGTCGACAGCCAGCGCTGCTGCGCCGTGGACGTGGTGCTCGCACGCCGCTCGCGCCGCGGCGGCGTCACACGCAACAGCCGCGGCTTCGACGATGCGGCCGAATTCCTCGAACGAGATCCGTGCCCGTTTGTCGTCCATGAACGCGTAGCGACGAAAGATCTGGACCCGAGCGTGAACGCGGGCGACATCCTCGGCAAGGACCGGGTTGCCAGCACCTTCGAGCAGGAGCCCGTAGAACCGCTCGTTCGCCTCCTCTCGTGTCTTGATGGTGCCCCTGAGGTAGGTCGTCTCCATCTCGATCAGGAGCTCTCGCAACTCGCGCTTCACCTGCTCTGACGCGCGGGCCGCGAAGAGTTCGCCCACTAGGCCCTCGAGCGCGCGTCGTACCTCGTAGATCTGCTCGATCTCCCGCGGCGTCAACACGGTCACGACTGGACCGTGGTGGGCGACCACCGTCACCAGCCGCTCGGCCTCCAGTTGGCGCAGCGCTTCTCTGACCACGGTGCGTGAGACTTCATAGGCCTCGCACAGGGCGCTCTCGCGCAGGGCGTCGCCGGGCTGGAAGGTCCCACTCAGGATGTCTTCACGAAGCAGACGTGTGATCTGCTGTCGCAGCGGCGCCGCATGCCGAGTCAGTCTCGAAGTGCTCATGACGGGGTTCCTCAACCTCTAACTGCTGCTTGCCAGGCCCAGCGGCTCTTGGGCTCGTGCGGCACTGTCTCAAATCGATGCACCGGTCCATATCCCGCGCCCCGGCCCGTAGCGTATTACGAGATGACGGTAATACGTCACCCCCGTGAACGCGCCGTGCGGCACCGGCGTCAGCTCCACCCGAGCCGGTTGGCTGCCGCCGCACCCGCTGCCGCCGAAAGAGGAGGACCCTTCCATGACGACACCGACCGCGCCGGTCACAGCACAGGTCCGCGGACGGGAGATACCCGTCGATCTGTACATCGACGGTGCGTGGACACACGCCGCCGAGACGTTCTCGGTCGTCAACCCCGCAACCGGTCAGACGATCGCCGAGGTCGCCGACGGCACCGTCGAGCAGTCACTCGCCGCGCTCGATGCGGCCGTCGCCGCTCAGGACGCCTGGCGTCATGTGCTGCCGCGCGAGCGTGCCGACCTGTTCCACCGCGCGCACCGGCTGCTCCTGCAGCGGGCCGACGAGATCGTCGAGACCATGACGCTGGAGAGCGGCAAGCCGTTGGGCGAGGCCCGGGGTGAGTTCCAGCTCTCGGTCGACTTCTTCCTCTGGTACGCCGAGCAGATCGCCCACCTTCATGGCACCTACGCGCACGGCTCCCGAGGCGCCTACCGCGTCGTCACCACCCACCAGCCGGTCGGCCCATGCCTTCTCATCACTCCGTGGAACTTCCCGTTGCTGATGATCGCCCGCAAGGCCGGCGCGGCACTCGCTGCCGGATGCACGGTCGTGGTGAAGTCCGCGAAGGAGACTCCGCTGACCTGCGCGCTGTTCGTGCAGGCGCTGCACGATGCCGGTTTCCCGGCAGGTGTGGTGAACCTCGTCCACACGACGACCTCGTCCAAGGTGTCGGCGGCGCTCATGGCGGACAACCGTCTGCGCAAGGTGAGCTTCACCGGCTCGACCGGTGTGGGAAGTACCCTGCTGAGCCAGGCGGCTCCGAACATCACCAATGCTTCGATGGAGCTCGGCGGCGACGGTCCGTTCATCGTGCTCGATGACGCCGACCTCGACCTCGCCGCCGAGCAGGCGATCGTGTGCAAGTTCCGCAACGCCGGTCAGGCGTGTGTGGCGGCCAACCGGATCATCGTCGACAGCCGCGTCGCGGAAGAGTTCACGGCCAAGTTCGTCGCGTTGACCGAGAAGCTGAAGGTCGGCGACGGGTTCGACCCGGCCACGGAGGTCGGACCGATCATCTCGGCCCAACAGCGCGACACCGTCAAGGAGCTGGTCAACGGCTTCTCTGGGATCGGCGCGACCCTGCTGACTGGGGGCAAGGAGGTGCCCGGCGACGGATTCTTCTTCGAGCCGACCGTCTTCTCGGTGACTGAGGCAGATGACGACCTTTGCCACCAGGAGCTGTTCGCCCCCATCGCGACGATCTACACCGTTGCCTCGGTCGCCGAGGCGGTCAAGGTCGCCAACGACACCACCTACGGGCTTGCCGCGTACGTGTTCACCCGCAACGTGGACCGCGCCATTGCCGTGAGCGAGCGCCTCGATTTCGGCATGGTCGGCATCAACCGCGGCATCATGGCCGACCCCGCAGCGGCGTTCGGTGGCATCAAGGCCTCCGGCCTGGGCCGCGAAGGCGGACACGAGGCGATCTATGAGTTCCTCGAGCCCAAGTACCTCGCCATCACCGTGGACGAGACGGAGGCAGGCCTGTGACCACCTGCGTCGCATCCATCGGCGTCCTGCGCCAGCCCAAGACCGTACTTTTCGGTCCCGGCGAGCGGCGCCACCTTCCCCATCTCCTTGCCGAGATCGGACGGCACGTCCTCGTCGTCACTGACGCCCGTATGGCGCAGGTGACCGAGTTCAAGGACATGGTGACTGCCATCCAACGACAAGGGATCACGGTCTCGGTGTTCTCTGAGGCTGAGCCGGACTTGCCTCGCGAGAACGTACTCACCGTCGCCGACCGGTACGGCGACGCCGGCGTGGATGCGCTGCTCGCGGTCGGCGGCGGCTCGTGTCTCGACTTGGCGAAGGTGTCCGCTGCCGTCCTCGCACACGGCGGCGACGTTCGGGACTACTACGGCGAGTTCCTCGTCCCGGGCCCCGGGCTTCCGGTCATCACCGTACCCACCACCGCCGGTACCGGCGCCGAGGTCACCTGTATCTCGGTCGTCTTCGACCGGGAGAAGGGCATGAAGGTCGGCGTGGCCAGCCCACACCTGGAGGCGTACGCCGCCGTCATCGACCCTGAGCTCACCGTCTCCTGCCCGCCGGCACTCACCGCAGCCACGGCGGCCGACGCGCTGACCCACCTGGTCGAGACGTTCACCGACCGGGTCAAGGACGTGACGCCGGAGTTCCTGGCCAATCATCTCTACGTCGGGAAGAACCCGCTGACCGACATCTTCTGCCGCAGCGGCCTGACTCTGCTCAACTCGTCCCTGGAGGACGTGGTCGCTGACCCGTCCGACATCGAAGCACGCTCCGCGACCATGCTGGCCGCGTACAACGCAGGCATGGCCATCAACACCGCCGGTACCGCCGCGGCGCACGCGATCCAGTCCCCGATCGGTGCACTGACCCACACCTCGCACGGGTTCGGTGTCGGAGCGCTCCTGCCGTACGTGATGCGCTTCAACCTTCCGACCCGGATCGCGGAATTCGCCGAGATCGGAACACTGCTCGGTGCCGCGGACCCCGAGTCGACCCCGTTGGATCAGGCGAAGGCCGGTATCTCCCGCGTCGAGGCACTGCTGGAGACCGTCGGCTGCCCAACCGACCTGAAGACGCTCGGCCTGGACCCGAAGGACTTCTCCTATGTGGCCGATCAGGCGATGCTCGCAACCCGCCTGACGGCCAACAACCCTCGCGATCTCACCCACGAGTCCGTCATTGACATACTGCAGCGTGGCTACGACAACGACCGCACCTGGTGGTCGACGTGACGAGCATTGCAGCACCGGCACGCGGCCCGATGGAGCCGGTCGCCGTCGCCGGCGCCGGCTCCATCGGAGTCGCCTTCGCGATCGTCTTCGCACGAGCCGGGCACGCGGTCCGAGTATGGGATCCGTTCCCGGACGCTCTGGAGCGCGCCCACGGTGAGCTCTCCGATCGCCTTGACCAGTTGTCCGTGCACGGCCTCGTCGAGAATCCGAACGCTGCGAGTGAGCGAGTCACGTTCACCCGTGACTTGGCGGAGGCAGTCGCGGGAGTAGCACTGGTGCAGGAATGTGCCCCGGAGCGGGTAGACGTCAAGCAAGGCCTGATCCGGCGTGCGGCCCAGAACGCGCCTGACCAAGCGGTGTTCGCCAGCTCGAGCTCAGCGATACGCCCCAGTCTCATCACCGCCGACCTGCCCGAAGGGCTGCCGGACCGGATCCTGGTCGGTCACCCCGGCAACCCGCCGTACCTCATCCCAGTGATCGAACTCGTCCCCTCCTCCAGCACGGCTACGTGGGCCGTCGAGTGCGCCCGTGCCATCTACACCGGCGCAGGGCTACGTCCGATCACCGTCAACCATGAACCGGAAGGGTTCGTGTTCAACCGTCTTCAAGGCGCGGTACTGCGTGAGGCCTACTGCCTGGTACGAGACGGGGTTGCGACCGTTGACGAGATCGACGAAGTCGTCCGCAGTGGTCTCGGGCGCCGGTGGAGTCTCATCGGCCCGTTCGAGACCGTCGACCTCAACACACGCGGCGGTCTTGAATCACACGCGGAGAAAATGGGACCCGCGTATGCACGAATGGGAGCTGACCGCGGTCAGGACGACCCATGGACGCCAGAACTCGTGTCGACCGCAGTACGCCAGCGTCGCACTCTTCTTCCCCTCGACCGATGGGAAGAGCGGGTTCGCTGGCGAGACGAGCAGCTCATGCGGCTGACGCCACTGTGGGAGGACATTCGCGCCACCTCCTGAGTTCCTCTCGGGCCTTCATTTGTCGGCGCGGATGGCTGGTCGAGGGACCTCGGATACGCGAACTGTCCGAGGCACCTCGACCAGCCAATGACTCCGACACGTTTTCTGTCTGCGTTGTAATCTCGGTCGTCCTGGAACCCCAGGTCGCAGTTTTCAGGTGTCCCCCGATCCAGGGGAAGCTTCACCTGAACGATCACCCCCCAGGCCAACCGCTACCAAGTTGACAGTGCCTCGGGACCTTCGACCGCGGGATGCACTCGGTGCGCGAGCGTGTCGAGTTGGCAGTGCGGACGGGGAGGCGGAAGCCCGCCAGCATGCCCGCCGTGAAGCCGGCGAAGGACGCGGTGCGGCGGAGCACGTCGTCGTGCAGGATCTCCGTCCAGGACTCGCCCCGGCCGGCGGCCATGACCAGGTTGCCGGTCAGGTTGGCGGTGAAGACGCTGCCGAGGCCGAGGAAGGAGAACGCGTCGGTGACGCCGGCGGCGAAGGCCAGGAGTAGAAGTGTGAGGCCGGTTTGGCGGTGAGGGGCCCGCGCCGGAGACATGCTGTCCGGCGCGGGGCCGGTCGTGCTGGGGCCCCCTTGGCTGCTGCGTGGAGGCGGCGGTCATGCGGACTGTGCGGCGATCTTCCGCTCGAAGGCCGCCAGCGCCGCGGCGCCGACCGTCTTGTCCTGCTCACCGTTGCCGCCGCTGACGCCGACGGCCCCGATCACCTGGCCCTCGTACACCACCGGGAAACCGCCGACGAACGCGGCGAAGCGGCCGGGGTGCATGTGCTGGATGCCGAACGCCTCGTTGCCCGGCAGGGCCGGGCCCTTCGGCTCCTCGTTGAACAGGTGGGTGGCACGCTGGTGACCTGCGGCCGTGAACGCCTTTGCGATGGCGATCTCGACCCCGTCAGCCGGGCGCCGGTCATCCGGTGCAGGGCGATCGGGTGAGCGCCGTCGTCGGCGATGCAGATGGTCTGCTTGACGCCGATCCGGTTCTTCTTCCTCGACGGCGAGGACCGCAAGCTGATCGCGAAGCGGCGCGATGATCACAGTCGGCTCGAGTTCGCCCTCCAGATGTGCACCGTGCGCTACATCGGCCGGTTCCTCCCGGATGGCCCGCGCGACGTGCCGTGGGTAGTGATCGAGCATCTGGCCGCGCAACTCCAGGCGCGAAGAGCCTGCACACATCCCGTCCCGCGCGGACCGGTCGCTGTCCCCCGGCTGCGGCTGCAGCGGGATGGCGGGGGAGGCATCTGGGCCACTCATCGCGGCGCAGGCGAGATCGCTCACGATTGGTTACGCTGTCGATACGGAGGGTGGTGAGCGGCAGATGGTCACGCGCGGTTTCACGGGACGTCCTGGACGCACGGAGGGCCCGGTCCCACCGGGGCAGTTCGTCACCAGTGACTTCCCGGTCCTCACGGCGGGCCCGACCCAGCACGTACCGGCCCGCGCGTGGGAGCTGGTGGTCACGGACGGGATCACGGAGAAGACCTACGCGTGGGCGTCGCTGCATGATCTAGGCGTGGTGGACCTGACGACCGACATTCACTGCGTCACGCACTGGTCCAAGCTGGGGACGACCTGGCAGGGCGTTCCGGTGGCGGCCGTGCTGGAGGACGCCGGGGTGGCCGACGAGCCCTACGCGCTGGTGTCCTCATACGGCGGCTACACCACGAACGTCCCGGTGGCGGACCTGGTGGACCGCGACGCGATGGTCGCGGTGGGCTACGAGGGCGGTCCGATCCCCGCCGAACATGGCGGGCCGGTCCGGCTGCTGGTGCCGCACCTGTATCTGTGGAAGTCCGCCAAGTGGTTGCGCGGGATCCGGGTGATGCCCGAGGACGAGCTGGGGTTCTGGGAAAACGCCGGCTACCACCACCGCGGTGACCCGTTCCTTGAACAGCGCTACTACGGTGACTGACCGTTCAGCCATGCCACCGCGCGTGCGACCCGTTCACGGCTGGCGAGCCGCCACCGTCGCCGGTACGGCGCGTGAGAGCGCCTCGGCGCGAACCATCCGGCTCGCCGTCGCCGGCTGGCCGGGGCATGTCGCCGGCCAGCACATCGACGTCCGGCTCACCGCCGAGGACGGGTACCAGGCCACCCGCAGCTTCTCGCTGTCCTCCGCGCCCGGGGATGCCCCGCAGATCACCGTGGAACGCGTGGACGACGGCGAGGTGTCTCCGTACCTGGTCGACGTCGCCACCGACGGTGACGCTCTGGAGATCATGGGACCGGTAGGGGGCTACTTCGTATGGCGGCCCGGCGACGACGTACCGCTGCTCCTGATCGCCGGCGGCTCCGGCATCGCGCCGATGCGCGCCATCTGGCGGGCCGCCCGCGCTCACGGCACACCGGTGCGACTGGTGTACTCCGCGCGCACCGCGGATCGGGTCATCTTCGCCGACGAGCTGCGCGGTCCCGACGGGCCGGAGAGCACCGTCCATCTGACCCAGGAACGGGCAGCTGGGTTCGAGCACGGCCGGCTGAGAGCCGAGCAGCTGAGCGCGCTGCTTCGTCCCGGTGGTGTTCGCGAACCGCGGCTGCGGGCTTACGTATGCGGCCCGACCGCCTTCGTCGAGGAAGCCGCCCGCGGACTGATCGGCGCCGGCTTGGACGCCGACTCGTTGAGGACCGAGAGGTTCGGATAGGAGGCCCGCAGTGAACGCAGAGGAAGACCTCCTCTCGGTGCCCCCGGAGGACGGCTATGTGGACGGCAACGCCGTCGCCGGGGCGATGTCGCTGGCCCTGGGCCGGGACGCGACCACGATCGTCCTGCAGTGCGCCGAGTGCGGGGATCGGCACCGCGTCGCCGAGACCAGGGTCTATCTGCGCTGCCCCGGCATGGTGGTGCGCTGTCCGGCGTGCTCGGCGTGTGAGGTGCTACTCGTCGACCGGCCACGCCGGCTCCAGCTCATCCTGATGTCGATCCGGATGCTGGAGCTGCCGTGACCCCCGCCTCGCCGGGCGACGAGTGAGAGGCGGCGGCCAAGCGGCGCGCTCGGGCGGCCCGGGCAGGTCGATCCTGGGGAGCATCGCCTCCGTGGTGTTCTTCAGCCAGGTCAGCGACTCGGGCTCGCCCACCGCGCCGAGCTTGTCCACCGACAGCGTGGCGCGGTCCCCGCCCTCGGGGACGACGATCTCCACCGCTCCAAGGCGGACCAAAGTCCCCCGACCTGGCTGCCGCCGGCAGACAACTACCGGTGCGAGTACGTCACTGACTGGGTGGCCGACAAGACCCGCTGGCCTGAGCATCGACGCCATCGAACAGAAGGCACTGGAGCAGACGCTGAGCGGCTGCGCGGATGTGCCCATCACCGTGACCTGGCCCGGTAGGACCGGCCTCGCGGCGCTTCACTCCGGGTGCATGACACGGTGCCGAGCAGTCATGCCCAGGCAGTCCGTCCCCGGCCTGCGACAGCGCCGGCCGGGCCCGTCGTAGAGCTTGGGCATGGCTGGCCTCCTGCCTTCAGTAGCTCCAGCGCCAGGCGCCGGAGCTGTAGCGGCAGGTGATGGGTGTGCCGGAGGCGGTGGTGGTCGAGGCGCCGTGGTCGCTGTTGCGGCAGTACTGCCCGGCGCGGTAGCAGTTACCGGCGTTGGACGTGATGGAGCAGGTGCTCGTGTTAGTACTGCAACGGTGTTTGCCGTGACTGCTGGCCAGCTCAGTCGTTGGTGTGGTTATGGGTGGGGACCTTGCTGATGTCAGGCTGTGGGCGGGTGAACTGGACGTTCTGCATGAGCGGTTCGTGCACCGGTTCAACCGGGAGGAACCGCGTCAGTCGGCGCTGGCTTACATGCGAGGACTGGTTGCGCCACTGCAGCGCAAGAACGGCTGGACGCTGGCGGAGGAGGCCGGGCACGCGGGTCCCGATCGCATCCACCGGTTGCTGAACCGGATTGAGTGGGACGCCGACGAGGTCCTGAACGACGTGCGCGACTACGTCGTGGAACACCTCGGAGACCGCGATGCCGTCCTGATCGTCGATGACACCGGCTTTCTGAAGAAGGGCATCCGCTCGGCCGGCGTGCAGCGGCAGTACTCCGGCACCGCCGGGACGCGTATCTCAATAACTGCTTGCCCAGGCGGTGTTGATGGGAGGGTGGACTATGAGTGTGCGTCCGCCCGTCACAGAGTTACGGGCCAAGTTCGACCGGATCCTGCCGCATCTGGATGAGCGGCGCCGTCGGCTCTACCTGGCCAGCGAGGCCGCGGCCATCGGCCACGGTGGGATCACCCTGGTGGCCGCCGCGTCCGGGACCAGCACCGCCACCGTCGCGCGCGGCGTCACCGAGCTGGCCAGGGACGCGGTGCCGACGCGGCGGGTCAGGGCTGCGGGAGCTGGCCGCAAGCCGTTGACGGTCACCGACCCCGGCCTGTCGGCGGCTCTCGAGGCACTGATCGAGCCGCACACCAGAGGCGACCCGGTCTCTCCGCTGCGATGGACCACACTGTCGCTGCGGACGCTGGCCTCGACTCTGACGTCGCAGGGCCATCCGGTCAGTGCCGCGACCGTCGGGCGCCTGCTGCACGG
>NZ_JAVACL010000046.1:0-58640 GCF_032658145.1 Streptomyces sp. MK7
CGCTGGAACCGGGCCGGCCGGCCCACCGGCATCGAGGACGTCGAGACCCAGGCCGAGGCAGCCTGAAGCATCGACGAACCTCCCTGGAACCGAACGGCCGATGACCCTGTGGCGCGTCGGACTCCCGGACGGTGCCGACTTCACCGCGGCATGCGCCACCTCGCTCGGCGTGCACGCTATGACGCGGTGCGGCGTCCGGCACGGGCACCGACGTACCCCGGCTCCCCGCTCCGGAGCACCGGCGGCAAGGGCGTGGGGCATTACGAGGTCCGGCCGACCTCACGGCCCGTCGTTCGCTCCGGCTCCCGGAATTGCTTTGCCTCAGCGAACGGGACTCGCCCCTCGACAGGCCGTTGGGCCTTCGGAGCGCTGTCAGGAGGCGGCCCCCAAACCGTCGAAGGAAGCTCGCGCGCACGATTTGACGTTGCGGCAGTGGTGCCCCTGTTCGGGTTGGGGGACGCAGGTGCCGCGGTACGAGGGCGTGCGGGAGGTGGCTGATCATCGGCCCGGCCGTCGGGATGTGCCCGTCAGGCCCTTGACCGGGTGCCGCTTCGACGGAGGATGGGGGAAGAGAGCGGGTCTGCGTGGTGAAGTGTGGGCCTCTGACAACTCCGAAAGCAGGGAGTGTTTCTTCCGATGACCACACAGCCCGCACGCCCCGAGCGCAGCGGTCCCGAGACCGCCTCGGTCATGGATGTCTCGCCGTTCAAGCCTTCTCTCGTCAAAGCGGTGTTCAGGGACGTGACCTCGATGCAGGTCTCTCGGTCGGCCGCGTGGGCCGCCGCGTCGGTGACGCGGACAGTGCTGACGGAGATCATCGACGGCGCGAGGAGAGCGGCGGCGGAGGAGGCCCGGAAGAAGCTGATTCCCGGTGACCTTCTTACGGCGATAGACCGTAACGTCGAGCTCGAGGTGGGGAACAACTGGTACGACCACAGCCCGACGTTTCAAGGCCTGACCGGTGTCCTGTACGACGCCGAGGGCGTCATCGTGCCTTCTCGTAAGCGCAGCAGGTCGCGCAAACCGAGCGCTGTGGTCGGCGCCCACAGGTTCGAGGCTGGGGTGAAGAAGCTGCTGCGGAGCCAGGGGGCGACGGCCGTCCCAGCGATGGTCCGCGACCTGGACGGAATCGCGAGCGTGTTCCTGACGGACCTCGCCCGGGACGCGGCCATGGTCGTCCGCGAGGGCGGGGTCGAACGTTTCGGTACGGTCACCCTGGTGATGCCGGGCGAACCGTCCTCACCGTTCCACAAGGATTCCCTTCGGAGCCTGTCCACCCGCAGGGTGGACAGGCGGACCATCGGCAGGGACGACATCCTCGCCGCCACCACGATTCAGTTGTTCGGCGGCAACCTCAGGCAGCGAGCCCTCACCGAAGCACGCGAGGCGACACAGAACACTTCGGCCGGCTGAGCGGGTGCGACCAACGTCGCCTCCCGCACCCGCATCTGCTACCGCAGACTCGCCAACACTGTTTGAGCCCTCGCCGACCGACCCCCTGGCACGGGGCATGCCCTTGTGTCGGGGGCCGCATCCCTCGGGTCGAGTCGGGCGCGCCGTTCGCTCCCCCCGGTCGTGAACGACCGCTCGTGGAGGCCGGGTGCTGTTTCACGATCGTGGCGAACGTCAAGCCCGGCCGCGCCGACGCCATGCGGGAATACGGCCTTTCCCTGGCCAAGGCTCTGGAGGAAGACCCCCACCTTCTCGCGCCCTTGAAGTTGCACCTGACCGCCGTCCGGCGGCAGGACTGCTACGCGCTGCCCACCGAGACCGAGCACTTCGGCTATCGCGACGGCGTCAGCCATCCGGCCGTCGAGGGAAGCGGGATCGCCGGGTCGAACAAACTGGAGGCGCCGCTGAAGGCCGCGGAGTTCGTGCTCGGCTACCGGGACGAGATCGGCGGTGTGCAGACCCCGCAGCCGGAGGTGCTGGGACGCAACGGCAGCTACGCGGTCTGCCGCAAACTCCACCAGGACGTCGCCGCGTTCCGGCGTTACCTGCGGGACAGCGCCACCGGCCCCGAGGACGAGGAACTGCTCGCGGCCAAGATCATGGGGCGCTGGCGCAACGGAGCCCCCCTGGCGCTCAGCCCGCAGCACGACGACCCCGCTCTCGGCGCCGACCCGGACCGCCGCAACACCTTCCTGTACGAGCAGGACGACCCGGCGGGGTTCATCACGCCCGGCGGCTGCCACATCCGCCGGGCCAACCCCCGGGACGCCTCGGTGGCGGGAGAGGTTCGGCTCCACCGCATGATCAGACGCGGCGCGGTCTACGGCCCGCCGCTGCCCGAGGGGGTCATGGAGGACGACGGGGCCGACCGCCGGCTGATGTTCGCGTTCATCGGAGCTCACCTCGGGCGGCAGTTCGAGTTCGTCCAGTCGCAATGGATGAACGACGGCGTCTTCTCCGGCGCGAACGACGCCAAAGACCCCATCACCGGATGCCACGACGGCGGCGAACGCTTCACCATTCCCCGGCGGCCGTTGCGACGGCGCCTTGCCCCGCTGCCGCGGTTCGTCGTCACCCGCGGCGGCGAGTACTGCTCCCTGCCGGGTTTGAGCGCCCTACGCTGGCTCGGGGATCTCCAGAACTGACAGGCGGCGCGGCGCGCCGTGGCACAGCCCTCAGCGTCGGGCCGGCTGAAGGAGACTGCCTCATGGACACGCTGCACATGCTGCTCAACGCCGTCACCGTGATCTTCATCGCGGCGACCATGTTCGCCGCCGGCCTCGGGGCCACCGTCGCGGCACTGCGGTCCCTCTTCATCCGCGTCCCGCTGCTGTCGCTCGCACTGCTCGCCAACTTGGTGGTCATCCCGCTGCTCGGCTGGGGCATCGGCGCGCTGTTCGGCCTCCCCTCGGCAGCCTTCGTCGCACTCGTCCTGGTCGCCTCGTCCCCGGGTGGGCCCTTCGGGGCGAAGCTGGCCATGGTGCAGAAGGGCGATGTCGTCGCGGGCGCGGCGATGCAGGTGCTGCTCGCCGCCGTCGGAAGCCTCACCTTCGCCCCGACCGTCAACGGCATCCTCGCCGCGGCCGACATCGGCAAGGGGGTCTCACTCGACGTCGGGGTGCTGGTGCGGACCGTGGCGCTCCTGCAGCTCGTGCCGTTCGCCGTCGGCCTCTTGCTGCGTCGTTACGCCACGCCCACCGCGCGGGCATGGCACCCCACGGCGGTCGCGGTGTCGAACGTGACGTTCCTGATCGTGCTGGCGGGCATGCTGGTCGGGAACTGGCGTGATGTCGTCGCACTCCTCGGCTCGCTCACCCTCCTCGCGGGCTTTGTGCTCGCGGCCGTCGCCTTCGCCGTCGGGACACTCCTGGCCACAGGCCCGCCCGAGCGCCGCACCACCATGGGCGGCGTCGCCGCGGTACGCAATGCGGGTCCGGCCCTGGCAGCGATCGGCATCGCCTTCGGCGACCAGCCCGCCATCCTCGGCGCCCTCGCCGCACTTCTCCTCAGCGGTCTGGCCGCGTCCATCCCGATCGCCACGGTGCTCAGCGGCCGGCGAAGCGGCACCGCAGCGGCACCCGACACCATGCGCTGACCGGGCCGCTCGCAGTTCCGGGCATCCCGGTCACACCGGCGTGAGTGCCTGCTCGGTCCAGATGGTCTTGCCATCGGCCGAGTAGCGTGTCCCCCAGGCGTGAGCGAGTTGCGGACCGGAGCTTCCAGCCGACCGGGTTGACACTGGCGGACACCTGGAACCGCAAGGCGCCCCTCGGCTGGAGCGCACGAGGCTGACACTCCCCACATGGCACAGGTTGTAGAGACCGTCCGTGGGCGTCCAGGCCAGTCCAAGATGAGCGCGTAATGGCGGGTCAGGGCATTCTGGTCCGGGGCAGTCGACGCAGTTGGTGGTAGGCGTGTGAGAGCGGTGTGCGACGAGAGGCCCCGCAGGTGCGGCCCGGCGGGGCTTTTGAGTAGGTGGGATTCAGTTTCTGTCGTGGGTACCGTTGTACTCGGGTTCCTCTCTCGAGCACCCGAAGCAAGGACGCGGTGACGGCTGCGTCTTACGGCCGACGCGCGGCATCCGATGCGGGAACTCTTCGCGACCAACCAGGTCGTAGCTTTCGCCCTTGCAAAGGCCAACGCCTTTGGGGGCTTCTGCGGGATTGTCTGTTCCCTCCGACGTTGCGCGGAGCGCGTGGAGTGACCACCAGGGCATTGCGGGAGGCGACGGTCGCCGGCCTGCCTCGCGTCACCGCAGAGGACTGTGCGCCCGCTTCATCGCGCGTCCGCATCGCTCCGCCGGCCCGGTAGCGCAGCAGACAGTCGATCTGAAGGTGTCCCTGGAGGAGCGCGAAGCCGAACCGGAGGCTGCCCGGGCAGCCGGTCGGCAGCTGACCAGAGCCTTGAACCAGTGCGAGTGATCGGGCCGTCAGCCGGGCGTCACTTCCGAGATCAGCACCCGGACGCGGGCCTCGATGGCGTCGCGGATGGGGCGTACGGCCTCAACACCCTGGCCGGCCGGGTCGTCGAGCTGCCAGTCGAGGTACCGCTTGCCGGGGAAGACGGGGCAGGTGTCGCCGCACCCCATGGTGATGACGACGTCGGATGCCTGGACGGCCTCCACTGTGAGGATCTTCGGGGTCTCGGTGGAGATGTCGATGCCGACCTCGCTCATCGCTTCGACCACGGCCGCGTTGACGCTGTCCGCGGGAGCCGAGCCGGCGGAGCGGACCTCGATGCGGTCCCCCGCGAGGTGGGTGAGGAAGGCGGCGGCCATCTGGGAGCGGCCGGCGTTGTGGACGCAGACGAAGAGCACCGACGGGCGCGGCGTGGCGGAAGAGCTCATGAACGGGGGCTTTCTCGGGAGAACGGCTCGGTCAGGAGGCGGCGGGTTCCGGCTCGCCGTGCGGGACGACGACCTCATCCGGGACGGGAGCAGGGCGGCCGTAGACCACAGCGACGGCCCCCAGCCCGAGCACGGCTCCAAGCAACTGGGCCGCGACGAACGGGGCGACGGAGGCAGGGGCGATGCCGGCGAAGGTGTCGGTGAACGTCCGGCCGATGGTCACCGCCGGGTTCGCAAAGGACGTGGAGGAGGTGAACCAGTACGCGGCCCCGATGTAGGAGGCCACCGCTGCGGGGGCGAGCGCGGCGCGGCCGATCCGGCTGAGGCCGAAGACCACCAGGATCAGCCCGGCCGTCGCGACGACCTCGCCCAGCAGCAGGTGACCGGCCAACCGGTCGTTGGTGGAGAGCTTGACCAGCGGCTTGGCGAACATCGCGTCGGCCAGGGCCGCCCCGCCGATCGCGCCCGTGATCTGGGCGGGTACGTACGACGCGACGTCCCGCAGGGCCAGGCCGGCCGGATCACGACGGCCGGTGAACCAGGCGGCGAGTGTGACGACCGGGTTGAAGTGCGCGCCGGAGACCGGCCCGAGCAGCTGGATGAGCACGCCCAGGCCGAAGACCGTGGCGAGGGAGTTGGCGAGCAGCTGCACACCGACGTCGTGCGACAGCTCGGTGGCCTGGATGCCGGAGCCGACCACCACCGCCACCAGCAGCCCGGTCCCGACAGCCTCGGCGGCGACCCGGCGGGCGAGAGAGGCGCTCACGCACCGGCTCCGGCGGGCTGCGCGGTGGTCAGGAACGCGGCGAGCCGGTCCAGGACGCCGGGCAGCACCCAGTAGTAGACCCAGGTGCCGCGGCGCTCGCAGTCGATGAGTCCGGCCTGGCGCAGCAGCTTGAGGTGGTGGGAGATCGTCGGCTGGGACAGATCGAAGGCCGGGGTCAGCTCGCACACGCACACCTCGCCGCCCTCCCCGCGCGAGGCGATCATCGACATCAGGCGCAGCCGGACCGGGTCGCCCAGGGCCTTGAAGACCTTCGCCAGGTCGGCCGCCTGGCCCTCGTCCAGGGGCGCGGCGGACAGGCCCGGGCAGCAGGCGGCGTTCCGCCCGATCACCTCAAGTTCTTGTTTCGGCATGCCTCTATGTTGACGTTTTTCGATTCAAGGCGCAAGGTTGCATCAATGAACGTCAATACAGGTCGTTCCGGGCCGTGCTGCGGCCCGTCATCCGGGAGTGAGTCATGAGCGAGCAGATCACCACCGACCTGCGGGAAGCCGTCCGGCAGCGGTACGCGGCGGCGGCCGTGAGAGTCGCCGAGGGCGACGCCGCCTGTTGCGGGCCCGAGCCGGTCGAGGTCGACGAGAACTTCGGTTCCACCCTGTACGCCGCTGACGATCGCGACGCGCTGCCGGCGGCAGCCGTCGCTGTCTCCCTCGGCTGCGGCAACCCCACCGCCGTCGCCGAACTGCGCGCGAGCGAGCATGTTCTGGACCTCGGTTCCGGGGGAGGTATCGACGTCCTGTTGTCCGCCCGTCGCGTCGGCCCCACCGGCAAGGCGTACGGACTGGACATGACCGACGAGATGCTCGAACTCGCCCTGTCCAACGCCGAGAAGGCCGGCGCGACGAACGTCGAGTTCCTCAAGGGCACCATCGAGGCCATCCCGCTGCCCGCGAACACCATCGACGTCGTGATCTCCAACTGCGTGATCAACCTGTCCACGGACAAGCCCGCCGTGTTCGCCGAGACGTTCCGGGTGCTGAAGCCAGGCGGCCGTATCGGCGTCTCCGACGTCGTCGCCGACGACACCCTCACGCCCACCCAGCGGGGCGAGCGCGGTGACCATGTGGGCTGCATCGCGGGCGCGCTGTCCTTCGCCGAGTACCGGGAGGGCCTCCAGGCCGCGGGGTTCGTCGACGTCGAGATCACCCCGACGCACGCCGTCGCCGACGGTATGCACTCCGCCATCGTCCGCGCTGTCAAACCGGTGGCCGCTGACACCCTTTCCGGGGTGACGGATTCCGCCGATACCTGCTGCGGTGTGAACGCCTGCTGCACCCCGGCCGAGACGTCCGCCGACCCCGCCCTGACCGTCACCGGGGCCAAGAGCGCCTCCGGGTGCGGCTGCCGGACGGCCCACATCGGAGTCCGGCAGTCGGCCGGCTGGAGGGTATCTGGGGCAGGCTGCGGGTGACGCGCCACAGTCGGCGCGGGAGGTCGCACTCCTCGAGGGCGTGGACCTCGTCGAGCGTCCGGCCGCCGGCGAGGGCGTCGACCAGGGTGTGGTCGAAGAAGTGCACGGCGAAGCCGCCGTGTTCGAAGATGTCGTCCCTGCGGGCGGTGTCGGCGCCGGCGGGGTTCCTCCAGGTTCGAGCGAAGTCGAGAACCGGGGGAGGGCGTCGCCATGGTGCCGGACGGTGTGGACGAAGACGCCGCCGGGCTGCGGCACGCGGTGTACCTCGCCGACCAGTGCGTGGATCTCTTTCGTGGACAGAGCCATGCACAGCACCATGTGCGCGAAGGCCGCGTCCACGGACGCGTCCGGCAGTCGCAGCGGGTCCCGCACGTCGTTCACGACGGCGGTCCTCCGTTCCGCCACCCCCGGCCGCCGGGCAGCGTCACGCAGTCGCTCCAGGACCGTGGCGGAGAAGTCGGTGGCCTGGGCGGTGAAGCCCTCGCGGGCGAGGTGCAGCGCGTCCCGGCCGTGGCCGGCGCCGAATTCGAGCGCGCCCCGGGCGTCGGCGGCATGGAAGACCGCCGCCGCATGGACTGCCCGGGCAGACGCCTCGACTCCGTAGATGCCGGGACGGGCGGTGCAGGCGTCCTGTCAGTGCTCCGCTGGGTATCGGCCAGGTCCTGCCCGTCGTCCGTCACGGACGTCGTCCTCTCGTGCTGGTGAAGCGAGGTGCAGGCCGAAAGCCCGACCCGTCAATAGTCCACGGCCTCGATGTCACGGCCGACCGTGTACCGGCGCAGCCCGGGCAGCCGCCGGCCGAGTGGAATGTGGACCTCGCGGTAGTGCCGGTCGAACGCCTCGGGGTCGGTCGGCGTCCCGTAGAGGGCGAGGAAGCGAACCGTCATCGTGCCGCCCTCCGGTACTGCACGAGGACGGCGGCTCCGGACCGCTCGGCCGACAGGCACTCCAGGTCGGTGCGCGGCCCGTCGTCGGGGAAGAGCCGTCGGCCGGTGCCGAGGATCGTGGGGAAGGTCAACAGGCGGTATTCATCGATCAGGTCCTCGGCCATCAGCGTGTGTACGACGCTCAAGCTGCCGGTGATGATCACATCGCGCTCCTCGCGCTTGACGGCGTCGATGAGGCTGCCGTCGATGACCTGCGAGTTCGCCCATGCCGAAGTGTCGGTCAGCGTCCGGGAGGCGATCAGCTTCGGTGCGGCGTTCATCCGTGTGGCGAACGGGTTGTCCCGTCCGGGCCAGATGTGCGAGAACAACTGCCACGTCGTACGCCCCAGCAGCATCACCCCGTCCTCGAGCGTGCTGCCGAGCCGGAACTTGTCCCCGGCGACCGTCTCGGGGCCGTGCCGGAAGGCCCAGCCGCCGGTCGGCGTTCTACTGGAGCCGTCCGGGTCGGACACGATCCCGTCCAGGGTGATGAACTCAATGACGATGACGCTCACGACGAGTTTCCTTTCGGCTTCGGTCGATGCTCGCCGGTACCTACCGGCGACATCGGCTCCACTCATCGCGCCGGGCGAAACTCGTCGGAAGAAATCTGCCGGGGCAGGCCGAACGCCTGGAACACCTGCGGGTCGGCGAACACGACGTTGCGCCGGATCCGGCCGCCGGTGACCGTGAAGACCTGCAGTGTGTGCAGCCGATGCCTGGCGCCGGGCTCCGGCGCGTACGCGGCGAGCGCGGGCTGCCCGTTGGCGGTCAGGGACGTCATACGCCAGCCCGTCCCGCGCATCGCGAACACGCGGTCCATGAACAGGCCGTAGTCGCGGCTGCCCCGGTACCACAGCGGCACCGGCGGCATCTCCAGGACCGCGTCGTCCGTGAGCAGTTGCACGAGCGCCGGGACGTCGGCAGCTTCGAACGCCCGCACATACCGCTGAATCACCGCGCGTGCCTCGGCATCGTCCGGCTCCGTGACCTCCTCCACGCCGCCCACCTCCACGAGGGCGGCACGGGCCCGCTGCAGCGCGCTGTTGACGGCCGCGGCGGTGGTCCCCAGCTGCTCGGCGACCTCGGCGGCGCTGAACTCCAGTACCTCGCGAAGCATCAGCACGGCCCGCTGCCGCGGCGGCAGGACCTGCATCGCCGCCACCAGCGCGAGCCGCATGTCGGTCCGTACCTCTGCATCGAACCTGGCGTCGGGGAACGGCTGCAGCCAGGGAATGTCGAAGGCCGGAGTGAGCGGCGCCCCGGGATCCTCACTCGGCGCGCCCAGCCCGGACGGCAGTGGCCGACGCGACCGCCCCTCCAGCGCGGTCAGGCATGCGTTGGTCGCGATCCGGTACAGCCAGGTCCGCACGGACGCGCGCGTGCGGTCGTAGCGGTCGCGAGCCTTCCAGGCGCGCAGCATCGTCTCCTGCACCAGGTCCTCGGCCTCGTGGAACGAGCCCAGCATCCGGTAGCAGTACGCCACCAACTCACCCCGGTACGGCTCGAAGTCCACGGGCCCATCATGGCCCACCCAGGCACCTCACACTGGAGGACGCCGTGAAGTCGACGTCCTGCGACATCACATCGGGCTTCGCCCGTCCAAGCCCTCTGGCCCGGCCGCGTAGGGGTTGCCACCGAGCCGGGTCGTGCCGTCGATCAGTTCGCGCGCCGCGTCCAAGCGGCCGCTGGGGCAGGCAACTTCGCAGAGCACGTGGATCAGGACGTGTCGCACGTCAGGCAGCCCGCCAGCCCGGCCGGATCTCCACCGGCCAGGCAGCGGGCTTCTGTTCGGGCGTGGCGGCGACGAGTACGGCGTCCGCGTGCGCGATGGCCGCGCGTCGGGGGCCTGGTAGTGCTCGCTCACTCAGTACAGGGCGTGTTCGTGGCCGTCCGGGTCGGTGGTGACGTACAGCTCGCCGAGGCCGGGCTCGTCCTCGACCCACTTTCCCGCGCCGCCCGCCGCCTCGATGGTCTGCACCCGGCGCCGGAGCGCCTCCTCGTTGGAGGTGCGCAGGGCGAGGCGGCCGAGGCCCGGCTGACCGCGGGCGGTGAGGACGAGGCTGTGGTGCTCGTAGTCGTCGAAGGTCCGCAGGTAGACGGTGTCGCCGTCCTGTCCCTTGACGGTCAGGCCCAGGAAGTCGGTGAAGAAGGCGACGGAGGCGTCCAGGTCCGGAGTGAACAGTTGCGTGTGGGCGATGTCGCCGAGAGGCGAGGTCATGAGCGACCTCCTGCTGGTGGTACGGGGAAGACGGTGCCGTCGAAGATCTTGCGGGCGGTGCGGACGACGGCGGTGCGACGGGCCCGCAGGCCGCCGTCGGGGGCGCGATCGATGCTGCTCTCGATGTCAGTGAATCCGCTGGGATGCTCGATGCGGAGCCGGTCGCCCCCTTCGAGGAGGGCCGCGATGCCGTGCGCGACGCTTCCCTCGATCCGCAGCCCGGCCGCCACGCTCGCGGCGCCCAGGACGCCGATGGAGGTGTGGACGCGGGCCGGGATGAAGGTGCGGGTGGTGACGGCGCCGCCGTGGCGGGGCGGAGAGAGCAGGGTGAGCTTGGGGACGGTGGTGTCGGTGACGTCGCCGAGACCCATCAGGTGCCCGGCTGCCAGCCGTATTTCGTGGAGTCGGGCGGTCAGTTCCCGGTTGCTCTCCAGGTCCTTCGGGTCCTCCTGACCGGTGACCTTGAGGGCCTCGGCCGGGATCAGGACGGTCGGCATGCCGTTGTCGACGCACGTGACCTCGATGCCGGCGACCGTGTCGCGCACGTTCCCCGTGGGCAGCAGCTCTGCCTTGCCGGGTGGGAACTCTATGACCACGGCGGCGGCACTCCCGGGGACCCCGGAGATTTGAGTGTCGCCGCTGTAGTCGACGCGGCCGTCCGGAGTCGGGAACGTCGCCGTGGCGAAGTCACCGGAGTTCACCATGCGGATGCGCACGGACGTTTCGCCGCTCCCGGCTCGTACGAGTCCCCGCTCGACGGCGAACGGGCCGACCCCGGCGAGCAGGTTGCCGCAGTTCTGGCGGTCCGACACCTCGACTTTGTCCACGGCGACCTGGAGGAAGAGGTAGTCGACGTCGGCCTTGGGATCGGCCGACGGGGACACCACGGCGACCTTGCTCGTGAGCGGGTGGGCGCCACCCAGGCCGTCGATCTGGCGCGGGTCCGGGCTGCCCATGACCCGCAGCAACAGCTCGTCACGGATGGTCTGTTCGGTGGGCAGGTCGTCGGCCAGGAAGTAGGCGCCCTTGGAGGTGCCGCCGCGCATCAGCATGCAGCGGACCTCCGTGGGGCCGGTCACGACTCGACCTCCTCGTACGACCGGTAGGTCACCCCGAGCCGGGTGAGCGTCTCGCGCAACCCGTAACGGTCCAGGCCGAGTTGGCCCTCCAGGAAGGCGGCGCGAGCCCCGGCCTCTTTCCGCTCGCGGGCCTCGGACGCCTCGGCGGTGTCGCGGGCGCGCTCGCGCGGGACGACCACCACGCCGTCGTCGTCGGCGACGATCACGTCACCGGGGCGGATCACCTGGCCGCCGATCACGATCGGTACGTTCACGCTGCCGGCGGTCGCCTTGACCGTGCCCTGCGGGCTGACGGCGGCGGACCAGGCGGGGAAGCCCATCGCGCGCAGTTCGGCGGTGTCGCGGATGCCGGTGTTCATGACGACGCCGCGCACCCCGCGATGGGCGAGGGCTGTGGCGAACAGCTCGCCGAACAGGCCGTCCGCGCAGGGCGAGGTGGTGGTGACGACGAGGATGTCGCCCTCGCCGCACTGCTCGACCGCCGCGTGGATCATGAGGTTGTCGCCGGGCCAGCAGAGCACCGTGACGGCCGTGCCCGCGATACGGACACCTTGCTGGATCGGGCGCAGATGCGGGCCGAGGAAGCCGGTGCGGCCCATGGCCTCGCCGACGGTGGCCGTTCCGTGGCCGGCGAGCGCCTCGACGTCCTTCGTCTCGGCCTTGGGCGGGTTGGTGACGATCACGCCGGTCATCAGGCGAGCTCCTTCGCGATCTGCGGGTAGGGCCGCATGTACGCCTCGGCCATGGTCTTGTGGGCCAGGCCCAGGTTGGGGCCGGCGTTTCGCTTGAGCTGCACCCCTCGGCGTACGGCGAGATCGGTGTAGTAGTCCCACAGGTGCTGCTGTGCGCCCAGGCACTCCATGGCCTTGCGCTTGGTGTCCCAGACCTCGGTGATGTCGAGGAGGACCTCGGGCTTGAAGCCGCTCATCTCGGGCTGGTGCGGCTCGAAGTAGAAGACGGGCGGGGCACCGATGATCCCGCCCCCGCCGGGGTAGCCGATGGCCTGGGCGAGGACGCGGGCCTCCAGCGCCATGCGGTTGGCGGCCGGGTGGTCGCCGTTGTACGGGTCCTCGACCGGGTGCGTGAGCACGACGTCCGGCTGCGTCTCCCGGTAGACGGCGACGAGCCGGTCGGTCAGCTCGGGGGTGGCGACCAGCGGGTAGTCTCCGGCGTCGAAGAAGCGGACCTCGGCGCCGAGCGTCGCGGCGGCGCGCTCGGCCTCCTCGCGACGGATCGCCTTGATCTCGTCGAGCTTCTTGCCTTCCCGCCACGCCTTCGCCGACTCGCCGCGCTCGCCGAAGGTCAGGCACGCGATCGTGACCTGCTCGCCGCGGGAGGCGGCCAGGGCGATGGCGCCGCCCGCCCGCCACACGAAGTCACCGGCGTGTGCGGTGACGACGAGCGTCGATCGGGGCCGGGTGGCGGCGGGTGCGCCGTTGCCGTGGGTCATGCTGCATCTCCTTGGTGACAGGTGTGCACCCGCCCCAGGAGCGGGTTCAGTCGACGCGCAGGGCGTCGATCACGCTGCTGAGGTGGGCGCGAACGGCCTTCTCGGCCGCTTGCGGATCCCTGGCCGTGATCGCTTCGATCACGGCCAGGTGCTCACTCAGGGACTGCTGCGGACGGCCCGGCCGCAGCGCCAACTGGAAGCGGTGGCGCACCAGTTGGGCATTGAGCCGCTCCAGGAGACCGACGGCCGTGTGCTGGCCGGAGATGTCCCGGATCAGGGCGTGGAGGTCATGGTTGAGCTCGGAGTAGGTGACCGGATCTCCGTCGGCGACCGCCTTGGACATGGCCGTGCCCAGGTCGGTCAGCTCGTCGAGCTGCGCGTCGGTGGCCTCGGTCGCCGCCTTGGCCGCGCACAGCCCTTCGAGCACCATCCGGCACTCCGTGATCTCCACGGCCTCTTCCACCGTTACCACCCGCACCCGCGAACCACGGTTGCGGATCCGCTCGACCAGCCCCTCTGAGGTCAGATCGAGCAGTGCGGCGCGCATGCTGGCACGCGTGACGCCGTAGCTCTCGGCGAGCTCGTTCTCCACCAGCCGCTGGGCCGGCGCCATCTCGCCCTGCAGGATCGCCTTCCTGAGCCGCTCCCGCGCATACTGCTTGGCCTGCTCTCCGGAGCCTGGACGGGCTTCCTCCGGCATCTGCCCTCCCTGAGTGAGTGCCTGTCGACGCTAAATCTAAGTGAACAGAATCGTCAACAATTCTGTTCACACTTCTGCGGGTGACGTGAGTCACGGTGGAGGTCACCGGCGGCGCGCGGTAGCGGCCCTGATCGTCTATCCGGTGCGGCGTGCGCACCGCCTCCTGCACCTTCCGTGCCCAGTTCGCCGACCGCTGGCGCACGGGCCGCATCTTCCTGCTCGGGGACGCCGCCCACCTGACCCCGCCGTTCGTACACCTGCCTGATGCGGCTCACGAGGCCGGCCTGAAGTCGTCCTGCACAGGCCGGCCGTCGCTGCGGCAGGCCCAGGGGAAGCAGCGGTTGGCCACCCCGTTCTCCGGCTCCTCCGCAGCGGCTGGGGCGTCCCAGTCGCTGTCGGCGGGTGGCCGATGCGGTGGCAGTGACTTGGTCGATCGCGGCCTGGGCAGGCGGTTCCCGGGAGCGGTGCAGGAATCCTGCCCAAGCAGCCGACCCGCCGCACGACGGCACGCCCCGGTGCGAAATACTCTCTCGATGAGTTCACGCACTTCCCCTAGTAGCCAGCCGGTCACGATACGGCGGGCCGTCGCGCGGGATGCCAAACGGCTCACGCGGCTCGTGCGTGGTTCAGGCGCCTACGCGGGTAAGTACGCAGGAGCAGTCGCGGGCTACCGGGTCGGTCCTGATTACATCGAGGCCCACCGCACCTTTGTGGCCGTCGGCTCCGAGGAGCATGGAGGCCGGGTCCTCGGGTTCTACTCACTCGTCCTCGCTCCACCGGAGCTCGACCTGCTGTTCGTCGCCGACGAAGCGCAAGGACGGGGTATTGGACGACTGCTCGTCGCGCACATGCAGTCCGAGGCCCGTGCCGCCGGCCTCGACCGTGTCAAGGTCGTGTCGCATCTTCCCGCCGAGGACTTCTACCACCGCGTCGGTGCGGTGCGGATCGGGACCGCGCTCGCGAACCCGCCCGCCGTGCCGTGGGACCGTCCCGAATTCGAGTTTCGCATTCCTTCGGAAGAGGCGTGCGACGGAGGCGCTGGGTGCTGCCGGTCGTAGCCGGCCCCGGCGCTTCGCGCGATTCGGTGGGTGATGAGGAGAGTGCTGACGCCGCCGGAGCCCACGATCGTGACGCCGTCGAGGTCCAGCACCGTCCGGTACGAGGCGGCGCCGTGAGCAGCTGCGGCATCGAGAAGCTGAGGGGCACTGTCCCGGTCGATTCCGCCGCGGACTTCGCCACGCTGAGGCCCTCGAAGCAGGCGAGCGTGGTCGACAATCGGTTGCCTTCCGGCGGGCCGCCGATGCCTTCCATGCTCTGATCAGCGAGCTGGTCACCCAACAAGTACGTGCCCGGCCCCGTCCTTGTGCAGCTGTGTGTGGTCGTCGGGGAGGTAAGGGGCACGGGCTGGGACACTGATGCCGGCAGCCCGGCGAGCAGACCCGCAACGGGTGGGTCGGCACCGTCTGGAGATCGTTGGGCCACTCTGAACTCGGCTCGTGCGCGGCCACGTCTCGCAGGATCTCCAGTCGGAGAGCGGTCCTGATCTGGGCCTCGGCGCGGGGTCGTGGCGGTGGACGTACGCGGCTCGGGACGCCGTACAGCGTGGGCGAGCACCGGGCCGGTCCCACCGAGGACCGCTGTACGGGAAGCGGGGAACGCCATTCGAGTGAGCACTCTTCCTGATGTACCTGCGGCAGAAGCAGACGCACACCCCATGGAGAAAAACTCTCATGGCGACGGTAGACATTCCGCCGTCACAGGGTTAGCGTTGTCTTCGTACCCAGAAGTCGAAGTGGGCACAGCAGACACGAACTGCTGTGCAGGTAGACCAGAAGGACACGGCCCCAGGGGCTGTGAGCAGCACCCGCGTATCCGCGTAATCGAAAGGTAGGAGCAGAACGCCATCAGGATCGCCCGGGCGAGGAAGCAGTCCGCCCGGGTACCGCAAGGCCCCGGATTGGAAGGTGGTCCCCGGTCACGCATTCGCGATCCCCGCAGCCCCGCCCTCCCGGGCGGCACCTGCGGAAAAAGAAGGCCGGCGCAGCGCGCCGGTAGATGGTGTTGAAAGCTCGGGGCCCGGGTGCCGTACTGGCACCCGGGCCCCCCGACGCGTCCCCGAAAGAAGAGGTTTATGCCGCCTGCCGGTTCCCGTCCCGTCGGCCCTCTCGACGATGACGACTACCCCGCCTACACCATGGGCCGGGCCGCCGAGATGCTTGGCACGACCCCTGCCTTCCTCCGTGCCCTCGGTGAACACCGCTTGATCACCCCGCTGCGCTCCGATGGCGGCCATCGCCGCTACTCCCGGTACCAGCTGCGCATCGCCGCCCGCGCCCGCGAACTCGTCGACCAGGGCACCGCCATAGAGGCCGCCTGCCGCATCGTCATCCTCGAAGACCAGCTCGAAGAGGCGCAGCGCATCAACGAGCAACTGCGCGCCGAGGGCGGCAAGCCTCAGCCGAAGGCATCAACCTGATCAGAACGCCCGAACCCGAGGCATCCGATGCACTGCCGACGGACGAGGCCGCTGAGGGACCGCACCGCCGTTCCGCAGCTCAGACGGGCTCAGCGCGTCAACCGGACTCCACGGAAGAGAGAACCGCTGGATCTGGAACCGGGGCAGCTTCTGGCCGCCGCTGAGGCGGCACCGCCCGGGGAGTCCGTCGCGGGCGGGGCCGCGGCCGGAACGGGGACGGCGCTGCCGGGCCATGGCTCAGGCGTCGATGATGACGGGGATGATGAGGGGCTTGCGGCGGTGGGTGCGGAACGCCCAGTTCGCGACGGCGCGGGCGAGGAGTTGTTCGAGTTGGTGCGCGTCCCCGACGCCTTCCTCGGCCGCGGTGGCCAGGGTCTTCTCGATGACGGGGATGACCGGCTCGAAGGTGGTGTCGTCGTGCACGAAGCCGCGGGCCAGGAAGTCGGGGGCCTCGGCGAGGGCGCCGGTGTCCGCGTCGACGATCGCCACGACCGTGACCACGCCTTCGGCGGCGAGGGTGAGGCGGTCCTTGAGGGACGCTTCGGTGGCGCCGCCGACTTCCATGCCGTCCACGTAGACGTTGCCGGCGGGGACCTTGCCGGTGATGGATGCGCGTCCGTCGATCAGGTCGACGACGACGCCGTCCTCGGCGATGACGACCCGGTCGGGGTCGACACCGGTACGGATGGCGAGGTCGGCGTTGGCCCGCAGGTGGCGCCATTCGCCGTGCACGGGCATGACATTGCGGGGCTTGACGATGTTGTAGCAGTAGACGAGTTCGCCGGCGCTGGCATGCCCCGAGACGTGCACCTTGGCGTTGCCCTTGTGGACCACGTGGGCGCCCCACCGGGTGAGTCCGTTGATCACCCGGTAGATGGCGTTCTCGTTGCCGGGGATGAGGGAGCTGGCGAGCAGGACGGTGTCGCCCTTGCCGATGCGGATCATGTGGTCGCGGTTGGCCATCCGTGACAGCGCGGCCATCGGTTCGCCCTGGGACCCGGTGCACACCAGAGTGATCTTGTGGTCCGGGAGCTTCTCCAGCTCCTTCGTGCTCACGACCAGACCGGAGGGGACCTTCAGATAGCCCAGGTCACGGGCGATGCCCATGTTGCGGACCATCGACCGGCCGACGAAGGCGACCTTGCGGCCGTGCTGGTGCGCGGCGTCCAGGACCTGCTGGATGCGGTGCACGTGGCTGGCGAAGCTGGAGACGATGACCCGGCGCGGCGCGGTGCGCATCACCTGCTCGATCGCCGGGTTCAGCTCTCGCTCGGAGGTGGTGAAGCCGGGTACTTCGGCGTTGGTGGAGTCGGTGAGGAACAGGTCCACGCCCTCCTCGCCGAGGCGGGCGAAGGCGCGCAGATCGGTGATGCGGTCGTCGAGAGGGAACTGGTCCATCTTGAAGTCGCCGGTGTGCAGCACCATCCCGGCCCGGGTGCGGATCGCGACCGCGAGGCTGTCGGGGATGGAGTGGTTGACCGCCACGAACTCGCAGTCGAAGGGTCCGAGGCCGCGCCGGTCGCCCTCCCGCACCCGCACCGTGCGCGGCCGGATGCCGTGTTCCTTGAGCTTGGCCTCCAGGAACGCCAGCGTCAGCTTGGAGCCGACGACGGGAATGTCGGACCGCTCGCGCAACAGGTACGGCACGCCGCCGATGTGGTCCTCGTGGCCGTGGGTGAGTACCACGGCCACGACGTCGTCCAGCCGGTCCCGGATCGAGGTGAAGTCCGGCAGGATCACGTCCACGCCGGGCTGGGTCTCCTCGGGGAACAGCACGCCGCAGTCGACGATGAGCAGCTTGCCCGCGTGCTCGAAGACGGTCATGTTGCGGCCGATCTCACCCAGGCCGCCCAGGGCGATGACCCGCAGCCCCCCTTCGGGAAGGGGCGGGGCGGCTTTCAGCTCGGGGTGCGGATGACTCATACCCTGACGGTACCCGCAGAGCGGGACGCGTGATCCATTGCCCGTGCGATCTCCTTTTCCCGAGGAGCCGGGGCACCCCCAGTGCGTGCCCCGGCACGATCGGATCACGCCGGCGGCCGGAACGGGCAGTGGCGGCAGCGGTACCACCTTCCGTGGCCGAACCGTTTGCCCGGTGCTGAAGAAGATCTCGGACGCCCTGTCGTGTTCTCCGGCGTTCGCGGCCTCCCGGTGGGTCTCGGCCTGGTCCACTCGAAGTAGTCGAGGCGCGGGTGCCGTCGGCGCTCAGAAGCCAGTGGGCTGAGAGGGCCCCGAGGCGGCGGACCGCATCGTCGGCATCGTCGCCGAGCTCGTCACCGGCTACCGCCGTCATTGCCGGTCGCACCCCAAGCAGGTTGTGGCAGGCTCTCCGACCTGCAGCGCCGTTGGCAGGGTCGCCGCTCCGGCCCCTGCCGGAGCCCGCTGCGAGAGCGGCCGTCTCATCGAAGGCCGGCCGCGCCCGCCTGGAGCAGGCAGAGCCGACCTACCTCGCCATCGTCCGCCGCCTTGTCTTCGATCACCTTGAGCGCGAAGGCGTCGACGTGGGCGAGCTCGCCGGCTGCCGGCGCATCGCCCAGGCGACTTGATCCGCGTTCGTGTGGGGAGGGGCCGGTCACGCATGATCGGTGAGGCCCACCCGGAGAACAGTCGGCGGCGGCGAGGCCATGCCTCGCCGCCCTGTGCAGAAGAAGGGCGCGCAACTGCTTGATCACCATCGGCCGAGCCTCACGGGCGATCCAGCCCTTCGTTCCGGGCCGGATGTTGGCGCGTTTCCGCTAGCGTCTTCGTTCATGGCGTTATAGCGTTGTGATCAGCAGTCGTGGTTCCGAAGTTCCGTTCGCCCGTGATCGCCATCACGGGCGTTCTTGCTGTTCAGCGCCTCTCCGGACCAGGGCGATCACCTCCCGGTCGCGCAGGGTGCGTGCCCGGTTTCCCTCAAAGGAGACAGTCATGGCCAAGGGCACAGTGAAGTGGTTCAACAGCGAGAAGGGCTTCGGCTTCATCGAGCAGGAGGGCGGCGGCCCCGACGTCTTCGCCCACTACTCCAACATCGCCAGCCAGGGCTACCGCGAGCTGCAGGAGGGCCAGAAGGTCGAGTTCGACGTCACGCAGGGCCAGAAGGGCCCGCAGGCGGAGAACATCCGCCCCGCCTGATCGCGCGCCTCGGTAAGGGCCCGGCATCCCGGCTTCGGGACGCCGGGCCCTTACCGGCTGCCGCAGTGGTCAGCGGGCCAGAGCCTGATCGGTGTCTCGCGTGTCCCAACGAGCCATTGCCGGGAACAGTGCGCGGAACTGCCGGTACGACGGCGCCAGGCAGGTGACAGGGCAGTTCCGGACGGAGGTGGACTGCGGCGGTGCGACCGTCGACAGCGGTAACGCGGTGGCGGAGTCGGGCCGAGGACGACCTTCCGGTCCGTGGAACTCCGGCCGGTCAGGGCCGTTGTTCATCTCAGGTCGGGGAAATTCCGACGCGACGCAGCCAGGCGTCGGGTCGGGTGAGTCGACCCCGCGCCCGCGGTGATGCTCCGCAGGGCCACCTTGGAGGCGGTGCTGGAGCGGGCATCGCGGGCCGAAACGGCGCCGACGCCTGGCCCGTCAGCCTGCGGCCCGACGGCTTCCCGTCCGGCGCGCAGATGCAGGGCGTGGACGGCAGCGCGCGGTCGCCCGGCGGCCGGCAGGCGGGGTGCCGGGGACGCGGCCGGGCCGGGGGTGCGCTCGCTGAGTTCCCGGACTGCCAGACGGTGCGTGGAACTTCGGGTCCGCGCCGCGCACGTGGTGGCGGCGCGTCTGCGGCGCGGTGCCTCTCTGCGAAACCACCGAAAGGCCGCGGAGGCTGACTCCGGTCCCTACAATTGACCTTGGCTCGTCAGCGGACCACCTCAACTCCCCGGAGGCGCAGCATGGCGGAAGTCGGTACGGGCTGCGGACCTCTTTACTGATGCAGGAGCCGGATGCGCGCGGGGCGCTGGGCGAACTGGTGGAGATCCTGGTTGCCTTGGACGGACTCCGCGACGATCCCATGCGCGCGGTGATCATCGACGAACTGGGCCCGCAGATCTCGTCGCGGATTCCGCGTCACCCCGCCGTACGGCAGGAGGTCCTCGCCATCGTGCAGACGTGTCTGCGGGTTCCGGGCGGGCTCGTCACACTGGCCGACGTGCTCACGGCGTTCCACGGTGACGACCGTAAGGTGCAGCGGTTCCGGCAGCTCGTTGAGGCACTCTCCCTTCCCCTGGAGCTGCGGGAGGATGAGCGGCGCGAGCTGATGACGGTCCTCGGCTCGGTGCCGGGCAGGCCCTGGCTGGCGGCCTACCTGGAAGCGGCGGGTCGGGTCGTCGAACGCCTCCCGGACGATCTGAGCGAGGCGCTCGCCGTGCTGGAGGACCTGCCCGCGCCCCGAGGCGAGGCTCCCCGAGTCTTGCGGTTCACCCAGGCGCTGGTGGCGGGTCGCCGCATGCCGGAGCAACTGCGGGACGAGGTACACCGGTGGAACACGAGGCTCACTCGCCGGCTCGGGCTACCCGAACCGCCGCCCCTGCCGCACCGCGAACCCGGTGCGCCCCCCGACGAGGACGCCCTCCTCGTCCTCAGCCTCCAGCCGTATCTGCCCCGCGGCGAATCATGCCTGCTGTCGGCCTGGCTGGGGTACGGGCAGGACGGATGGCTCCCGCTGGTCCAGGAGGACGAGCCCCGGCCGATGTCCCAGGTCCCGCCCATGATCAGCGAATTCATGGCGGTCGTCAGGGACTACACGGGTGGCCGCCCACCCAGACGCGTCGAGTTCCTGCTTCCGAGGTCGCTGCTGGACCTGCCCGTGGACCAGTGGGTGATGGACGTTCGGCCGTCTGCGGCAGGCCCGGCGAAGTCGGCTCTCGGTGCTCACTGCGCCGTCGTCGTCCGCGATCTCGAACGCGCCACCGACCCGTTCTCCCGTGGCCTGTGGACGCGGCGCTGGGACGCCTTCCGTGAGGGTGGCACGCTGCCGGAGGACGAGGTGCTGTGGCTGGATCCGGCTCGCCGGTCAGTGGGGTACGGCCCCGCACGCGCACCGGACTCCGTGTGCGCGGTGGTCATCGAGCCCCCGGCTCCGGACAACTGGTCCCGCACCGCCACCGCGGACGCGCTCGCCACGGCACTCGACACGGGCGTTCCGGTGGTGCTCTGGGATCGCCGGACAGGGCCGGCCGACCGTGCGCCGCGGGGCGGATTCCGTCGGGTGGCGCGGGAACTGATGCATGGTGGCACATCGCAGCAACTGCCGGAACGTGTCCGGTCGTTGCGTGCGGAAGCGCTACGGTCGGCGGAAGTGGAATGGGGGCGGCACATCGCGCTCCTCTGGGACGATCCGACGTGCACCGTCGGAGCCGGAGGCGCACTGCGATGGCCGTAATGCCCGACGGCGACAGCGGCACGGCGGGTGGGAGGAGCAGACGACGTGCAGGAATGGCACATCTACCAAGGCCACGGGGTGCCCCACGACGGGATCGCGCGGCTCCCCGCGCCGCCACCGTGGCGTGACATGACCAAAGGCGGGGAGAACGACCATGACGTCGAGCGTTCCGCCCCGCGGGCCCGCGCGTACCAGTCCGACCCACACATCGTGGACGCTGTCAACGCGGCACTGCTGCTACGCCGCCCGCTGCTGGTCACCGGCAGGCCGGGCACCGGCAAGTCCACGCTCGCCCATCACGTCGCCCGTGAGCTCGGGCTCGGCCGGGTGCTCTCCTGGCCGGTCACCAGCCGAACGACCCTCAAGGACGGCCTGTACACGTACGACGCCATCGGACGCCTGCGGGAAGCCGGCCGCGTCGCCGCCGCGCACACCCGGCCCGCGAGTGAGCCGCCGCCGCACGCCGAGGAACGCTCCGACATCGGGACGTATCTGCGGCTGGGACCTCTCGGCACCGCGCTGCTGCCCTCGCGCCGTCCGCGAGTGCTGCTGGTCGACGAACTCGACAAGAGCGACATCGATCTGCCCAACGACCTGCTCCACGTCTTCGAGGAAGGCGAGTTCGTGATCCCCGAACTCGTGCGTCTGGCCAAGGAGCCCATCGTGGACGTGCTGACCGATGATCCCGGCGGCGTCGCCACCGTCGCCCGCGGGCAGGTGCGGTGCGGGGAGTTTCCGTTCGTGGTCATCACCAGCAACGGCGAGCGCGAGTTCCCCGCCGCGTTCCTGCGCCGCTGCGTCCGGCTGGAACTGCCCGAACCGGACATGGAGAAGCTCACCCGTATCGTGGAGGCGCACCTGGGCAGCGGCGCCACCGACCGTGCCCGGCACCTCATCGAGACCTTTCTGCGCAACCGCGACGAGGGGCTGCTCTCCACCGACCAGCTCCTCAACGCCATCTTCCTCTCCCGTGGCAACGGAACCGCCGAGAACCGTGAGGAACTGGTGCGGATGCTGCTCAGGCCCCTCGGACCGGGCACGTGATCAGACAACTGGCCGAGCTGCTGCGCCGTGTGGGGGAGGAGCCCGACGCCGAGCAGCTGGCGGACGCCCTGTGGCTGGCGGACCACCTGGGGCCGTCGGCCGCCCCGGCCGGGTTCGCGGGCGCCGCCGTCACCACGGCCGCGTCGGAAGGCCCGCCGGGGACGGCAGGCCGGCCGCCTTGGGATCCGGAGCCGGCGGCTCCCCGCACGGCGCCGCCGACGTATCAGGCCGGCATCGGGTCGAACTCCCCGATGGCGCTGTACCTGCCCGAGGCGCGGCCCGCACCCAGGAGCGCTGAGGGCCAACGGATACGGCTGCGGGCACCGGCCGCCCTGCCGCGGCGCGCGGCGCTCGCTCGCTCGCTGCGGCCGCTGGCCCGCCGGGTCCCGTCACGGGACGTGACAGTGCTGGACGAGGAGGCCACGGTGGAGGGCATCGTCGACACCGCCCAGTGGTCCCCCGTGCTGCGCCCCGCGCCCAGCCGCTGGCTGGACCTGGTGCTGGTCGTGGACGACTCCGTATCCATGGCGCTCTGGCGCGACACGGTCCGCGAGTTCCTGTCCGTGCTGAGCAGCGTCGGCGCCTTCAGATCCGTGCAGCACTGGGTGCTGCCGACCGAGGAGATCCCCTCCCACGGCATCGTCCTGCGGCCGCCCACCGCCCGGTCCGGCGAACGCCTCGCCGACCGCAGCCCTCTGGAGATCGTCGACCCCACGGGGCGCAGAATCGTGCTGGTGGCATCCGACTGCGTCAGCCCGTCCTGGGCCGACGGCACGCTGGGCCGGCTCCTGCGTACCTGGGGGGAGTCCAGCCCGGTCGCGCTGGTGCATCTGCTGCCACGCCGGATGTGGAAGCGCAGCGCGCTCAGTGTCCACGAGGTACGGCTCGGCTCCGACGCGCCCGGCGTACCCAACTCCGGTCTTCGCGTCACCCCCCTGGACGGCCGCCTGTCGGACAGCCACCGGCTCGCCGCGCGCGCCATGGCCGTGCCCGTGCTGGACCTCCACCCCGACTGGCTCGGGCAGTGGGCCGCACTGGTCAGCGGCGAGACCTCTGCGTGGGACACCTTGGCCACTCTGGTACCGGAGTCTCCCGCCGCGGTGGTTTCCGGTCCGCCCCCCTCGCCCCCGACCGCCCTCGTGCCTACGCCTCCCGAGGACCTGGTCCTCGCGTTCGTCCAGCATGCCAGCCCGATGGCACGGCGGCTCGCCGTGCACGTGGCGGCGGTACCGCTCAGCCTGCCCGTGATGCGGCTGGTACAGCAGGCGGTGTGCAGGGACACCCGCCCGTCCGTCCTCACCGAGGTCCTCTTCACCGGCCTGGTCACCCGCGCCGACCACGACGCCGACGATGCGGACGCCTCCGTGCACGAGGTGATGCCCGTACCGTTCGACTTCCGTCCGGGCGTCCGCGAAGTCCTGCTGGGCATGGCGCGGAACACCGAGATCCTGCACACGTTGTCCCTCGTCACGGAATGGCTGTTCGACCGCCTGGAGCGTTCCGGCACCCCCACCGCCGACTTCACGGCGCTGCTGGGCGGGGAAGCACCCGCAGTCGACGTCGCCCGCTCGGTACGCCCCTTCGCAACCGTCACCGCGCAGGCCCTGCGCCGCTTGAGCGAGCGCTACGAAGCGCTGGCGCGGCAGCTGGAGAAGCCGGCCACGGCTGAGGCGCCCGGCCTGCCCTCCGACGGCACGAGGTCTGGGGACAAGGCATCCGCCGGGACGCCCGTCGTCTCCGGGACCGTACCCCCGGCCCGAACGCTGCTGGACCGGGACGAGCTGCTGACCGAGGTGCACGCGAGCGCCTTCCGCGGGCGCGACGCAGGCTTGGTGCTGACGGCCCGCGAGGGGGGCGGCGCCACCGCCGTCGCCGTACAGTACGTGGCACTGTACGGCCATGCCTACGACCACGTGGCGTGGGTGACGGCCGGACGGCCCACCGCCGGGCCCGAACTGCCCGCCCTCCTGCGGGCCACCGGGCGGCAGCCCACCGCGACCTGGCTGCTCGTGGTCGACGGCGCCCGGCCGGAGGACCTGCCCGCGCCGCTGCCCGACGGGCCCGGCACCCTGCTGGTCACCTCTGCCGACGGCGACTGGCCGGACGGCTTCACACGGTGGCCCGTACCGCCGTTCAAACCGGCCACGAGCATTCGCTTCCTGCTCGAACGGGTGCACCATCTCGCCGCTCCGGTGGCGCTGCGGATCGCGGCCAGGCTGGACAACGTTGCGCTGGCGCTGGCGATGGCAGCCGGGCTGCTGTCCCGGCTGACCCCGGACGCTCTGCTCACCGCGCTCGGCGCCGACCCCACCCCCGGAGCGCTGCCCGCCGCCCCTCTCGACGACCCGGTGGCCGAGGTGTGCGCGCTCGCCCAGGACCACGTCGAACGGGAGTGCCCGGCCGCCACGCCGCTGCTGGAGCTGTGCGCGGTGCTCGCAGAGGGCCCGGTGCCGGCCGGGTTCTTCTCATGGGCCCTGCCACGCACGGACGGATCGGCGCTGGCCGCCCTAGTGGACGCCGCCCTGGTCACGGTGGCCGACGACGGGGCGACCCTGTTCGTGGCGTCCGCGGTGGGGCGGGTGCGCCGGGAGCGCATGAGTCCGGCGGAGGTGGCCGCGGCACAGCGGATGGCGAGGGCCGCGTTCATCGCCTGGCACGCCGCCGTCGCCCCGACGGCCCGGGACAGCGACGGCCTTCTGGGGTTGACCCGGCATCTGGAGGCCATGGGCGCTCTCGGCGACGACGACCCGGCCGTACGCGAGGCCGTACGCGACCAGGTACGTCTTCTCGCCGACCGCGGAGATACCAAGGGCGCCCTGGCCTGGGGCTCTCTGGCCCTGGAGCGGCTCAGGGCACAGGTCGGGGCGGACGGCCCCGGCACTGCCGAACTCGCCCTGCTTCTCACCCGGACGACGGCGGCCATGGCCAGGGACGAGGAACCGCACCGCCCATGACCACCGTCCCCGCCACGGGCCCGCCGCCGGATCCCGCTCCCGCCTCGCGCGAGCCGTCGGCCAGCGGGCCGGTGCGCAGCGCCCTGAGTGTCGGAGTGGGCTGGTTCGCGCCCGACGCGGACTCGGGCCTCGACGACGAAGGCCCCGACCCCCTGCTCTTCGCCGCGGAGCGGGTGGCCGCGGTGGCCTCGGCGCTGGAACTGCCCTGTTTCGGCTACCGATGCCAGAGACTGGCACCCGAGGACGGGGCGGACGGACCGACGGCCGACCAGATCGGCGACGCCGTGCACGAGCGGCTCACCACGACCGGACCGGACGGCATCCTCGTCATCCATGTCGTCAGCCACGGAGCCCTCAGGCCCACCGGTCTGTACGTGCTGGGCGCCGACAGCATCCACACCGAGCGCACCTCGGTGGGAGGCTGGCTGTCCTCGGTCGAGGACTTCCCCGGCCGGCCCTTGGTGCTGTTCCTGCTGGACCTGTGCCACTCCGGGGCTGCCGCTCGTCTGGAATGGCAGCTGCGCCGGATGCTCGACGGGTCCAACCGGGCCTGGGTGATGGCCGCTTCGGCCGAGGCGGAGATGGCCGTGGACGGCCGCTTCAGCGAGGCCGTGGCGGAGGTGCTGACCGCGCTGGCGGAGCGACGGCTGCAGTTCGATCCAGGCAGCCCGCACATCGGCTTCCACTGGTTCGCCGACGAAGTGCGCAAGCGGCTGCGGAAGATCACAGAGGTACGGGACGGCCTCGCCCAGCGCATCACCGTCAGCGCTCTGGACACCGTGGGCCCCGACCTGCCGTTCCTGCCCAATCCGAACTACCGCACGGCCGACGTGGCACCGGCGCTGCCACCGGCCGCGTCCTGGGCCTGGGGCCCGTTGCTCGACGACGTGGCCGATCCCGACCACTTCCGTCGCCACGCCCAGGGCGGCGCCGGATTCCCGGCTGGGCCCGCCGACCGGCAGGGGTTGTTCACCGGCCGCGCGGCGGAGGTCGACAAGGTGGCGCGGTGGCTCGCCGGCGGATCCGGCGCGAGCCGTACGATGGTGGTCACCGGCAGTCCGGGCGCGGGCAAGTCCGCGCTTTTGAGCGTGCTGTTGTGCGCAGTCCATCCCGAACTGAGGGACGAGACAAGGACGCTCTGGGAGCCGTTGGGCCGCGAGGTGACCGCACAGTCGGCGCCGCTGCCCGTCCACGCCCGCCAGCGCACCCTCGCCGAGGTGGTGGAGTCCCTGATACGCCGCACAAGTGCGTACAGTCCGCGGTGGGTGGCAGACTCCTCGGAGAGCCCGGACACCGATCCCCGCCGCTTGATCGAGGCGCTCAGCCGCAGCGCCGACCCGCCGCCCATCGTGGTGTTCGACGCGCTCGACGAGGCACGCGACCCGGTGGAACTGGCACGCGACCTGATCCAGCCGCTGACCACCCTGGACCGGCCCGACGGGCTGCCGCTGTGCCGGGTGCTGTTCGCGGCACGCGAGGAGGAGCCCTGTCTGTCCCTGATCGCCGACGCCCGCGACACCGGTGACCTGGTCGACCTCGACAAGGTCGCGCACGAGGTGCTGGAGACGGACCTGAAGGCGTACATCGAACGTCTCCTGGGGCCGGAACGGGGCATGCAGGCGCGGGAGTTCGCTGCCGCCACCGCGCAGGTCCTGGCAGACCCGGAGCACCCACCCGCTGCGGGGGCTCACCTCATCGCCGCCCTCTACACTTCCTACGCCCTCCAGGAAGGCGTGGCCGGCGCTCTGGAGGACAGCCAGGCGGCGCGTCGGCTGGGCGAACAGGTGCCCCGGGACCTGCCGGGTCTGCTGGAACTCCGGTTCGCCAGTGCCCACGCCCATCATCTGCTGCGCCCGGTCCTCACGGCGCTCGCCTTCGCCCAGGGCGACGGCATGCCGGTCGGGCTCGTGGCCGCGGTCGCCGCTGCCTTCGACACCCTTGGCGAGGGAACCGCGACGCTTGAGGTCGACGGCACCGGCGGGTCCGGCGGAGCCGGTACCGACCGGGCTCCTGAAGACCGGAGCACGGAAGTGGTACGCCTGCTCGACGAACTCCGTGCCTTCCTCCGCGTCGTACCCGGCGAACGCGGCACCGCCCTGTACCGCCTGCTGCACCAGAGCATCGCGGACGAGTTGCGCGGCCGGGCCACGCCCGGCAGCCGATCGGCACCAGGCGCGACGGCCGACCAAGCGGTGTATGCGGCGCTCCTGGACACCCTGCGGGGACCGGATGCCGCGCCGGGCCCGCACTGGGCCGGACTCGACGACTACCTGCGCCGCCACCTGGCCCAGCACGCCATCGACGCGGGCCGCTTCGACGTCCTGTGCGCCGACCCCGGCTTCCTGGTCCACGCCGACCCCGACCGGCTCGACCCCGAGTTGGGCCACGTCGCCTCGGAATCGGCGCGCAGCGCCGCCACGGTCTACCGCACCAGCGCTCACGTCCACCGCCGGACATCCGACGAGGGCCGTCGGCACATCCTGGCCATCGACGCCGTTCGGCATGGCGCCCGCACCCTCGCCGACCGGCTGGCGCGGCCGGCCCCCGGCCAGGGCACGCCTATGGCGTGGCCGCCGCAGTGGGCCACCGCCAGCAGGATCAGCGCGGACCACGCCTTCACCCTCCCCCTGCCCGGGGACAGGGTGACGGCACTCGCCGCCCCCGTGACCGGCCCGTCCGACGTGGTGACCGGTACCCGTGGCGGGCTGCTGCGGGTATGGGACGCCCGGCACGGCCGGGTGCGCGGCGCCGTCGACCTCGGACGGGGGGAGATCCGGGCACTGGCCTGCACGGAACTCGCCGGTCGGCCCGCCGTGCTGGTCGTGGCGGCCGACGGAGTACCGCAGGTGCTGACCCTGCCTGCCCTGGAGCAGCTGCGGTCGGCAGCCCCTCTGTTTCCCGGCGCGCACGGTGTGCGGGCCCTCGCCTGCGTGGACGTCGTGGGGCGCACCATGGCCGTGACAGCGGACGCGGACGGACGCCTGCAGCTGTGGGACCTGCGGGGTGAACTGCCCGCTGAGGAACTGCGCACCGGTCTGGGCCGCACCACCGCCCTCGTATGCCTGCCCCGCGAAGACGGTCCGCTGGTGGCGGTGGCCGACGACGAGGGCACGGTCCGCTTCTGCACACCCCTCGGTGAGGCGGCCGGGCCGGACCTGCGCCACCCGTGCCGGATGACCGCCCTCGCACTCGCCGCCGTAGGAGACCGTCCCTGCCTGGCGACCGGCGGCGATGACGGTCATGTACGCCTCTGGGACGCCGACTCGCACGCGCTGTTGGCGACGTCGGTCACCGCGCACGACGGCCCGGTCTACGCCCTCTCCCATGTGGACGGCTCGCTGGAGGGACCACCGGTGCCCGGCGGCGCCGGGGGCTCGCGGCCGCGGCTGCTGAGCGGGAGCAGTGACGGCACGATCCGGATCTGGGATCCCACACATGGCACCGAACTGGGACGGTTCGTCGGGCACATGGGAGCGGTGACCGCCCTCGCCCGGCCCCCGTCCGCACCGTCCCAGCCACCCGTCCTGGTCTCGGTAGGCCTGGACCCGGCGCTGCGGGTCTGGCACGTGCCTCCCGACCGGCCGCGCACGGCCCCCGAGCCCGGCCACACCTCCTGGGTCACCGCCCTCGCCCACTGCGAACTCGACGGGCGCACCCTGCTGGTCTCGGCCGGCGCCGACGGCCTGCTGCACCGCTGGGACCTGGAACAGGGCACCCCGTACGGGGCGCCCGTCGCGACCGGGCCCGCCGACGCGACGGCGGAACGGCCCGCCTCCGTGTATGACGTGGCCGTCGTCGACCTGCGGGGACGCCAGCTGGTGGTCACCGCGGGCGCCGACGGACGGCCGCGCGCCTGGGACCTGCGGGAAGGTGTCCCATACGGGGCCGAGTTCACCCCCGGAACGACGACGGTCCAAGCGCTGGCGGCCACATTCCTCGATCGGCGACCGGTCTTGGTGTCCGCGGGCACCGACGGCCTGCTGCACCTGTGGGACGTGGAGAGCGGCTCCCGCCGGGGCCTGCCGCTCGCCGGACACCTCGGCGGGGTCAACGCTCTGTCCTGCCTGGATCTGGACGACCAACCCGCCGTGCTGTCCTGCGGCGACGACGGGACTCTCCGCCTGTGGGACCTGGCGACCGGGCTGCCGCTCGCCGCGCCCGTGCAGGCGCATCAGGGCTGGGCCACCGCGCTGGCCTGCACCGTGACGAACGACGGCGTTCCGGTCGCCGTCACCGGTGGCCAGGACGGCACCGTAAGGCTGTGGGACCTGTCGCGTGCTCGGCAGGTGCGGCCGTATGGGGACACCTTGCCCGTCGTCGGCGGGGTGAACGCGGTCGCGTTCGGCGCCGGGCCGGACGGTCCGATCGTGGTTGCCGCAGACGACGGCGCCGTCCGCATCTGGAACCCGTTCAGGGAGGGCGCCGTCATCGGCCTGGGGGTGCCCGGCGCGGTGCAGTCCCTGCTGGTGTGCGGCGACCGGATGGTGCTGGGATGCGAATGGGAGATCGTCGTCCTGCGCCGCGCCGACTGACTCTCCAGCCCTTCAAAGGGGGATCAGCGCAGGCGGGCCAGCTCGGCAGCCACTTCGGGCACTGCCAGATAGCGCGTCGCCTTGTGTGAGGCGACCACGCCCAGGCTCACTTCGTGGTGGGCGTCGATGCCGGGGAAGGAGGCGGGCAGGTCGCGCGGAATCGCCACGACGTCCCCGATGTCGGCGATATTCACCCACCGTCGCACGCCCGGCGGTCGCTGTCCGGTTCGCTCCTCGTTGCCGGGCCCCAGGGAGAGCCTGTCACGCACCGCCCCCGGCAGTCCCAGCGGGGAGCCCAGCGTGATCAGCACATCCAGATCCACGGGGCGGTGCCACAGCGTCTCGTAGGCGACCACACTGCCCAGCGAATGTGCGATGACCACCCGCGGGCGGCGGCGCTCCAGCACTCCGCTGAGCTGGTCCCGCACCGCCGCACGCCGCTTCGAGGCGGGGTCGTCGAGATAGGTGTCCGCCTCCCCGCAGAACAGCACGACCACCCTCCTGGCCAGGTCACCGTGGCGACGGGCGATCCACTCGGCGATCTGACGCACCGGCAACCCGGCCCGGCCCATGAGTACCTCATCGGGAGCGCCGAGCGCCGCTGCCCAGTCAGCGAGCATCTGCTGCCCCGTCGCCCCGAGGAGTTCCGGGTCCTCGGCTGTCGTCCCCTGTGCCGTCCCCAGGTGCAGCAGATGCGCGTAGTAGGCCGCGTCAAGACCCCCTCGCTCATATGAGACGCCCTCGTAGTCCGCGCCCAAAGCCGCACCCCACTCGGCGGCCAGTGCCCGCGCGGCCCCCTCGGCGTCGCCGGCCCGAGCCAGATAGCGGTAGCAGCGGATACCGTGAATGCCCACGATCATCGATCCCCCCCAGGGACGGTCGAACGGCCTCGTGGTCCGAGCGTAGGGCAGCAGCCGCCCGACAGGTGAGGGAACGCCCCGGCCCGGCCGCACCCACGACATCACCGCCGCCCGCCGCGATCAGGTTCTGGCCCTCCTGCGTGCCGCCGGCCTCGGCGCCCTGGCCGACCTGGGAAAACCGGCCCTGGACATGCCCGTCGACGACTGTTCCACGGCCCCCGTCGAAGACCCCGTCCCATATGCCGTCCAGAGACCAGAACCGTGTCGAGTACTTCGGCCCCGCCCCCAGCGGATCTCTCGCGCGCACTGGCGCTGACGCGACACCGTGGCTCCTCGCAGGAGCGGGACTGTTCCGCGTCGCTGGCGGTGGCGCGGCCCTGTAGCGCCCGCCGACGCGGCATTGACATCCCTGACGAACACGGCTCCGACGAGTGCTGACACACCTGCCCTGCTGAACCTGGCCACCAGAATCCGCACCCGCACCTTCGGGCTTTGGAATGCGTGGAAAGTCCGTGAACCCCCAGCGCCGAACCCGATTGAAGGCGGCCCCGCACCGGGATCGGCCTCAGCGGTCGATCGCCGGCACCTGGTCAAGTCCGGTCTCGCGCATGATGCGCTCCACGGTCTCGCTCAAGGCGCTGCCGGCGTCGATGACGGTTTCGATCCCGCTGGGCAGCAGGTCCCGCTCGCGATACCAGTCACGCAGGTGCTGGTCGGTGACCTGGGCCAGGTACGTCGGATCCGGCTTCGTTGCATGCCGGACGAACGTCTCTTCAAGAGGCACGTCCAGGTAGTAGCAACGAGAGATGCCACGGTGGTCGCGAACGAGGTCCTCAAGCATGGTGCCGTAACGGTCGGCGTACAGGATCCCTTCGACGACGGTGTGAAATCCGGCGTCCAGCGCATAGCGAGCTGTCATGCTGATCAAGCCGATGTTGGCAGCGCCGGGCCGGTCGCGCTCGCGCAGCACGATGCGCCGCAAGTTGTCCTGGCCGACCAGCGCCAGGTTGCGGCCGAACCGCTCACGTAGGCCGGCCGCGGTGGACGACTTCCCGGAGGCGCTGTTCCCGCGCAGCACGATCAGCCCCGGGTCTCCTCAGTTCCCACCCTCACGACGGGCACGATACTGTCCGCCGCTGACACCAGCGGTCATCTCGTACCGGGCGGCACGGGCCCCGTTCGTGCCTCGCCAGGCTGCCGCGGTGATCGAGTCCTCCTCGCTGCCATCAGCTCCACCTCCCGTCAGAAGACCGGGTCGGTTCCAAGGAGCACCGGCCTGAAGTTCCAATCATCCGATGCCTCGGGCGATATGCCGCCCGAGAAGTCTTCAACCTGGTCAGGACGGGTATCCAGCGCCCCGCGTTATAGGGGCGTCGGTGATACGGCGAGGCCCCGCCGGGATCCGTCCTGACGGAACCTCCGCGTGGAGCCGTGAGGAACGAAGCCGCATCGGAGCGCTCCTGTGCGGCTTCGCGGTGAGTCCGATGTCCGTGGTTTTGTACAGAGTTGCCAGGTTTGATGCTGAGCCCGTGGCACACACCCGACGTGTCCCCCCGACTCTTCACGGATCTGTCCCGCGCAGAATAGGAACGCCTTGTCGAGGTCATTCCGTCAGGCGGCCGCCCTTGCGGGGAGGGGATCAGTCATGACATGCCGGGGGCAGAGGCACTTGCTGACTGACACAGGGCGGGTCCACTGTCTGCATACGGGTGCCCCAGCCTCGCCCCCTGTTCGCCAAAAGGACTGATCATGGGGTTCGCTCCGGGTCGCCAGGCGATCCGGGAGTCGGGGTTGTGCCGACCGCTTTGAGCGTGCGAAGGACTGGTGCCGTCTCCATGGTGTGGATCGCCTTGACCGCCCCAGGCCGTGGGTGAGGTAGCGGTACAGGGCGGCGGTGTCCCGGCACAGGGCCTGCGCCACGATTGATCGGCCCACCGATCGCCGACGAGCACGAGTACCCGCGAGGTGGACCCGACGCCTTACCTCAGAGCGGTTCACGGGCAGGCTCCCCCCGTGCGTGGCGCGGACGGGTCAGCGGATCAACTTCATCTGCCGAGTGGCGTCCTGACCGGAGGAAGTCGTGGTGCAAAGGCCGTCATCTCGTGACATAAAGGGAGAGAAGATCTCTCTTTATCTAGGAGTCCAGGCAATGAGCACTTCATCGACAGAGTCGACGTCGAGGACAGGGCCGTCCGGAAACCGGTTCGGTGACGGGCGCGGGGACCTGGTGACGGAACACGGTAAGACGACCATCGCCGATGCGGTGGTGCAGAAGATCGCCGGCATAGCCGCACGCGAGGTCGACGGTGTCTACAACCTGGGCACCGGTGGATCGCGGGCTGTGGGAGCCGTCCGTGAGCGCATTCCCGGGTCGCGCGGTCCCAGCGTCACCCAGGGAGTGGCCGTGGAAGTCGGAGAGACCCAGGCAGCGGTTGACGTCGTGATCGTCTGTGAGTACGGCGTCTCGATCATCGACCTGGCGAACGGCGTACGGCGCAACATCATCAAGTCCATCGAGGGCATGACCGGCCTTGAGGTGGTGGAGGTCAACATCGCGGTCGACGACGTCCATCTGCCCGAGTCCGAGGAAGAAGAAGGCGTATCAACGGGCCCCCGGGTGCAGTGAACGAGCCGCCTGTCCGCAATGACAGCGACGCTGCCGTCGAGAGCTGCGGCATGACCGGGAACGGCCGCGAGTTCGACCCAGGGCGGATCGCCGATGCGGTCGCTGGCTGCGGACTGGTCAGCCGGGTGACTGCCGGGCCGTTCGGTGCGTCTGCCTACCTGCCTGGAGGGCGAGTACCCGGCATTGAAGTGTCCGGCAGGACGGTTCGAGTGCACGTCGTCGCCTGGTATGGCCACTCGATCCCGGAAATCGTTGCTCAGGTGAGGGACGCCGTCGTCGCTGCGGCGCCGGGCGCCATGGTCGACGTGGTCGTCGAGGATCTTGACCTCGACGCCCCCCCGACGGGCGAATCCGCTCGTTGAACCCCCAGGATCTTCTTTCGAGGTGTGCTGTGTACCCGTCCCCCACTGCTCTCGGTCTGGCCTTCGGCGTGGCACTGGGCTTCGCCGGCGCCTTCGGCGGCGTCATCCCCTTCTTCGTTGTTCTGTGCCTTGGGCTGATCGGCCTGTTCGTCGGCTGGATCGCCGAGGGCGGGTTCGATCTGAAGGCGTCCCGCGACGCCTACCGCGCCGGTACCCACCGGTCGAGGAGTCGCTGATGAGCGGCAGCAGCACCGGTTCCGCCGTCAACGCGGAGCTCGACCGGCCCGCGCTGAGTGAGGGCCCCGGGCGCACGGTCGTCGCCGAACGGGTGGTGGAGAAGATCGCCGCGCTGGCAGTACGGGAGGCCGGCCGCGTCGGGGGCGTCGCTCCGCGCCTGCTCGGGATGCCTCTCGGCCGTGAGGGCATGGAGCGCACGTCCCACGTGACCGCCTGGGTCGGTGGACAGGCGACGTCCTTGTCCGTCACGGTCTCCCTGGCCTGGCCGTGCCCAGCCCGCGCTACCACCCGGCGGCTGCGTCAGCACATCATCGAAAGGGTGGAGTACCTGACCGGCCTGCGTGTGGACCATGTCGACATCGACGTCACCCACCTCCCGTCGCCGTCTCACCCCACCCGGAGAGTGCGATGAGGCGTGTCCCCCGCAGGGTTCTCGTCGCCCTGATCTCCCTGATCATCGCCGCAGCCGGCGCGGCGCTGGCCATCGACGTGGTGGCGGTCGGCACGGGCAACTCCCCGGTGGTCTGGCCGCAACGTGCCATCACGACCGAGCTCGAGAGTAACCAGTGGGGTGAGCGACCCATCATGGCGGTGGCAGCCGCTACCGCTGTGACCGGGATGTTCCTTCTGTGGGCTGCCCTGTCGCGCGGTCATCGCCGGGCCGTCCGCGTGGACAGCGCGAACGACTGCACCTGCGCCCTCCTGACCAGGCGGGGTTTGCGTCGCAGTGTCGATGGGACGGTCGGCCAAGTGGACGGAGTCGACCACCACCGCGTGAGGCTGCGCGGCCGCCGGGTGAAAGTGAAGGTCACCACCCCCCTGCGCGAACGACAGGACCTGCGGGAACGCATCGCGGACGCCACTCGTGAGCGGCTGGAGGCGATCCGCCCCGCCCCTTCGTACAAGGTCACCGTGAAGGTACGGACCGCCAGGGGGAAGCCATGATCCGGCACCTCGACAGGGCCAACCGCGTCGCACTCGCCGTGATCGGCTTGGGTCTGCTGGCCGGGGGTGTTCTGTCGTTCCTGTATGGCTTGGGGGTGCTGGGTTCGGCAGGCCCCTCAGCGCCTCTGCTCACCGCCCCGGAACGCCACTACGCCGCCACGTCACCGTGGGTGTGGCCGCTGATCGGCTTCATCGGCGCGCTCGTCGCCGTCCTCGGCCTGCTGGCCGCGATGGCTCAGCTGCGGCCGGATGACGTGCGCAGCCTGCCTCTCGAGGCGGACCGCAGCAAGGGCGCCACTACACTCAGCGCCGATGCCGTCACCGGAGCACTGGAGGACGAGATCGAGTCTTACCACGGTGTCCGTCAGGCCCACGCCCGGCTGACGCACAGTGCCCGCTATCCGCACCTCAAGGTGAGGGTGACCCTCACAGCGGACGCGGATGTGCGCACGACACTGGAGAGGATCGAGTCGGGAGCACTCCCGCATCTGCGGGACTTCCTCGAACAGCCGCAACTACCCGCCCGAGTCAGGCTCCACGTCGGCACGATGAGTCGGTGATCTGGGACCGTCCCGCCGTGAAGACCCGGGTAGCTGCCCTGTCAGCGCCTCCTGTGGCGGCAACAAATCGGCATGTGACGCCGGCCCTGCTGCTGACGGCGTTCACCTATGCGCTCACCGTTCTGCGCACGGTGCGTACCGGTGACGTCTCCGGACCGAAGTTCGTGGCTCAGCTGTCGGTCAGTGTGGCCTTCGTCCTTGCGCCGGCGAGCGTCATGTGTCTCGTCGTGTTTCTCTCCCACCTGGTGCGCGAACTGCGGGCGGAGGTCATGCTGATCGCCGTCCACCAGGAGGCGAAGCGCACCATCGACAGGGTCCTCGGCAACGAGGAAGCCGACCGGGACCGCCCGGCGGAGCCGCCCCAGCCGTCCGAGCACGCCGCGCCACTGCTCGCTTCCCGGTCCGGCTTCCTCGCGGCCGTGGACGAGGACGCCCTGCTGCGGGCAGCCATCGATGCGGACGCCGTCGTCCTCGTCGATCGCCTGCCCGGCAGTTCCCTGGTCGCCGGAACACCCTGTGGCAGTGTCTGGTCGGGCGAACGCGTCCCGCTGCGCCCGGATACTCGGGACGGGCTGCTGCAACGCGCTGCGGAAGCGATCGTGACGGGACACGAACGCACCGACGAACAGGACGTGGCCTTCGCTCTCCGTCAGTTCACGGATGTCGCTCTGAAGGCGCTGTCGCCTGGCCTGAATGACCCGACCACGGCCGTCCATGCCCTGTCGCACTCCTCGGCTCTGCTGCCGGCCACAGGCTGGCCACCGCGAGACTACCCGAGGGCGTGGATGGCGTCGCCAAACTCCACGAGCTCGTCGCGAAGCATGGCGGTGAGGACCTCGAACCCGCTGACGTGATCGTCGGGATCGAGACCGACCGCGGCCCGTGGGTGCAGGGCGCACGCGCTGGCCGGCATGATCCGCATCGACCGCGACCAGCTCCGTCCGGTGGCCGGGGACAGCGAGCAGGCCCAGGCCGTCGAGGTCGTCGCCCGCGCCCATCAGACCCTCATCTGGGAACGGACCCGCACCTTCCAACGGCTGCGCAACACGCCGCGCGAGTACTTCCCCGCCGCACTCGACGCCTACACCGACCTGGCCCTCACCAGTACGGACGCGCTGGAACTGCTGATCAAGGCACCCACCCCGGCCGCGGCGGCGAAGCTGACCCGTTCACAGATCACCGCAGTGCTGACCCGGCACCGCCGGCACAACCGTGCCGCGAAGGCGGCCACGATCCAGACTGCGCTGCGCGAGCGGCACCTGGGCCTGCCCGAGTCGGTCGCAGCCGCTTACGCGGCCACCGCCACCGCCCACGCGAAGCTGCTGATCGCGCTGAACGAGCAGATAGCCGAGCTGGAAAGACAGGTGAAGGCGCATTTTCTTGCACACCCGGACGCTGAGATCTACCTCTCGATGCCCGGCATCGCGGAGATCACCGGCGCCCGGGTGCTCGCCGGGTTCGGAGACGACCCCACCCGTTGTACCTCTGCCAAAGCGCGCAAGAACTACGCCGGCACCAGCCCTATCACTCGGGCCTCCGGCAAGAGCCACACGGTCCAGGCCCGCTTCGTGCCTAACAACCGGCTCGCCGACGCTTTGCAGACCCAGACGTCCTCCGCCCTGCGGGCCTCACCCGGCGCCCGCCACTACTACGACAAGCAACGCGCCCGCGAGGCCGGCTGCAACCCCGCCCTCCGACAGGTCGGCAACCGCCTCGTCGGCATCCTCCACGGCTGCCTCAAGACCCGAACCCTCTACGACGAAGCGACCGCATGGTCGCACCACGCCCACCCCCACGCCACTTGACACGAAAGAACATGGGATGTCTGACCACGTACCTGAAACGCCTGCGGGTCACCGTGGCGGAGCAGTCCTTCCCGACAGAGGAGCAGGCCCGGCTGGACCGTCTGGCGCGGCAGGCCGAGCAGTCGATGCGGCCGTGAGGACGCTGGTTCGGTGGCCTTCCGCCCCATCTGGTGTGGCGTGTGACCGCCGCCCTCAGGCTTTCGAACACCAGGCGTCGGGACAGGCGACGGGTCTACTTCGCCGCCGCACCAGCTGTTTCCTTGCCCGACGCGTGGCCACAGCGAGTGCTTGACCGGCCAATGATGCTGGGGCGTCTCGCATGGGCCGACGGGACGAATCGCGGCCGACTCGACAAGCGCGGTGAGAAAGGGGGTGCTCCCTGGCCCATGAGCTACCAGCACATGAGTCGTTCGACAAGCAACCACCGGACTGCCAGAAGGAAGCCAGGTGGGGAGGAAGCAGCGGCACGACGGTGCCAAAAGGACGCCCACCGAGCGGTCGGCGGTCTTCGGCCGAGCTCTGCGGCTCTGCGTCGCGGTCGCTGCTTTCGCGACGGCTGCAGGGGAGGCGCGCCGAGACGCACAACCCTCCAGGAGCTACCGCCGACGTGGGCAGCAGCTACCGCCGACGTGGGCAGCCTGGCCATCCGATACGCCCATATCGCCGAGTCGGACGACGGAACATGGGCCAAGGGCTGTGATGCACCGGCACACCTGTGGATCCTGATTCAGGGCGAGCGGACCGACAGCGTGGTGGCTGCCTCGTCACCGGCGGCGGACTCCACGGAGATCGTCGACGCGCACGGCAAGAGCCAGTGTGGCCAGCAGGAAGACCTCGTTGAGGCTGTGGGCCAGTAAGCGGGCGGCTTCGGACAGCAGCGCGGGACAGTGCGCGAACGGCCCGCCGACCGCCTTGGCGGCCGCGATGAGCACGTTCGCCCCCGGCGCGCTGGACAGCGAGGCGTCGTTCGCCGCGCTGTGCGGTGTCAGCCCTGTCGAGCGCTCCTCGGGACGCAGGCAGTTCCGTCTGCCGTCGAGGCTGTTGCAGAACGCGCACGACGCCCACCCGGCGCGAGCCGCCGATGGGCGCAGCCCGGGGCGCCCGTCGGCACAGGGCCCGGGGATGACCAGCTCGGCATCAAGATAGCCGTCGTAACCCGGTAACCCGATTCTCATGCGCTCGTCGTAACGACGTTGAGGAGCGGGCGGCCGGCGGCGAACCGTCGCAGCTGCTCGGCGACGAAGCGCTCGGCGCGTGGGTAGAAGGTGGCCGATCCGCCGCCGGCATGGGGCGTGATCAACACGTTCTCGCAGTCCCACAACGGGTCGTCGGACGGCAGTGGTTCGGGGTCTGTGACGTCAAGGGCCGCACGCAGCCTGCCCGTTGTGGTCTCCGCCCGCAGCGCCGCGGAGTCGAGGGTCCGGCCGCGGCCGACGTTGACCACGAGCGCGTCGTCGGGGAGCAGCGCCAGCAGCTCGTCGTCCATCAGGCGGATGGTGGCCTGGGACTCCGGCAGCGTGAGGATCACGATGTCGGCGTGGGGCAGCAGCTCGGGCAGTTCGGCGACGCCGTGCACGCCTTCGGCGGGACGGCGGCGGCTCGCCACGCGGACGACCTCGGCCTCGCAGGCGAGCAGTCGCTGCTCGATCGCCGCCCCGATCGAGCCGTATCCGACGATTACCACACGGGTATCGGCCAGTGACCGGGTGAAGTACGGCGCCCAGTGGTGCGCATCCTGGTCGCGGACCCTGCGGGGCAGGTCCCGTTGAGCGGCCAGGACGAGAGCCAGTGCGTGTTCGGCGACGCTCGCGTCATGCAGGCCCCGGCCGTTGGACAGGACGACGCCCGGCGTGATGAACGGAAGCAGCTTCTCCACCCCGGCGCTGAGGCTCTGCACGGCGCGCAGGCCGGTCATACGGGGGATCAGATCCCGCGGCGCGTTGCCCTTCGCGTAGGGCATGACATAGAACGCGACGTCGGAGAGGTCCTCGGGCGGGGCCTGCTCACCGTCGTAGATGTCCACCTTCAGGTTGGACGGCCAGCCGCCCATGAGCTCGCCGATCTGCGGCCAGGGCACCAAGGCCCTCATCGTCTCCTCCGCGTTGGCGGCCTGCTCTCGTGGCGCGGTGCGGTCCTGTCGAGCGGCAGGTTCAGTGGTGCGGTCGCTTTCGATCCGCTCGGGGCCTTGGTGGCCGGCAGCCCTCTGCTCGGTGAGGAACGCGTCGAGGGCGTGCTCGGTGGGCATGCCGTCCATGTCGCCCGGGCTCGTCGTGGCGAAGGCTCCCACCGCGGCGGCGCGCTCCAGGCGGGCGGGGAGGGGCAGGCCGTTCAGGGCACCGCTGATGAGTCCGGCAGCGAATCCGTCGCCCGCTCCCACGGTGTCGACGACCGTGACCTTGAACGCGGGCACCCACCACTCCTCGTCCCGGGTGAACAGCGCGGCGCCGTCGGCTCCGAGTTTGACGGCGACCAGCGAGACGCCCCGCTCGAGATAGAAGTCCGCGATTCCTCGGGGAGTGGTGCGCCCGGTGAGCAGCTCACCTTCCGCAAGCCCCGGGAGCACCCAGTCGGACCGTATCGCGAGGTTGTTCAGGACCTCGACCATCTTCTCGCGGTCGGACCACAGCGACGGGCGCAGATTGGGGTCGAAGGAGATGGTCGCGCCGGAGGCCCCGGCGACCTCGAGGGAGTGCTCGGCGAAGGCGCCTGCCTGTGCGGAAAGGGCCGGGAAGATGCCGGTCATGTGCAGGTGGCGGGCGGAGGTCAGCCGGGCGTCGGCCTCAGGGCTCGGCTGCAGGCGGCTGCCGGCCGAGTCACGGCGGTAGTAGACGACCAGCGGGTCGCCTTGTCCGTCGGTCCTGCTCTTCAGCTGGAACCCCGTGGGGGCCTCAGGGTCGGCGACGACCGCACCCACCTCCACGTTCTCCGCGGCGATCTGGGAGACAGCGTACTTTCCGAGGGGGTCGTCTCCGACACGGCCGAGCCAGCCGACGCGGTGACCGAGACGGGACAGGGCGACGGCGACATTCACTTCGGCGCCGGCGAGGGCCCGACGGTAGTGCGTGACGGACGCGAGCTGTCCGGGTTCCTCGGCCACGAACATGGCCATGGCCTCGCCGAAGGTGACGACGTCGAGGTGGGGGGTCTGGGGTGTCACTGGGTGTCCTTACAAAATTACCGAGTGCGCTCGGGAGTGCGGGGGGCTGCCGGGGCCGCGACCACCGGGTTGGTGAGTACGCCCAGGCCGGGAGCGCTGATCGCGACCGTCTCGCCCGCCGCCACCGGCCCGTAGGTTCCGGGGGCACCGGCGAGGACGACGTCCCCGGGGTGGAGGGTGAGGAAGGAGGTGAGGTAGGCGAGGATCTCGCTCACGCCCCGGGCGAGCCGGGCGGTCGAGCCGACGGGCAGCGATCGGCCGCCGATGCTGACCGCGAGGTCCACGGCGCCGGCATCCAGGTCGGTCTCGATCCACGGCCCGAGCGGCGTGAAGCCGTCGTAGCCCTTGGCCTGGAGCGGATCACCGGCCTGCAGGTCGCGAGCGGTCACGTCGTTGCCGAGGGTGTAGCCGAGCACGGCGTCCAGGGCATCGCCGACTGCCAGGTTCCGGGCGGTGCGGCCGATGACGACGGCGAGCTCTCCCTCCGCGTCCACCCGGCCCACGTGCCCGGGCAGCGGTATCGGGTCGCCGGGGCCGATCACCGACCCGGGTGGCTTGAGGAAGGCGTTGGGCGGGAAGCGGCGGTCGTCCGGTTCGCCGTTGCGCGCCATTCCTATGACGAGCCGGGGCTCGGTCGGGGCCAGCAGCCGTACGGAGTCCAGCGGGAGGGTGCGTCCGGTGAGTCGTGGCGTCTTTCCCTTGAAGGGGTCGGACACTTGGTGCAGGACGTCGCCTTCGACCAGGCCGTGGCCGGCCACCGGCTCCTCGCCGGTGGCCGTTCCGCGCTGCGGGCGGAATCTTACGATGCGCATGTACGGGCCTTCACGCGGCCGAGCGGACGGGCGCGGTGGCCGTGGACGCGGTACCACTGGCCCGGACGAACGGCATGATCAGGGCGGACAGCAGCAGTGCCACGGCGAGTACGAGGAACGAGGCTCCCTTGGTACCGGTCGCGCTGTCGACCCAGCCGACCAGGTAGCTGCCGAGGAACCCGCCGAGGGCGCCGAAGGAGTTGATGAGCGCCACCGAGGGGCCGGCCACACTACGCGGCAGGAGTTCCGAGATGTTGGCGAAGTACGGTCCGTAGGGTGCGTACATCGCGCCGCCCGCGATGACCAGCAGCACGAAGGACAGCCAGAAGTGTGACGCTCCCAGCAGGTACGAGCCGTAGAACGCGGCCGCGCCCAGGGCCAGCCAGGGCCAGACGAAGCGGTTGCGGCTCTCGGCGCGGTCGGAGAAACGCGAGTTGACGATCATCAGGATCACGGCGAGCGCGTAGGGCGCGGCGGAGATCAGGCCGGTCGCGCCGATCCCGGCACCGGACCCGGCCTTGACGATCGACGGCAGCCAGAAGACGAACCCGTACACGCCCAGGCTCCACAGCAGGTACTGAACGCTCAACATGACCACGTTGCGCGAGCGGAACGCCTCCACGTAGCTGTTGACCGGGGTGATGTGCTGCTGCTCGGCTTCCAGCGCGGCTGTGACGGCACTCTTCTCCGCCGGGTCCAGCCAGGTGGAGCGCTCGGGGCTGTCGGCCACCTTGGCGCGAAAGACGAAGGCCCAGGCGATGGCGGGCAGGCCCTCGATGAGGAACATGCCGCGCCAGGAGGTGAGGTCGATCAGGTAGCCCGACACCGCGGTGAGCCACAGCACAGTGACCGGGTTGCCGAGGATGAGCACGCTGTTGGCGCGACCTCGTTCGCGCTTGGTGAACCAGCGGCTGAGCAGGATCACCATGGCGGGCAGGACGGCGCCTTCGACCAGGCCGAGCAGGAACCGGACCACGATCAGCGCGGTGGCCGACGTGAGGGCCGCCTGCACCGAGGCGAGGGTGCCCCAGGCAATGAGGCTCCAGAAGATCAGCGTGTTGACGCTTCGCCGCTCCGCGTAGAGGGCGCCCGGGATCTGGAAAAGGAAGTAGCCGAGGAAAAACGAGGCTCCGACCAGGGAGGCAAGGCCGCTGCTCAGGCCGAGGTCGGACTTCAGGCCACCAGCGACCGCGATGGAGAAGTTCGACCGGTCGAGGTAGGCGAGGCTGTACGTGATGAACACGATCGGCAGCAGATGTCTCCAGCGCTGTCGTCCAAGCTCGGACGGAGCGGGTCTGCTGACGGAGGCGGCGTCGTGCCGGACGGCTGCGCCTGACTGCGGCTCGGTCATGGGGATGTCCTTGAGGGGGAGTGTAAAAGCGACACTGCTTTTCCCGTATAGTGGAAAAGACTTCCACGATGCGGCGATCAGTGAGTCTCCGCTCCGGACCGCGCCGCGTCAAGGGTCTGCACTGATCCCTTCGTCACGCGACCGTCACGTCGCGGTGCCCGACCGGTTACCGTGCTGTCCGGCGCCTGTGAGGGGCGTGGAAGCGTGGGGTCGGAGAGGGCTCAGAGAGAGGGAGAGGGTCGAGGCAGTGACATCGCATCGGGCGCCGGCGGCAGCCGCCGACAGAACCGGCTCGGACATGGTGGGCAAAGCACTTCGCCTGCTCGGCCTGCTCTCCGAACACCCACACGGGACAAGCCTGTCAGAACTTGCCCAGACCGCAGGATACCCGGTCAGTACCACCCACCGGCTGCTCAAGTCGCTCCAGCGCGAGGGCTTCGTCCGCAGTGACGACGGCAGCAGGCGGTACAGTCTCGGACTCCGGCTCTTCGAGCTGGGCCAGCGGGTCTCGCACGGCCGGGGGTTCGCCGGTGTGGCCCTGCCGGTCATGCAGCGCGTCACGGCCGCGACGCGCGAGCCCACGCTGATGTCGGTGCTGGACGGGCACGATCAGTTGTACGTGCACTATGTCGAGGGCCCCCAGCAGGTCCAGATCACCGGTGAGCCGGGCAACCGCGGCCCCCTGCACTGCACCGCCATGGGCAAGTGCCTCGTGGCCTTCCAGTCGCCGGAAGAGAGCCGGAAACTCGTCAGCGAGCTGGAACTGCCCAGGTTCACCCCGAACACGATCACCCACGAGGACGCGTTCGCCGAGGAGATCGCACGGGTACGCCAACTCGGTTACGCCGTCGCCGACGAAGAGCACGAGCTCGGCATCCGCGCCGTGGGTGTGCCGGTGATCGGGGTCGACGGCATCACCATCGCGGCCCTGTCCACCGCGGCCCCGGCCTACCGGATGACCATGGAACGGCTGCGTGAGTTCGTACCCCTGCTCCAGGACGCGGCCCGAGAGCTGGCTGCCGTCCTGCCCCCTCGCTGAGCCGAACGCCCTTGGCCTCCTCCGCCGAGAACAGCCGGGCGGCAGCAGGCCAGTCAGCGTGACTCCGTGCCTGGCTTCACTTCGCGTGGTGGGCACGGTGCTGGGCGTGCGTGCCCGGTGACCGGCGAGTTCGCGTCGGAGTGCATGCTGACGAAGTTCCTGGGGTCGTAGTTCGACCCGCCGAGCCGCGCGCAGAGCAGGTGCGCGCGGTTGTACCCCTTGTCCCTTTCCCAGCCAGGTGGATCCCCGTGCGGATCCATGGGGTTGGCGCCCAACATGTCCTTGCCGAGTGTGGCGTGCATGGCTCCGGGACGGCCGTGTTCGTCAAGGCCGTAGCGGACCCGTTCGCCAACTTGACCCGGCTCGTGGAACGCCACGCCCCGCAGCCGCTCACTGTGGTGGGCGTCGGTCCGGACACGGCCGTCACTTTGCTGATCACGATGGGGGACCACCCGGAACGCCTGGGCACTGAGGCGTCCTTCGCCGCGCTGTGCGGGGTCAGCCCTGTCGAGCGTTCCCCGGGCAGTCGGCAGTACCGTCGCCTCAACCGTGGCGGCGACCGGCAGGCCGACGCCGCCCTGCACCGGATCGTGCAGACTCGCCTGCGCTTCGACCCGGGCACCCAGAACTACTACGAACGTCGCATCAAGGAGGGCAAGACCCGACGCGAAATCGTTCGATGCCTCAAACGCTACGCTGCCCGGGAGGTCTTCCACCTGGTCATGCCCACACAGCCATAACCCCCGTCATAGGGGCTGTGACCGAGGTGTCCTGCTGTCACAGTGCCGGCCGCTGGTCGGGGATGGTGCGTTGTCGGTGCCGGGCCGGCGGGGTGTGTCCCGATAGGGGCCTGTCGATTGTTGTGGCGTCCTCACGATTCTGACCGTCTGACGCGGCCCGGTACCGGCAACGCGACGTGACATCGGACCGGAGGGAGAGGAACGGGCATGTCCAGTTCGACCGTGCCCGGTATGTCGACCGCTCCCAAGACCCGTCGTCGTCGCCCCGCGGGGGAGGTGGTTCTGGGAGTGGATACGCACCGGGATGCCCACGTAGCCTCGGTGCTCTCCGTGACCGGGGCAGTCCTTGCCACCGACGAGTTCCCGGCCACCGCGGCGGGATATCGAGCTCTGCTGAAGTGGGCCAGGAAGTCGGGAGCCCTGCGGCGGGCGGGCGTGGAAGGGACCGGCTCCTACGGGGCTCCCTGTTCCGCTATCTGCTGGCGCAGGGTGTGGACGTGTTCGACATGAACTGGATGGGCCGGGCGGATCGTCGGCGGCGCGGTAAATCGGATCCGCTCGATGCCCAGAATGCGGCGCGAGCCGTGCTGAGTGGGCGGACGCGTGCCCGGGCCAAAACAGGTGAGGGGCCGGTGCAGATCGGCAGGATGTATAGGCTCACGAAGGCGTCGGCCGTCAAAGCCCGCACCCAGGCCATCAACCAACTCAAGGCCGTACTCGTCACCGCGGACCCCGTCTTGCGGGAGGAACTGACCGAACTGGGCAACGCCGAACTCTTCCGTGCCTGCGCACAGTTCACCGATGCGCGTGGTCACGAAGAGGCCGGTAGGGAGTCGGTGGTGCAGGTCACCCGAGTCACGCTGGGCCTGCTGGCTCACCGGATCGGCCAGCTCTCCGAGGAGATCCGGGACGTGAACGCTCGTCTTGCCCGGCTCGTGGAACGGCATGCCCCGCAGCTGCTCGACGTGGTGGGGATCGGCCCGGACACGGCGGTCACGTTGCTGATCACGGTGGGGGACAGCCCGGAACGGCTGGACAGCGAGGCTTCGTTCGCCGCGCTGTGCGGTGTCAGCCCTGTCGAGCGTTCGGGACGCCGGCAGTTCCGTCGCCTCAACCGCGGCGGCGACCGTCAGGCCAACGTGGCGCTGCACCGCATCGTGTTCACCCGCCTGCGAGTCGACCCGCGCACCCAGGACTACTACGAGCGCCGCATCAAGGAGGGCAAGACCCGACGCGAAATCGTCCGCTGCCTCAAACGCTACGCGGCCCGGGAGGTCTTCCGCCTGGTCAGACAGCTGCAGTCAGGGCCCCGCTCATAGGGGCTGTGTGAGAGCGCCGGTGAGAGCTCGTTCGACGGCAAGCTCCTACAGGCGCGGCCGGCGGGGGCTTCCGGGCGGGTGTGCTGCAGCTCCGGCGTCGGCACCGCTGCCCCCCGGGTTCTCCTCCCTGCGCCCTCGCGTCGAGTGCTCGGCAAATCCGGCCGGGGCCCTCGGCGACCAACAGTCATAGCCTTCGCCCCTGCAAGGTCGAACGCTGCGGGAGGCGTCTGAGGCGATGCCTGCCCCCGCCGAGGGGCGCACGGGCTTCTCGTCCGCGGGCTGTTCATGGTCGCGGAAGCTGCGACAGGACTATATGCACCGGGCGGGCCGCACCGCGCGGGCCGGTGGGCCCGGCAGCGTGGTCACGCTCGTGCTGGCGGGCCGGCGCCGGGAGACGAGCCGCATGCTGGCCGGGGCCGGCATCGAGCCGACCGTCACCAAGGTGTGCTCGGGCGAGGCGGAGCTGAGCCGGATCACCGGCGCCAAGACTCCCTCCGGGATCCCGCTCGACGGCGGGCCCGCCGTCCCCCGGCCCAAGAACAGCAACGCTCCCTTCCGCGGCCTCGGCACCCGCAAGGGCACCTCCCGCGGCGCCGGCGGCAAGTCGCGAAAGGCCGGCGAGGCCCGCAAGCTCGCCGAGGCCCGCAAGGCCGCCCTCGTGCGTCGCAACGGCTGAGAGCCGTTGCCCCGGCGGCGAATCTCCTGCCCACGGGATCGGCAACCCTCGGCCCGGCCCGAAGCCGTCATGTGCGCCTCACCTACGAAGTCAACGCCTTTGGCCGCGGAAGGGATACCCGCCGAAACGGAGCAGAATGACGTCGCCGGCGCCTCGCACTGCGCCCAGCATGACAAGCTGTGCTTGCCCACCCCCGAACCCAGGAGGTCACCATGACCGCAGAGCCCGTACCTACGGAAGGTTCGGAGCCGGCTGTCCCGGAGACGTCCCCTCTGGAGCCGGACAGCGACGGCAACTACGACCTCAAGCGCAAGTTCCGCGAAGCCCTGGCGCGCAAGCGCGGTGCGCAGGCGGACGCCGCTGATATTGCCGCCAAGTCCGATGCGTCGAAGGTGCGTTCGGCGCATGGCCCGGCTGCGAGCCAGCGGTCGTTCAGGCGCAAGAGCGGCGGCTGAGTCGACGAGTCCCGCGATCTGGCCGCTTCACCGGCGCTCGCGCTATCCACTCGCGCGTCCCGTGCAGTGGCCGGCGACGTGCGCATGCCCGTGCGCGCGTCGCGGGCGGGGCTTGGCCGGCGGACTCGCCTGGGGGAATGGCCCAGACGCGGTTGGATCGGTCGGTGGCGCGCCGAACTGGAATTCCGGGATGAGGGCACTGTCTTGTCCGAGGGTGCGCGGCCGGTGTTGCGCGCCTTGCGTGCCCCTGTACCGCTGTGAAAAACGACTGCGGCTGTCGTCAGTTCCTCGCCGTCCGGGCCTGAGGCTCGTACGGCGGGCCACAGCACCGTCTCTTCCACGAAGGCATGGCTGAAGACCAGCTGCACCGCCTGCTTCAGAACGCGTTCCCGCTGGTGAAGGTCGTCGAGGGTCAGGTACTGATCCGTCAGCCGCCGTTTCCTCGTGCTCACGGCGTTGCCGCACCAGGATGCTGCTGTTTCCACCGAGCTGATCGACGGTCTGGTCCTTGACGGTCTTCGATATGGCCGCTCCCGTGCGTGCGCCCGAGACGGGCCGTGACGCTTGCCGGCGCCACCCTGATCTCCACGCCCGCCCGCACCATCCCTTGGGGGAGCAGCCCTTACGCTGGGCGCGCCCCCAAAACTTCCCGAAACGTTGCGCTCCGGCTGGGTCAATATCTGTGCCCGTGGTGGGTGTATGCCTTGAGCTGGTTGATCACCATGGTGCGGCGTCGGACGAGGTCGGCCCGTGAGTCGACCAGCACGCGCAGCTCGCGGACGCGGTCGTCGATGCGGTGACGGTCCAGGCCGGGGGTGGCGATCGCGGCGTGGGCGACTGCGGCGGCGTCGACGGGGTCGGACTTCGAGCCGGTGGCGGCGTGGAGCTTGCGGTGGGCCGACATCAGCCGGGTGGGGACCCAGACCACCTCGTGGCCGGTCAGCAGCAAGCCGTCGGCCAAGCGGCGGGCGAAGCCGCGGCCGTCCTCGATGGCCCAGGTGACAGAGGTGCCGTCGGCAATCGTGCGGATCCACTTGAGCAGGACCCCGATCAGGTTCGCGTCGTTCTTGACGGTCAACGGCCTGGTCAGCCGCCTGCCGTCAGCGTTGACGGCCACTGCGACGTGGACGTGCTTGTGCGGGTCGATCCCCACTGTCACCATCGAGTTGTCCTCTTGTCTGCTGTCGCGGATGACGGGACAGACGCGAGGGCCCTGGCCAGGGGACAGACCTATTGCGAGTTGACGGCTCAGCAGGCTTCTATCACGTCACTCCCGGCCAGGGCTCTCGCCCTGTGGACCGCCGTGGACATCTCAACGGAAAGCCTTCCGGCACGTGTTCTCCGAGTCACCCGACGATCCCGCCGAACCTCTCCCGTCGAAGAAGCCCGGCCCGCCAAGGCTGCACCAATAGGTGTTCTCGTTCGAGCCGCGCTGCCAGGGGCTGGCCGGGTCGCAGACGTAGACCGGGATGTCCGGGGTGACGGTGAAGGCGCGGTGGGAGGCCATCTCGATGCCCTGGTGCCAGGTCAGGGACCGCATCAGGTGAGGCGGGAGGGTCTGGACGGTCTCGGTGAGCGCGTTGCGGACAGCGGCGGCGCCGTGATCGCGTGGGAGGTGCACGAGCATCAGGTAGCGGGTGCTGCGTTCGACCAGGGTGCCGATGACGGAGCCGTTGTTCTTGCCGACGATCAGGTCGCCTTCCCGGTGGCCGGGGACAGCCCAGTCGGCGGCCTCGGCGGGCCGTTCGCTGATCATGACCATGGGGTGCACGAACCGCGATCGGCGGGCCGCCGAGTGCCGGTGCGGGCGGCGCATCGCGCGTCCGGTCCGCAGGGCCCGGGTCAGCTCGCGCCTCAGTTCCCCGCGGCCTCGGACGTAAAGCGCCTGGTAGACCGTCTCGTGGACCACGTGCATCTCCGGCTGGTCGGGGAAGCGTGCCCGTAGAGGGCAGCCCCGTGTCCACGACGGGCGGGGCTGCCCTGTACCTCGCGGATGCCTGCCGGCCGTAGAGCCGACGCTTGCCGGTGCGGCGGTTGATGCCGATGATCCGGCAGGCTTCCGTGTTCCCTATTCCAAGATCCACGAGCCGAAGGTGTTCCTCCCGCTCAGGGTCCGACCTCCTGGGCCCCTGAGGCCGCAGATCTTTCCGGATCTCGAAGTCCATCGCACCCCTTGAACTGGGGTGTTGCGACGACCACTAGAACGGAAGCGTGCCGGTGGGGCCCCACTGTGTGCCGTGGGCCGGTGAGTCAGTGGTCGGAGTAGCTGAAGTCGCCCACGGTCCAGGCACTGACGTCTTCGATCGCGACGCGGTACATCCCGCCTGTCTCCGGGATCCCCACCGTACCCTGCAGGATCCGGGCGACGTGGAAATGCAGATGCCTGGGCGGTCCGTCCTTCCTCGCGGGGGTGTCGAAGACGGCGGAGAACTCGCCCAGGTCGGCGGAGTCCGTCAGCACCTCAGACACCCTCTGCCTCCACATGGCTTCCGGAGCCAGCCGACCGGTGATGACAGCACCACTGGTGACCACGGTCAGGGACATCTGATTGCTCCGCCCGGACTCCACAAGGGCAGCTATCGCAACGAGCAGCTCGTCAAGCTTCGGCATGGGACCGGATTCTATGCACCGGCCCGCCCGGGCGGCTTGGACGAAGGCGCAACCGGGCGAGACGGGCGCATACGGCTCCCCTGGTGCGGCACTACAGGTCGGGGGTGCGCATGTGCGGCGGCTGCGAGCCAGGGGCGTGCTTCGAGGCATTGGTCGGCTGCCGTTCGGCTGCCGCAGGTCTTCGATGAACGCTTGAGCGGTATCGCGTGCGTCGGCAACGGCCGCGTGGAACGGGCAGCTGTGGCGTTGACGGACATCGTGTTCATCAGGGTCACCCTCGTCTGCGGAACGTTCATGCCCGGCCCTTGCCTACCCGACCCTGCGCCCCGCCCGCCGACCCACCCGAGCCACCGTGCACGCCGGAGGGGGCTGAGAATCGCGGTCGACGCGCCGGTCGGCGCCGCCACGGGAAGCTCCGCAGGCGGCTCTGGTCTCATCCGTGCGTCGGACCTGCGCTGCGGACGGTCCCCAATAGCAGATCGGCTCAGCGGGAGACCCGTTCCACAGAGAGGTGAGATGACAGCAGACGAGTCGCTAAGCCGTCTCGACGACGACGACTACCCTGCCTACACGATGGGCCGGGCCGCCGAGTTGCTCGGTACCACTCCCGGCTTTCTCCGCGCCATCGGCGAAGCGCGACTGATCACACCACTGCGCTCCGACGGCGGACACCGCCGCTACTCCCGCTACCAGCTGCGCATCGCGGCCCGCGCGCGTGAGCTCGTCGACCAGGGCACCCCGATCGAGGCCGCATGCCGGATCATCATCCTCGAAGACCAGCTCGAAGAAGCCCAGCGCATCAACGCCGAGTACCGCCGCGCCGGCGGATCGTCCAGTCCATCGGCCGCAGCCTGAGGTGAGCGGGCCCGCTGGTATCGGCGGGCTGTCACACCCGCGCGTGGCCGGGCTGCGGCGCGCAGAGATGATCCTCGTGTCCGAACGGCTCCCCCGTCAGTAGACGGCGAGGGAGATGGCGATGTAGTGCGCGGTGAAGGCCGCCACGGTCAAGGCGTGGAACACCTCGTGGAAGCCGAACCAGCGGGGCGAGGGGTCGGGGCGGTGGACGGCGTAGACCACCGCACCCGCGCTGTAGAGGAGACCGCCGGTCACAGTCAGGGTGACCACGGCCGCACCGCCGGCGTGCAGGAAGTCGGGCAGGTAACGCACCGGTGCCCACCCCAGGGCCAGGTAGCAGGGGGTGTACAGCCAGCGGGAAGCGTTGACCCACAGCACGCGGAAGGCGATACCGGTCAGCGCGCCCGTCCACACGATCCACAGCAGCAGGTTTCGCCGGTCGGGAGGGAGGAGGAGCACGGCCAGAGGGGTGCTGGTCCCGGCGGTGATCAGGAAGATGTTGGCGTGATCGAGGCGACGCAGGACGGCCTCGCCCATCGGCCCCCAGGTGCCGAGGTGGTAGACGGCGCTCGTCCCGAACAGCAGCCAGGCGGTGACGGAGTACACGGTGCAGGCCAGGGCCGCCTGCTGGGTCCGAGCCAGGCAGACGAGGACGATGCCGGCGCTCACCGAGGCAGGGACCATCGCGGCATGGAGCCAGCCACGCAGCTTCGGCTTGACCGGCTCGACCAGGTCGGCCGCCCACTCGACCAGGTCGGCAACCGGGTGAAACTCCTCCCCGGCATTGCCATGATGTGATCCGCCGGAGAGACCGGCTACGGCGTCCCCAGACACAACTTCCCGTCCTGTCCCGTTCTTCTGGGCATCATCGGCAACCATCCGATCATGCTAAGAGCCTGCCCGTGGCAGCGTCCGTCGAGGTCGGTCTCGCCACCAACTGCGCCTGCGGTGGCCGCCACAGGAAGTCACGCCGGGCGGGGGGCCGGTGGTGCGGATGCGTGTCATGCCGTTTCGGGGGTATTCGTGCGTCTTGACCCGGGTTGCTCAGGATGGGGGCGGCGATGTGGGCCCAGTGGTGCACGAAAACGAGGACCAGCCGCTGGCCCGCCGCCCGATACTGTTTGACGCGCGTACCTCGGCGGCCCGGGGGCGGCGGCAGCCCTCAACTCAGGGCCATGATCAATCTCAGCGCCGACGGCTGTACCGATGTAAAGGCCGGTCTCCCCGGCGGTCATGCGCTGTCGCCCCACCCTGGATCGGTTTTGTGCCTCCAGGCTCAGCATGTGGTCGCCGAGCCAGGAAGCAACCCAGGGGCAGCGCTCTTCCGAGTGTCTCTACGGAAGAACCAGACACTGACCATGGAGAAAACCTGTCGTGACGACAGTAGACATTGGCCCGCCGCAGGGTTACTGTCTTTGTCGTACCCAGGAAGTCGAAGTGGGCACGGCAGACACGAACTGCCATGCCGGCAGGTCAAGCAGGACACGGCCCAAGAGGGTCGTGAGCAGTACCCGCGGTATCCAGCAGTATCACCGAGTAACCGAAGGTAAGGAGCGAGACGCCATCAGGATCGCCCGGGCGAGGAAGCAGTCCGCCCGGGTACCGCAGGCCCCGGATTGGAAGGTGGTCCCCGGTCACGCATCCGCGATCCCCGCAGTCCGTCCTCCCAGGCGGACCCTGCGGACATACAAGGCCGGCGCAGTTCGCCGGTAGATGGTGTTGAAAGCTCGGGGCCCGGGTGCCAGTACGGCGCCCGGGCCCCCCGACGCGTCCCCCGGAAGAAGAGGTCTATGCCCCCTGGCAGTTCCCGCGCCGTCACCCCTCTCGATGACGACGACTACCCCGCCTACACCATGGGCCGGGCCGCCGACATGCTCGGCACCACCCCCGCCTTCCTGCGCGCCCTCGGCGAACACCGCCTGATCACACCTCTGCGCTCCGAAGGCGGCCACCGCCGCTACTCCCGCTACCAGCTGCGCATCGCCGCCCGTGCCCGCGAACTCGTCGACCAGGGCACCCCCATCGAAGCTGCCTGCCGCATCATCGTCCTCGAAGACCAACTCGAAGAAGCGCAGCGCATCAACGAGCAAATGCGCACACAAGGCCCCGAGCCGCAGTCGGAGACCTCAGCCTGACCGGACGCCGGCACGAAGACACGCTCCCGGCCCGCCACCGACCGGACCCCGCCATCGGCCCCTGAAACGAGCACCCCTGACCACCACGGGGCAAGGACCCCGGCGATCACCACGCTGGGGTCCTTCTCTGTCCAAGACGGTTCCACCAGTCCCGGGCCGGAGCCCTGCCAGCACGCCGGTTGCCCATCGGCGGCCCGCCAGGCCCAGTGAGGCACACGCCTGCCGTGTCGACGTCCGTGCCGTGCCGTCCCGCGCGCCTGGCACGATGGTTCTCATGCAGCCGCTGCCGGCTCCCTACCCCGCCGACCTCATGCCCGACGCGACGGGCATGGCGGCCTTCAAAGCGGCGTACCGGCAGGCCAAGGAGCAGGACGCCGTCTTCGTCGCCATCGAGTCTCTGGGCGAGCAGTGGACGGTGAAGGCCGACATGATCACCGCCCCGCAGCACGCCGTCGCCGACTCGGTGTACGACGCCATCCGCGCCGCGGTCATCCAGACAGTCGGCGGCGCCACCGAAGCGTCCCTCAAGGACCGCCTCACCCTCGCCGCCGAAGGCGTGGTCACGGTGGTGGCGATCGTCGACGCGGACACCGGCGCCCTCGCCGAGGCCCCCGACTTCCTGGCCCGCGGCTTCGTCCATGACGACACCACCTTCGAGCCGGTCATCCCCGTCATCGAGAAGACCCTGGCCACCGCGGCCGAGGAAGGCGTCGGGGACGCGCGCCAACTCGAACAACTCCTCGCCCGCGCCGTGGCGAACTGGGCGTTCCGCACCCACCGCCGCAAGCCCCTCATCATCCCCGTCATCATCGACGCCTGAGTCACACCCGGGCCGGAGTCCGGGGGCGGACGCCGATGTGCACGAGGTGAAACCCGGCGACGAGTCGGTCCTGATGTCCAGCCTCATCACCGGCCCACCGGGTCGGCCCGGGCGGCCCGGTGGCGTGCGCTGCGCCGGGCATCCTGCAGCACCTCCAGCAGCTGACCTGCCGCCCGAGCAGCAACATGACGGCCACGGGCATCAGAAACGCGGACAGCCCGGTGTACCGGCCAAAGGAGGAGAGAAAGTCCGTCAGACATGACGCTCATTTGACGCTCCGGCCGCCTCACAGCCCGCGCCCAAGGCAGGAAAACCCCATGTGACCCGCAGGTTCTCCTCCCGTCCACACACCTTGTGACGTGTTTCCGATGACGCATCACGTGGAGTGCGTAGCGATTCTGGAGCCTGCGGACAAGGGCGCCTGACCTCGGGTTCGTGAGCCAGGCGCTGGTAACAATCAGGCGGCGACGAGCTCCTGCACACGGTCCGGCGTCTTGACCTCGGGCTTCTTGTTCGGCAGCGAGAGCCGGAAGACCTTGCGCCACGCGGAGAACACCTGCTTGGGCAGCGGTCCGGTGACGTACTCCAACTCGTACTTCTCGAACAGCGCCCGCACCTTCACCGCGACCTCGGCGTACCGGTTGCTCGGCAGGTCCGGGAACAGGTGGTGCTCGATCTGGTGCGACAGGTTGCCCGTCATGAAGTGCATGGCCCTGCTGCCGCTGATGTTCGCCGAGCCCATCATCTGGCGCAGGTACCACTGGCCGCGCGTCTCGCCCTTGATCGACCGGCGCTCGAAGACCTGCACGCCCTCGGGGAAGTGCCCGCACATGATCACGGAGTGGGACCAGATGTTGCGGACCAGGTTCGCGGTGAACGTGGCGGCGAGCGTGGGGAGGAGCGACGGGCCCGACAGCAGCGGGTGGATCACGTAGTCCTTGAGCACCTGCTTGCGGATCTTGCGGCCCACGGCCTTGGCCCGCGCGCGGAACTCCGGGTTCTTGCGGCGCCGCTTGTTCAGGTTCTTGCCGAGCTCCAGGTCGTAAGCTGCGATGCCGTACTCGAAGAAGCAGGCGTTGATGAAGTTCCACAGCGGCTGGCCGAGGTGGAACGGGTGCCACTCCTGGTCCTCGTCGACGCGCATGATGCCGTAGCCGAGGTCGTTGTCCTTGCCGATCACGTTGGTGTACGTGTGGTGCAGCTCGTTGTGCGAGTGCTTCCACTGGTCGGCCGGCGAGACGTGATCCCATTCCCAGGTGGTGGAGTGGATCTTCGGGTCCCGCATCCAGTCCCACTGGCCGTGCAGGATGTTGTGGCCGATCTCCATGTTGTCCATGATCTTCGCCACGGACAGACCGGCGGTGCCGAGCAGCCACGCCGGCGGGAAGATCGAGAACAGCAGCACGCCCCTGCTGACCAGCTCGAGCTTGCGCTGCGCCGAGATGACCCTACGGATGTAGGCGGCGTCTTTCTCGCCGCGTCCGGCGATCACTTCGTCGCGGATCGCGTCCAGCTCGTGGCCGAGCTCCTCGATCTGCTCCGCCGTCAGATGGGCGGTGGGGTCGATGGCGGTCACGGTGCTCCTACCGTTCGATGTCGCAAGGGCCCGCCGCGGCGGACACACAGGTCTGGATGAGGACACCCGGCTCGGCCTCGGTGATCTCGCCGGTACGCAGGTCGCGGACGGCGCCCGCCTTGAGCGGCGTGACGCAGCCGAAGCAGATGCCCATGCGGCACCCGGACGGCATGAGCACGCCGGCCTCCTCGCCGACGTCCAGCAACGGCGTAGCGCCGTCCGCGTCGACGGTCTTGCCGGTGGCGCGGAACGTGACCTCGCCGCCGCCGCATCCGTCGCCGGCGACGACGATGCCGGGGCGGAAGCGTTCGGTGTGCAGGCGCTCTTGGACGCCGTTCCCGCTCCAGTGCTCTTCGGCGGCGTCGAGCAGGCCCGCGGGCCCGCAAGCCCAGGTCTCGCGCTCGGCCCAGTCGGGCACGAGTTCGTCGAGACGGGCGATGTCGAGCATGCCGTCCGTGTCGGTGTGCACCTCGATGAGCCGCAGCTTCTTGTCCGCGACCAGATCGTGCAGTTCGTTGCGGAAGATCACGTCCTGCGGCCGTGGCGCGCAGTGGACCATGACGACGTCGTCGAACTCGATGTCGCGCAGCATGCCCATCACGGGCGTGATGCCGCTGCCGGCCGTCAGGTAGAGCACCTTGGCGGGCTTGGCCTGCGGCAGCACGAAGTCACCGGTCGCCTGGTCGAGCTGGATCAACGTGCCCGATTTCGCCCTGCGGACCAGGTGGTTGCTGACCTTGCCGTCCGGGATCGCCTTCACGGTGATCGTGACGCGGCCGTCCTGGCGGTTCGTCGGCGAGGTGATGGAGTAGGCACGCCACAGGCGCACCCCGTCGACGTCGACCCCGATCCGCACGTACTGACCGGCTATGTGGCCGCGCCAGCCCCGTCCCGGCCTGATCACCACAGTCGCGGCGTCATCCGTCTCGGGGTGCACGGCCTCGATGCGCCCCCGCAGGTCAGCGCCCGCACGCAGTGGGCTGACCAGGTCGAGGTAGTCCGACGGCAGCAGCGGCGTCGTGACCATCTCCAGCAGTTTCCACGCCCTTCTGCGAAGGGCTGCACTCGTCATGACTCCAGCTTGCTGCGTCTCAGGGCGTAAAGTCCTGACCGTAGGACGTGAATCTGGTGGGTGGAATTGTTCGCAGGGAATAAAAACGTGAGTCGTGTAACCCAGAGGGCCAGCGAACTGGCCCTGGATGAGACGACGGTCACCGCACTTCGGGCCGCGCTGAAGACCACCGCCGACGAGGTCGTCCAGGCGATCATCGACGAGGTCCCGCCCTACGCCAACGCCCTTTCGGGCAGCATGGGCGGCACCATCCGCCGAGCCGTTCGCACCGCCCTCGGGCACTACCTGGACCTCGCGAGCGGGAACGCCACGGGCGGCGACGGCGGTGACGCGGCCTACGAGTTGGGCCGCGGCGAGGTGCGCGACGGCCGTTCGATGGACGCCCTGCTCAGCGCCTACCGCGTCGGTGCCCGCGTGGCCTGGCGATGCCTGGCAGCGGGCGCCGTGTCCGCAGGTCTGCCCGCCGCCGAGGTCGCCAAGTTCGCCGAGCTGACCTTCGCCTACATCGACGAGCTCTCCGCCGCGAGCGCCGCGGGCCACGCCGACGAACTGGCCGCCCGGGGCAGGGCCCACGAGCGCCACCTGGAACACCTGGCCCGCGACCTCCTCGCCGGCGTGAGCCCGGACGTGCTGCTGGCCTCTGCTCAACGGGCCGGATGGCAGCCTCCGGATTCGCTGACGGCGGTCCTGCTGCCCGCCGCCCAGGCCCGACCTGCCTACCGCGCGCTCGACCCGAGCACCCTCGTCCTCGACGATCTGCCGGACGCCACCGGTGTGCTGCTCGTCCCCGATTCCGACCGATCACATCTCTTGCGGCAGCTGACCGACCGCACCGCCGTGGTCGGCCCGGCCCGGCCATGGACTCGTGCGTCGGCCTCGTACGCACGAGCCGTACGCGCGCGCTCCCTCTCCTCTGATATCCGCGACACCGAGGACCACCTGCCCGAGCTGGTGCTGAGCGCCGACGTGGACGCGTTCGCAGACCTGCGTGTCCGAGCCCTCGCACCGTTGCGGACCTTGCCTGTCGCGACCGCACGGCGGTTGGAGGAGACGTTGCGGGCGTGGCTGCTGCACCAGGGCAGGCGGGAAGAGGTGGCAGCGGCGTTGTTCGTCCATCCCCAGACAGTCCGGTACCGGATGTCGCAGCTGCGGGAGCTGTTTCCGGATCTCGCATCGCCACACCGGGTCCTTGAACTGACGCTGGCGGTCGGTCTTCGGGCCAGTTGACGCGTACTTCGACCGTCCACGAACTCCCGGTGGATCCCGGCACCGTGCTCGGTGCTTACCGGACGTCCTTGCAGCCGGGACGGTTCGGGTGAGCGACGCGATCAAGGTGCAGCAGGTCGGCTGACAGGGAGCGTTCCACCACGAGTCGCCCACCTGCCGATCCGTCAGGCCCGCGTCTCGCACGACCAGTCACACCCGGTCGCGAATGAGCGGGAGTTGACCGAGGAGGACGCCGGTCGCGTCGAGCAGGGTGTTGGCGAAGGCTGGAGCGACCGGGTTGAAAGGGCGGACTGTCGGCCGTGACGCCCGTTTGACTCCCTGGGCACCCACATACATGGTGATGGGCCAGGAAATGGGATCTGACCTCGGTTTTTCCGAAGATCGCTCAGGTCCACAACTTTCCGATGACCCACCAGGTCGGTGTGCCGCGGTTGAACCGGTCGCGAAGAGCTCCTGAACTGCGGTTGTGGGCGCACAATGTGCGGTGCGGGCGTTCAGTAGGTGGGACCGTAAGGGCTCCAGTGCCCGAGGAAGGGTTTCAGGTCGTCGTCGGCTTGTGGCTTGGGAATGTCGGGCAGCCGGGGCGGTGTGTTCAATGGGTCGAGGCGCTCAACGGTGGCCGCTGCCCAGCTGATCCCTTCCTCGGCGTCGGTTCTGGCCTGGCCCGGAGGCATGTCCTCGACTCGCGTGCGTACGGTGCTCACGTATTGGGATGCTCCTATGGCTGTCAAGCCGCTGGAGTCAGGTCGGTTTGAGTGATTCGTTCGGTGGGCGTGCTGGTCAGCGCGCGATAGACCTCGCGCGCGACGAACCGCTTGAGGCAGCGCATGATGTCCTTCTTGTTCAGCCCTTCCTTGGTGCGGCGTGCGACGTAGGCGCGGGTGCGTTCGTCGAAGCGCATGCGGGTGAGCACGATGGTGTGCAGGGCGTTGTTCGCAGCCCGGTCGCCACCGCGGTTGAGGCGGTGGCGGTGGGTGCGGCCAGACGAGGCCGGGATCGGCGCGACCCCGGCCAGGTGCGCGAACGCGCCCTCGGAGCACATCCGTTCCGGGTTATCCCCGGCCGTTGCCAGCAGCTGCCCGGCGGTCTCGGGACCGACGCCGAACAGCTGAAGCAGCGCGGGGGCGGCCTGCTTGACCAGCGGGCCGATCTCCACGTCCAGCTGGGTGATCTCCTCGTCCAGGGCCTGGTGACGGCGGGCGAGCCGCCGCAGCGCGGACCGGGTGGCCGCCAGCGGGCGGGACAGGTCGTCGCCGGGCCGCAGCCGGCCCAGAGCCCGTATCAGCGCGGCACGCTCCAGGCCCGATGCTTGGTCAGGCCGAGCGGCTGGCGTTCGTTCCGCATGGCCCGGACAACGCCGTGCGGCCGAGCGAGCCGCGAAGGCACCGGGACGGGGTCGAGGACGGCAAGACGCCAGGCGGGGATGTCGACGAGCTCGATCTTCGTACCCGTCATGGCACCAGCTTCCGTACAGCTCCTTCGGCTCCGGAATCCTTCCGGATCTGCGTGCTGCGGCGACGCGGGACGGCCAGTTCTCCAAGTCGGGACCGCCGTACAACAACGACAACAGGGCCTCCGGGAACCGCTCGGAATGGGGTCGCACCCCGAGCTACCAGGAGGCCCTAATCCCTTGTTAACCTCCCGCTTTCACGAGATGGCCTGTCCAGTGGTTGATC